>CAYORF010000025.1:0-31158 GCA_964406305.1 uncultured Anaerolineales bacterium | reverse complement strand
CGCGTAGAAGCATAATTCCGCCGATATACCATACCGCCGCAGCCAGATAAACGAGTGTTCTTTTTGATGTTTTCATAATTTTAAGATTAGAAACAACATTATATCAAATTAGATAGTTACAATAGAAGGGAACACAATAATTTAAGGAGCAAGTATGGATACCGTTCGATGGGGACTATTATCCACCGCAAATATCAACCAGGCGTTAATACCTGCCATCCGTGAGGCTAAGCGGGGAGAATTGACTGCTGTAGCCAGCCGCTCATTGGAAAGCGCAGAAAATTACGCCCAAGACTGGGAAATTCCCCAGGCTTTTGGCAGTTATGAGGAAATGTTGGAAAGTGGAGAGGTGGATGCAGTCTATATCGGTCTGCCCAATCACCTCCACGCAAAATGGACTATTAGAGCACTCGAAGAAGGCGTTCATGTTTTATGTGAAAAGCCATTCGCCCTATCTCTGGATGAAGTGGACGCGGTGATCTCAGCCAGGGATAAGTTCGGCAAAGTTGCGGCTGAGGCTTTTATGTACCGCCACCACCCCCAAACTAAGATAGTCAAGAATTGGGTCCAAGAAGGAAAGTTGGGAGAGGTCACACTGATCCGGGGCACATTTGACTTCAAGATGGGTCCAGAGGGCCGAAAACCTGAAAGCCTGAATGTGCGCATGGTCCCGGAATTCGGAGGTGGCTGTCTGTGGGATGTGGGGATCTATCCCCTCAGTTATACCCAGTTCCTGATGGGAGGGCCGCCAGATTGGGTCTACGGATCCGAGGAACTTGGGCCTACTGGAATTGACGAAGTGTTTGCCGGGCAGATGGGCTTCAAGACAGAGAATGGTGAAGTATTAGCCCAGATCTCCTGCTCGTTCAACAATCCTCTTCACACATTTTTAGAGATCGTGGGTACAGAGGGCAGGCTGAATATCTCCCGTCCTTTCGCGAATATGGACCGAAAACCCCAAGTGATTTTCACGGATCACAAGGATAAATCGAGGGAGATTCAGGTCCCCAAGAAATCACTGTATCTCGGGGAAGTGGAAGATCTGCAGAACGCTATCCTGGACAGCAACCCCACCCTGATCAACTTAAAGGAGACCAGGAATCATGTCCGGACCGCTTTGGCATTATACGAATCTGCCAGAACCGGTCATGCTGTTCGATTATTCAAGCTGGGGTAAAGGTTGTAGGACAAGATCCTGCTGAAGTTTTGGCGTTTATCTATATGACCCCGTTAAAGAACGACCAGTAAAGATCGTTCTGCTTCGGAAGAAAATATTTTGATAAAAGATTCCAGGACCTCCAGCTGTCCCTGGACCTGAGCCATGGATATCCCAGGGGGGCCATAGATTGTAAAAACCGCCTGATTAGTATCCGGGAGGATTTGGGTACGTTGGTCCGGACCGTAGATCACTGAGGAAAGGATGCCCTCCTGGTCCCGAATATACATATCACCTTCTTTAAGGGTCTGGTCTGACCCGTCCAGCCGCTGATAAGTTTCAATTCCCACTGCCACATCCGCCACCAGAGGCAGCGTCAGAGCCGTCAGATCATGAGCCGCTGTTAATAATCCCGTTTTCAACTCAGCCATAAACATGCTCGCCACAAGAGCAGAGGGAGAAAAGATCGATTTACCTTTGAATACTATGGATTCCAGCTGGAGTTGGACATGATAGGATTTCTTGAAGGGCCGATAGAAAGCATCGTATGCTGCAAAAATTGGGGTTTCCCGCAGTGACTTGCGATCCATTCCCCCGTATTTTGACTTCAATTCGTTTTCCAATTTCTTCCTGGTTAATTTTAGATCCGTGTGATCTTTTTGATTGGGCGCGTTCTTTACTGCCAGCAGTCCAATACACGCTTCAGGAAGTACTTCTTTCCAGTGGGTGCTAAGTTCTATCATTGGTTTTTCCTTGATATTTAGGAGTTTATCACTTGCTCATATCCAGTCGGTTTTCTCGATAGTCATTTCTCCACCGGCGTCACCAGTGTTAAGGGTGCCGGCAGGTTCTACCATCAGGATCTGGCATTCCCCCACTGCGGCTGGTTTATGCTCCTCCCCTTTGGGGATGACACATAATTCTCCCGGCTTAAGATGCAGGAGTCCATCTCTCATGTAAATGTCCAGTTCGCCATCTACGACCAAGAACATTTCATCCGTCTCCTGGTGGCTGTGCCAGACAAACTCACCTTCGATCTTGGCAATCTTCAAATGGTAATCATTTAATTGGGCAATTACCTTGGGATCCCATTGTTCTGTGATCAAGGAAAATTTCTTTGTAATGTTTACCACGTCTATCATCGTCTATTAATCCTCACTAAATAACATTATTTTTATTGTAACCCGTACTTGTTCAGACAACTTAAATAATTACTGGGAAAAAGGTTGCTAATGAAAAAGTTCATAATATTGATCGGAATGATCTTGGTCCTGACCGGCTGCATCAGCCAGGCAAGTCAAGGGGAACTAACATTACAGAGCCTGGGGCCAGCTCCAGAACTAGAAAACGAGGTCTGGATCAACACAGATGAGCCATTACGCCTGGCTGATTTACGGGGGCAGGTAGTTCTAGTGGATATGTGGACCTATGGTTGAATTAATTGCAAAAACGTAATTCCCTCGTTGAGGGGATGGCATAAGGAATATCATGATCAAGGCTTGGTTGTCATTGGCAACCACTACCCTGAATTTTCTTATGAAAAGGATCTGAATAATCTCAAACAGGCTGTAACTGAACTCAGGATAGAATATCCGGTTTCACAGGACAACGACGGCAAAACCTGGCGGACATACAATACACGCTACTGGCCTACCTTGTACCTGGTGGATAAAAAAGGAAATCTCCGCTATGTGCATATCGGAGAAGGTGCCCATGAGGAAACTGAGGCAACCATCCAGACATTACTAGCGGAGACTTATCCCTAAGATCTGCTTGAACACATTCTTAAGGTGTTATATCAAAGATCTTGTTGAAACAATCACCCCCCTGCCCGTTTTCTGTGCAGACTCTGATGTCTACTGCGAGGTTATGTCCTGAGGAATCATCACTGAATATTACATTCAAATAGGATCCTTCACCAGGTGTCAGGTCATTCTGTGAAGAAAGTATATTGCAGTGATCAAAGTGATAGAATTTATCTTGCTTATTTACCGAGTTTACTAGCGATCCGGAATTGTCCGTCCCTTTTGACCTCCAGGACTCAAGCGTTTGGGAACCAATATTATCGATTTGGAATTGTACTAACCAATTCGACGTACACTGAGTAATCCCAACATAAGTAAGTTTAAAATCAGCTCCGGGGGTGGGTGTTGGTTGGGGGGTATAGACTGGGAGAGATTCCCATGGTCCAGAAGGCGTGGCATATTTACCCCACAACCAGCAGAATTGAGAAGTGTTATCCGGCCGGCGGATGTACCAGTAATCCCCATCGGTATCAATACCAACCGCTTCTGATTCTTCCCCTTCCTGTAAGGTCACAAGCCATTGAAATACAGTGCCCTGCCCGGTTCGACAGTTGGTATTGGCCGAAGCATAAATCATGGCCACGTCCGGAGCGGGCGTATCAGTAACCGTAGGTGTCAGGGTGGGGGTATCGGTGGTATCCGGTTCTGGGGTTTCTGAAGGATTATCCGGATCCTGACCTGACTGATCCTCTGCATCCGAGACCACATCCCCATCCAGAGCTGCCATTGTTTCCCGGACGCTGAGCTCGATCCGGGCGGTCTCATCAGGACCCCCGACTGACTTCGCCATCGATGGCAAATTACAGGCCAGACTGAGCAAAATCAATAAACTGACCACGATAAATAATTTTGATGATGAATGTCGGACTTGGTTTTGATTTTTCTTCATGGATGGCTCCTTGTTAGTGATTCATTAACATCAAATTTCATAAATCTTTGAGGGCTTTTTCCAGGGAGATAAATACCTTCTCCGGAAGAATTGCATATGCCAAACCCAACCCATAAATAAAAGACTGTAAAGCGTCTTTATGTTCTGCTCTTAGAATCGGTTCATCCCCGCTCGATACAACATATTCATCACCCGCCATTTGGACAGAGATCCCCCAACCCAGCCGATTTGCCAGGTCAATGCCCCCTTCAAGATTCCCTTCGGGAAAGTACTTATTCAGCATTAACAAGTCATTCATGGTATTACCTCCTGACTTTGCTGCCCCTGGTTGTTTACATCGATCTATGAAGAGATTTCTTTATCTTATTGTACATTAAAGGCAAAACGCCAGAAGGAAATTCCCTCTTCTGGCGTTTTTTTAACAAATACCATTTTTTTGATTATTTATCAAGCTGGAATTGCTTGAGGGCCTCCAGTGCTGCAGAACCGTACACTACTGCTGGTCCACCACCCATCATGATCGCAACACCAATTGTATCCACTATCTCGTCCTCGGTAGCGCCGGCTTCGAGGGCATCATGGACATGGAAAGCAATACAACCATCACAGCGTACCGTGATTCCTATTGCCAACGCCATTAGTTCTTTAGTTTTTGCATCAAGAGCTCCGTCGGTTCCGGCAGCTTTATGAAGCATGGTGAAACCGGTCATGATATCAGGGTTGGCTTTTCCATAAGCGCCCATCTCTGCCTGCACTTTTTTGTAGAACTTGGGATAACTTTCAACCGCCATAATCTACCTCCAGGTAAGTTTGTGAAATTTATAAGAACCACAGTATACACCTCTGACCTAAAGCCAGATTCTATTTATCCGGGATCTTATGCAACGTTAATATTGTGATTTAATTCACAATGTGTCCATGCTAAATTTCGGGGTATCGGGGAAGGTCTAAAGAAAGAGGTTCTTTACTCCCTCTTAATCACATATTAGTAAAAAAGGATTTCCTGGCGTTCAACTTCTTTTTCCATTTCCATCCCAAGGCGTTCTGCTAAGCAGATCGATGGTTTGTTTTCCTGGCGGATGACCGCTGCAATGCGGGGTAAATCTAATGTATTCAGGCCGTAATCAATGGCAGCCCTGGCCCCTTCCGAGGCAAAACTTTTTCCCCAGGCTGATTTAGCCAACATCCACACTAATTCAACATCCTCGAACCAATCCAATAATTGAAGGCCGATCCGTCCAATCCATTCTCCTGATGATTTCTCTTCAATTCCCCAAATACCAAAACCGCGCATATGCCAGTGCCCAGCATTAAACACAGCCAATTCTAGGCCTGGGCTCGGGTTATCGTGGTTCCATCATAGGTTGCTCATTGCATTACCTCCAGGTTCGAAACCATGGCAGCGAAGGGTTCAAGGTCATCCTTCTCAAATGCTCTCAGCAGCAGTCGTTCTATATTCAAGCTTGGGATGATAAAAGGTTCTGTCATAGAGATTTTCCTTAGAGTTTACAGATCGGTTGGCGGAGAATGGTCTTTAATTTTTCGGGTTCTACCCTTCTGGGGTCGCTGAGATATATTTCATGATGCAAACCGTTAAATGTATAACCTTGTTCCGGCATCCATTTTTCATGCAGTTTAGCCAAAACCGGTCCTTCATCATCATACGATCCCAGGTGAAGGATCTGAACACATAGACCTTCCTGGTAAACCTCCCAGCGAAGCTTCGCCAGCGAGGGCATGTCTTTCTTTTTTGAAACCTCTGCCCGGGATTCATCCACCATTTCTTCAGTGATCCAATCCGGGGTCATAATCATCATTGTCCAATGCCATTGACTTTTATCTCGAGCCGTTGTAAAAGTCGTCATATCATCCGCCCACCATAACCCTTCCAGAGGTGGAACCACATAATCCTTTTCCAGTTTCTTGCTCAAGAATTTTGTTTTGTAGGACATGGCATAAAGAGCCTCAATGGCAGCTGTATATTCGGGAACAACACCTGGCGTTCCAAGTCCGTCCACTTTGTAAAATGCCATATCGGGCACTTCAACAACCTGAAATTCCGTTTTGGATGGCCGATAAAGATATTTCCACTCTTTCTTAAAATCGGTTTTTGTCATGCTTCCTCTCCTCGGAGACAATAATTACTGGGAAGAAAATTTGAGGCAATCGGTAAAGTAGGCATCTAAATCCAGGTTTTTATGTAAAGCAGAAAATCCTTGTTGATTGGCCTGAGGGCAAAAATCGGCCGGGGTTATCCCATACTCAATAACAAAAACAGGTTTGTTAGCATCGAGAAATGGCAGCAATTGATCACATTCCTGGTATGTATAACATTCTTCATTCAAAATCCAATCGAAGTCATCAACCAATTCCTGGATTTGATTGAGGTCGTTCTTTAAACCGATTTTCAACCCTCGGTCATGGGCTGCCTGGGCCAGATATGTATTAAACACCAATTGATCGTTCCCTGTTAGAGGGAATCCGGTCTTATTTTCATATCCATCCAGATTGTCTGGATCAACCCCATCACATCCTTTTTGAACAGCCAAATCCATTCGGCTCTCAATGATAGGGCTTAAAGCAGGAATCTGCCGGATATCCAGCCAGCGCTCTCCAGGCCAATCGTCCAATTCATACCCCAAAATATCGTCTGGGAACTTGTGCGCGTCAGGCCGCCAGTCCTCGTAGCTACCAGCACTGAAATAACAGATTACGAAAACTCCTCTTGCCTTGAGCTCAATGATAATCTCTGTTGGCGTATCAAATAAATCAAGATTAAAAGCATCTACCTCAATATCAAGATCCAACTCGCCGCTGTATTGGATTTGCCATCTTGTGATTGTTTTTAAGCCAGTATCTGATCTGCCTTCACTCAGATCTATTACTTCCGTTCGCTGACAGGCAGCGACCAAGAAAAACATCAGGAATATCCAACTTGTGATTTTAAAAGAATCTCTCCTTGGCAACTTATCCTTCCCAAACAACCAGTTTGTATACATTATAAAGGAGTTAAGGATGTTAGTCTCCCGAGGTCTAATTTCTAAACTTGATTTCTCTCTTTTGGGTCTTGACAAATAACTAAATACATTCTATTATGTCGGCATATGTTATATCGTTATCCGTTATACCGCCAAACGTTATAAGCCTTGGCCGAAGAAAGGAGTTTTTATGGAGGACAAATCAATCTCAAAGCACCTTCCCCTGACGGAAGCTACTTATTATATCTTGCTGGCGCTGGTAACTCCTAAACACGGCTATGCGGTAATGCAAGAAGCCAAGGAGATCAGCCAAGGCACCCTCCGGTTGGCTCCAGGCACCATCTATGGTGCATTTAGCTCTCTGGAAGAGAACAAATTAATCTCAATGGTCGGAACAGAAGGCCGTCGTAAGATCTTTCAGGTAACAGAAACCGGAATCAAGGTATTGTTAGGGCAAATTCAGCGCATGGAAATCATGTTACAAAGCGCTGGAAAGAACCTTGACTTATGGCAGCAAGTAACTGCCGAGGAAGAATAATATGACTAATGAAATAATTACTAAAAAAATGGTTCTGGGCCTGGCGGGATGAAAAAGAAGAAGCCTGGCTAACAGAAATGGCCCACCAGGGATTACATTTGGATGACGTTCCTTTTCCCGGGAGATATTAGTTCAAGAGCAGGGAACCTGCGGACTATATCTATAGGTTGGACTATCAATCCCTCAGGACTAAAGACAAGGATTCCTACCAGCAGCTTTTTACAGACGCTGATTGGGAATATGTTGGAGAAATGGGCGGATGGATGTATTTCCGTTACAAGGTCACCAATGGCGAAACCCCTGAAATCTACAGTGATCTGGAATCTAAAATTGGAAAGTACCAGCGGGTTATGCTTTACCTGGTGATATTTTTGCCGATACTGCTTCTACTAATGAACAATACATCTTCCATTGACGGGTATGGACTACTTTCAATGATCCTGCAAGGTCTCGCTGCCCTGCTGATGTTGTTATATGTGTTCGGGATGATTCAAATCCTCATCAGGATCAACAAGCTAAAAAAGACAACCTAAGACAAACCACACAGACCCGGCTCTTAAATTTTCCCGGGCTGGGCCTGTAAATCATTATTGTAAGAAATAAATAATACTTTTCTTGACACTCTATCCATTTTAAGGTTCCTTTGGTAAACTTAGGCGTTGTATTGTGTGAATCCGGCCAAGATCGGTCGGGTTTTTTTATGCTTCAAAAGTGAAAATTATGCAAACTACCAGAACTGACATACGAAACGTAGCCATTATTGCCCATGTTGACCATGGAAAAACCACCCTGGTTGATGGGCTCCTGCAACAGGCAAGCGTTTTTCATGAAAAGAAGGTCTTCAAAGAACGAGTGATGGACTCAAACGAATTGGAGCAGGAAAGAGGCATTACCATTCTCTCCAAAAACACGGCTATCGTGATCACAAATCCAAAAAGCGGCCAGCTTACAAAAATAAATATCGTTGATACCCCAGGCCATGCTGACTTCGGCGGCGAAGTAGAACGGGTCTTAAATATGGTTGATGGAGTATTGCTATTAGTTGATGCTGCTGAAGGTCCACGGCCTCAGACTCGTTTTGTACTCCAGAAAGCGCTGGAACTTAACCACAAGGTGATTGTGGTCATCAATAAAGTGGATCGCAAGTTGGCTAATTCGGAGCAGGTTTTAAATGACACGTTTGATTTGTTTATAGAACTCGGAGCAAGCGAAGAACAAGCTAGTTTCCCAGTGGTCTATGCTATTGCAACCCAGCATCGGGCTGGTCATACACCAGATGTCGGTCCCGATCTCCAGCCTCTATTTGAAACTATCCTGAATGCGATCCCTGCCCCGGTTGTGGATGTTGATTTACCACTGCAAATGCTTATAACTTCCCTGGATTATGATAATTACCGGGGAGCTACAGCCATCGGGAGAATTGTTTCTGGTGAGGTAGCCATCGGAGAACAGGTCGCTTATATTACCGCGGATGGAAAAACCATCCCGGGAGAAATCACTTATTTATATGATTACCAGGGATTGGAACGCCAGGAGATCGAACTGGCCCGGGCTGGTGAAATTGTAGCCATTGCTGGATTGGAAGGCATAACAATCGGAGATACGATCTGCAATCTTGAAAACCCGATTCCCCTCCCCAGAATAAAAGTTGAAGCGCCCACAGTTCGGATGTCATTTGGCGTCAACACCTCTCCTTTTTTTGGAAGGGAAGGTGTCTGGAAGACCTCCCGCAAACTCAGGGAACGATTATTTCGCGAAATAAGAAGCAACCTGGCTTTAAGAGTGGAAGATACCGGGTCCTCAGACACATTATTGGTATCAGGCAGGGGAGAACTTCATTTGGCTATCCTGATAGAAACCATGCGTCGGGAAGGTTATGAATTCCATGTTTCGCGCCCCGAAGTAATTCTTCAAACATCTCCCTCCGGCCAGATTCTGGAGCCATTTGAAGAGGTCCGAATCGAGATCCATTCAGATGATATTGGCGCGGTGATGGATTCTCTCAATAACCGGCAAGGTATGCTACAGGACATGGTGGAATCAAGCACAGGAACTGTCTTGCTTACATTTCTGGCTCCCACCAGGGGCATCCTCGGCTTCCGACATCACTTCCTAACCATGACTAAGGGAACAGGTGTACTAAACACAAGCTTTGACAGTTATGCTCCCCAGGTCGGCTCAGTTGAAGTCCGCTCTCATGGATCCCTGGTAGCTTACGAAACGGGGATAGCAACCACTTTTGGTTTAAAAAATGCCGAGGAGCGCGGGATTCTCTTTATTGAACCTGGTATGGAGGTTTACCACGGGATGGTTGTCGGAGAAAACAAACGTCCAGATGATATTGAGGTTAACGTCTGCAAAAGCAAACACCTGACCAATATGCGAAATAATATCCGGGAAATCAATCAGCGCCTGGTCACTCCCCGAGAAATGAGTCTGGACCAATTTATTGAGTACCTGGCAGACGACGAGCTCCTGGAAGTGACCCCAAAAAACCTCCGGATCCGGAAACGAGTTCTGGACCACAATATCAGGAATAGAGAACTCAAACGGGAAGCGGAGAAGGTCAGCGGATAATACTCGTAGACATTAGAAATACCGAACCCAAGATTTGGCAGGCTGACGGGCTTTGTACTGGCCATACCAGCGGGCAGGAAAATAGAGAGCCGCCAAACCTGCTAGCCAAAGAGCAACCATTGCCATCAGGCTGGATCCTCCTGGTGTCAGCAGCCTTCCCATCAGAAAGTACACTCCAATGTGGCTAAGGTAAAAAAACAATGATACACGCCCAAAAGCCAACGCTGGATTCCAATCCCCGAAAACCGGCTTCTTTATCAAAGAAAAACCCCATAACAAGATCAAGTTTACCCCGGTAGTCAGCAGCACAAAGGTTATACTGGGTGGATACTTCACCAGACTAAAGAAATCCATCCAATTATCAATAGGAAAGGGGCGGATATTTCCAAAACCATTGTACAAACGCAACAGAACAAAACCAATCAGGAAAATCAATCCCAGCCAGGCTCCCTTCTGATATGCCTTCTTAACATCCATCTGGATCCATTTACCGAATAACATACCCAAAACGACTAACTCAACCCAGGCCAAGAGTGGGTAGTTCGTCCAGAACTCCCCCGTTCCTCCGCTGTATACCAGCAAGGTTCCGACCAGGTTATTAAAATTCCTACCCCACAACCCCGGATCGGGAGTCAGGGCCTCCAGGGCTATGAATACCCCCAGGCTGATCCCGGCCAGGAATATCGGCTTCAAACGCAATAGAGGAATACAGAGGATCATACCAACTCCAAGAGCTGCCAAGACACCTACATACCACAACAGCGCGGAAGAGCCAGCTAACGACCAGGCCTGGCTGTAGTTTAGGAAAATCTGAAAAGCGATTAACACCAGCCCCCTCAACAAAAAATGTCCCCAGATCTGTGGTTCCTTCCAGCCCTTTTTCCTGCGGGATGAGGCAAATAGTACCATTCCAATGCCCATAGTAAAAAAGAAACCAGGCGCACTGAAGTGAGTCACAAACCGGACCAGGAATTGCATTGGGGTGGAAAAGGCAGGAAAATACCTTCCCCAATATTCACCCGATGAGTGCTGCTGAGCAATATGGAAATTGGCATGGTCCAATGCCATCAGAACCATCAACATCCCCCGCAGCAGATCAAACGGGAGCAGACGATTTACTTTTCGAGTTTGAGAATCGACAGCCATATCTCTCCAAAGATCCCCGAATCTAACCAGAAAGTGTTTTCTTCATTATAAACATAACTTCAATAACCGATAGCATCCCTAGGAATCATTTTCTGACCTGCTCCAGAAGTAGGTATTTTCTTAATAAATATAAGCCTTTAAGGTTCATTCGTTGCAGTCGCTTATCCCCCGTGATAAAATAACAAGACATCAGGTTAAATCCTGAAGGAAACTCCAGTTATGGCCAAAATGATCGAAGTAGTGATAGATAGCATCCGGGTCAGCCTCATGTCTCAGCAGCGCGTTGTGATTCTGCGTGAGATCGACTCAGATCGTTATCTGCCCATAATGGTTGGGATCTATGAAGCCGAACACCTCACCCTGGCTTTGCAGGAAGTGGAAGTTTCGCGCCCATTAACCTATGATCTATTTGTGAACATACTGGATTCCCTGGATGCCGAAGTAATCCACGTTGAAGTAGTTTCCCTGAAAGATGAAACCTATTTCGGCAACATTGCCATTAATATCGATGGCACGCTGCATAATATTGACTCCCGCCCCTCCGATGCCATGAATTTGGCCATCCGTTTGAATGTTCCAATATTCGTAGCAGAAAGTGTGATAGATGAGGCCGGTTTGATCCCGGAAGATGATCTGGCAGAAGCTCTCCCAGACGAAGAATTGGACAGTGAGCGATTGTCAGTCTTTGAGAACTACCTGGAACAGATCAGCCCGGATGAATCTGAAGACAAACCTGATGAAGAGGATTCCGAGGAGGAGTAACTTCCCCTCAACCTCCAGTTTCCCTAAAGTTCAACCTCAGTAATCAGACAACCAACAATAATTCAAAAAACCAACCATGACCGAATCCCTCGAATTCGAATCCGCTCCCGAAACATCAGGACCCCAGATGGTTCCCCACAGCCGGGAAGCAGAAGAAGCTGTCATCGGAGCGGTGCTGATCAACCCCGAAGCTTATTATGACGTGGCCCAGTTCCTGTCCGCGGATGATTTTTATATCCACCGTAACAGGTGGATCTTTGATACCTTTGTTTCCCTGCATGATCGCAACGAGGCTATCGACCTGGTGACGGTCACTGAGGAACTCGACCAGAAAGGACACCTGGCAGATATCGGTGGAGCGGCCTATATCACCAAACTGATCAACAACGTCCCCTCTTCCCTGCATGCTGAAGCTTATGGACACAGAGTAGAAGAAACCGCCATCAGGCGCCGGATGTTAGAAGCTGCCAATAAAATCGCTAAGTTGGCCTACACGGAGAATCTCACCCTCGATACGGTCATGGACGACTCTGAGAAGGCCATTTTTAATGTCAGCCAACGCCGTACAACCCAGGATCTGCAGCCCATTCGCTCCGTTTTGAGTGATTATTTCGATCGCATGGAAGAGCTCTCCAAGCGGGATGAAGAACTAGTTGGAGTTCCTACAGGCTTTATTGATATAGATAAAATACTGGGAGGCCTACAGCCCTCAGATCTACTGATCATCGCCGGCAGGCCTGGCATGGGTAAGACTGGCTTTATATTATCAGCTCTAAAAAATGCTGCCTTAACCCACAAAAAACATGTTGCGATCTTCTCCCTGGAGATGTCCAACGAACAACTGGTGCAGCGCATCATTGCCCAGGAAACCGGGATAGATTCCACCAGGCTTCGTTCTGGAAAACTCAGTCCTGATGAATGGCTGCTATTCACCCAGGCTATTGAAGTTCTAACCGACACCCATATCTTTCTCGATGACACACCCGCTTTGACACCTTTGCAGCTGCGAACCAAATGTCGGCGCCTGCACCTGGAATATAAATTAGACCTGATCGTAGTGGATTATTTGCAGCTGATGGGCGGGGATAATCGCTCCAACAACCGCGTCCAGGAAGTCTCTGATATTTCCCGCAACATGAAGATCCTGGCCAGGGAGCTGAACGTACCTGTCCTGGCCGCCGCCCAGCTTTCGCGCGCCGTAGAGCAGCGCTCAGACAAACGGCCTGTATTATCAGATCTAAGGGAATCCGGAAGTCTGGAGCAGGACGCTGATGTCGTGATGTTCATCTATCGTCCGGAAGTGTATGAGGAAGATTCCCAATTCAAGAACTTGGCCGAGATCATCATAGCCAAACACAGAAACGGCCCTACCGGGGATGTGCAGCTGGTCTTCCGGAAGAATCTGGCCAAATTCGAGAATGCCGCCACTCGCGATATTGACCTCTCTCAGGTAACCTAATGACTTTTAACGGTCTTCCTCCAGGAAAAATAAACACAACCAGGATTCCCAGCCTGTTTTTTACAGACCTTCTTCCGCAAATAGACAACCTGGATGAAATGAAGGTCACATTATATTCCCTGTGGCTGTTCACCCGATTGGAAGGCGAAGTTCGCTACCTCAAGGAAGAGAACCTCACAGGAGATCCGGACTTTATGACGGGCATGGGCGCCTCGGCCGCCGCCCAGCTGATTGCAGTAGAAACCGGGCTGGAGCGGGCGGTGAACCGCGGCACCTTGTTAAAAACGACGGTCCCTGAAGGGGAAGGGGAACTGGCCATATATTTCTTCAACTCTCCGCGCGGGCAAGCCGCGGTTCAATCCGTCGCAGACGGATCGTGGCGCCCCTCGGACGGAGACAGCCCGATCCCAACGTTAAGTTTGGAGCAGCCCAATATCTTCCGGCTGTATGAAGAGAATATTGGACCGCTGACACCCCTGATCGCAGATACACTAAGAGAAGCAGAAAGTGAATTTCCTGAAGAGTGGATCAGGCATGCGGTAGCAAT
Source organism: uncultured Anaerolineales bacterium (assembly GCA_964406305.1). Classification (GTDB taxonomy): domain Bacteria; phylum Chloroflexota; class Anaerolineae; order Anaerolineales; family UBA11858; genus B10-G9. The sequence goes on along the minus strand of CAYORF010000025.1, from coordinate 17,301 downwards.
CGCGGTTCAGAACAATGTGAGAAAATGGAATTACATAGAAGCAATATTACGCAGTTGGCAGGACGGTGGAAGAGATGAGCGACCGGATAGAGGACATACTAAAAAAGACCGCCGGGGATATCTCGAAGATGAATTCGCCGAGTTCATCGAAGACTGATCCAGGCGCCGGGTCTTACCCGGGTGATCCCAATTGTGAGATCTGCGGCGGGGTTGGCTACCTGCGGCAGGACCTCCCGGTGGGACATCCCGATTTTGGCAAACTCCAAATTTGCTCTTGCCGGGCTGGACAGTTAAGAAAACAAGCCCGGGCTAGTTTATTTAAAATGAGCAATCTGGATGAGCTGACCCATTTAACCTTCGAGAACTTTGAAATCCGGGGACAGATTGGTATGGGGCCAGCCCAGGCTGACTCATTGGAACAGGCCTTCAACCATGCTCAACAATATGCCGGCAAACTCCAGGGGTGGCTGGTACTGCAGGGTCCTTACGGTTGTGGAAAAACTCATCTAGCAGCAGCTGTGGCAAATTTTGTAGTTGACCTTGGCATTCCAACCCTGTTCCTGACGGTCCCAGATCTCTTGGACAGCCTGCGCTTTTCCTATAACAACCCGGAATCCAGTTTTGAGGAGCGTTTTGAAGACATCCGCCGCTCTCCCTTGTTGATCATGGATGATTTCGGGACCGAAAACGCCACTCCCTGGGCTCAGGAAAAGCTGTTCCAAATCCTCAATTTCCGCTACATCAATAACCTTCCGTTATTGATCACCACAAACCTATCTCTCAACCAATTAGAAGGCCGCATCCGCTCCCGCCTGCAGGACCCTGAACTTGTTAATCGGGTCAATATCCTAGCTCCGGACTACCGCCGGCCCATGGACGATACCGGCCACTCCGAACTCTCCTCGTTGTCATTATTGGGAAACCACACCTTTGGCAATTTCTCTTTGCGTGATGATGAGAACCTGGAAAAGGATGAAAAGAAGAAGCTGGAAAGCGCCTTCAAAGCCGCCCAGAAATATGCCGAGAAGCCCAAAGGCTGGCTGGTGTTTCAGGGGGGTTATGCTAGCGGGAAAACCCATCTGGCAGCGGCCATCGCCAACTACCGCTCCGCAGAAGGCATCCCTCCTCTATTCATTATGGTTCCTGACCTGATGGATCATTTAAGGGCTACCTTTAGTCCCAACAGCACTGTCAGCTACGACCGGCGATTTGACGAGATCAAAAAATCTCCTCTACTTGTGTTGGACGACCTGGGCACAGAATCCATGACTCCCTGGGTCAAGGAAAAACTCTACCAGCTCTTTAACTACCGCTACAATGCCGGGCTTCCCACCATAATCACTACCACGGATAAACTCAGCGAGATCGATCCCCGCATCCGCAGCCGGATTCTGGATCGGCGCCTGTGCCGGATCTATGCCATCACTGTACCGCCCTACCGCGGCGGGTAGTGCTAGTAATCAGTTTTCGGCATTCATTATTCATTTGAGTATTTTCCTCAATCATTTATTTGCTCTCCAATCTTGCAACCTTAAACGTTAAACATATAACGTTCGTATTAACACATCTCATATTCTCGTCCGTCTGAATTTTGCTAAAATGGATATATTAGTCATGGAGGATAGATGGCCAAGAAAAAAGTGCTTGTTAAAAGCGTTCAAAGAAAAAACCTGGCAGACGCAGCTGTATTTCTGCGGGAGCTAGCAGACAAAGTCGAAAGCGGACAGGTAAAACTAGTTCAGGGAGGACAGGATGTAGTTGTGGATCTGCCTGAAACAATAAGTTTTGAGCTGGAGTACTATGAACAGCCCAAAAAACACGGTCTGAAAAAGCAGCTTGAGATAGAGCTGCAGTGGACAGAGGGCGGCAAAAAGAAACAGGATGTCACTCTGGGATAAAGACCCTCAACAATGTAATCAACGCTGCCATTCCTGGCAGCGTTTTTATTTAACAGGATCATCAAGGATTGGTACTAAAGAAGCCAGCCGGATTGGGATATACTAAAATACGAGCAAAAGGATAAATTTTTGAAACCAGGATCGGACTTCTCAAGAGTAAACCGGCCCGTTCAGGCTGCCGAGAGCTATTATTCCAACCTCAGCAGGATCTATGACTGGCTGGCGTCCAGTGAAAAGAGGTTTATCAGGCTGGGTCTGGCTCTTTTGCATCCGCGGCCTGGAGAAAGGATCCTGGAAATCGGTTTTGGCACCGGGTACGCCCAACAGTATATCGCCCAGAGCGTTAAAAATGGCATTAGCGCCGGATTGGATCTCTCCATCGGTATGGGGAGGGTCGCACAAAGAAGATTGTCTCGGGCAGGCCTCCTGGACCAGGTGGATCTGGTGCGGAGCGACACTTTGCCAATCCCTTTTCAAGAAGGTGTTTTTGATGGGATCTATACCAGCTTCACACTGGAGCTCTTTGATTCCCCAATCATTCCCGAGGTATTAGGTGAAATCCGCCGGGTTTTAAAACCTAGAGGAAGGTTAGTAGTTGTTTCATTGTCTAAGGATCGGCAACTGGGATTGATAGGTAGGATATATGAATCCTTCCACGACCGCTTCCCAAAATTGGCAGACTGTCGGCCTATCCCTGTAAAATTCCTGGTCAAGGATGCAGGATTTATAATCCGGGAATCTCAGGAGTTTAAAATGTGGGGGTTACCGGTAGGGACGGTACTGGCTACTAGTAAAACCTGACCGCAAACGGTGAAGGGGTGGGTGGATGGCTGGGTGGGGCACACTGTATCGCGGACGCATGGACGCCTACAATACCCAGATCGAGATCGATCGTCTGGAGGAGTACAAGGAATAGGGAAAACTATGAATAACACTAAAAAAGAACTTCGTTTATTCTTTATTATTACCTTTGCCTGGATGTGGCTGCTGAATGCGCCCCGGGTAATGGCATCCTACGGGATTATCACCCTTCCACCCGTACTGTCGACTCTGCTGGGTTACACCGCTGTTTTTGGGCCCGGTATTGCTGCTTTCATCCTCACTCGCATCCAATCCGGTAAACAGGAAGCGAAAAGCCTTTGGAATCGAGGCTGGACAGCCAAGTTCCCTAAGAAATGGCTGATTCCTGCTTTGTTCCTGATGCCGGTGATGGGCATGATAACTGTGCTGATTCTTCGTTTATTTAATCAGCCTGTCGCCTGGGAATACGGGCTTCCGCCAGCTATGATTGTCCCGATCGGTTTATTGATCTGGCTTTTAGGCGCCTTGCCGGAAGAATATGGCTGGCGCGGATATGCCCTGCCCCGGCTTTTAGAAAAATACAGCCTGCTAGTTGCCAGCCTTGTTCTGGGCTTGATCTGGGGGCTCTGGCATCTACCTCTTCATTTCATTTCCGGCACAACCCAATTCGTGATCCCTGTCTGGGAATATATCCTGCAAACAGTGCTGTTATCCGTTATCTATACCTGGTTGTTTCGAGGAACCAAGGGCAGTATCTTGATCGCTGGCATTTTCCACGCCATCGGCAATCTCACCGGGGCAGTTTTCCCCTACTGGACAACCGAAGCTGGCCGCTGGATCAGTTTTGGGTTGTTATTGGTACCCGCAGCCTTGATCGCCTTTCGGATGAAGCCCTCCGAGGTAGATGACTTAAAAACGAAGGGCTGATCGAGAGGCAGACATCCGAAGTCTATCCTTCTCCCTTAAACCAAAAATCCTCTTTGCAGAGGATTTTTTTCTGTGCCCCCACGGAGATTCGAACTCCGGTCTTAACCTTGAAAGGGTTATGTCCTGGTCCCCTAGACGATGGGGGCAAATTTAGTTGTTAAGACAACGGCAAAAATTATACTATCCCCGCTTAATCAGGTCAAGCCTAGCGGAATTCCCGGCAAGGATGAGTCTTCATCCGCTTTCTTCAGGGCATGAGTAAAAGTAGCGATATGTTTGCGATTAACCAGCATGGCTTCGCTCTTGATCTCCATCTCAGGATAGATAATGGAACGCACAGTTCCACCAAATATGGGCAGGTACTCCCAGGTGCCTGCAGACATCAGGGCTTTAAAATCGAACCGGCCCGGCCATTCCAGGCAGCCTTCATATTCAAAGGTCGAGTCAGTGATGGCGATATGAAAAATATTGACTTGTTCATACCCAGCCCGGGTGATCCCCCTCGGCCCAATATCCTGGCGTCGTTTTACGCTGGCGCTGTGGATCTGGTCTTTAACCAAACGGATGTCAGGTAATCTTTGTACCAGAAAATCCGGGTCATGGATGCGGCCAAGGCTGGCATCCATAATGGTCATGAACTGGCTTGTCGAATCCGTTACCAGCCCACTTAAGCCACTATTGCTGACCTTTACCGTACCTGCAATGCGGTAACTGGCAGTCAAAACATGGACCGGGATTATGCGTTTGGTGAGGGCCCGCTGTGCCATACTAAACTCCCACTGAATACTAATAACCACCTAAGCTGAACTAACACCAACCCATAAGGTAAAGTGTTTTATCGACCAGATTTCTCATATTTATGATAACAGATACTGCATCTTAGCAGAGAGTATCTGTTATATCTACCAATAAAGGATTTCTCTTGGAGTCAACCAGGCGGAATCCCCGGATTGACGGATGAATCATTCCGAAGCCAGAACCGGGCTTGCCCCATTGACCAATCCCCACGAATCTGGCGGCCAATACACCAGCAGAGCTTCCCCAACAATATTTTCCATGGGCACCATGCCCCAATTGTGGGAATCTGAGGAGTTATTCCGGTTATCGCCCAAGACAAAGAGAGTGTCTTCCAAAACTACCCATTCGCCTTCGTATTGAGGATCTATCATCAAATATGGTTCAGAAAGCATCACACCATTAATATACACAATACCATCTTCAATATGAACTTGTTCACCAGGCAAGCCGATCACTCGTTTGATATACTCCTGGGTGATATTGCGCGGAAAGTCAAATACCACAACATCTCCCCGTTCGGGTTCCCCGATCCGGTAATTGATTTTGCTGACAATTACGAATTCTCCATGATGAAGATTGGGTTCCATGCTTGATCCATCGATCCGGATCCGGGCGGATACTGCATTGATCAGGAAGAATAGAACCACTGAAAGCAGCAGAGTTTCCAGGATATCAACCAGAACACCCAGTAAATTCGGCCTTTCTGGGCGATTTTCCTCATTTTCGAGTTGGAGAAAGTCAAATTCTTCAGTCATTTTCAGGTTATCACCTTTGAACGTGTTCCAGATTATATAATCCAAGTTCAGTCAAGGCAAGGGGAAGGATAGCAAACTCACCCTTCTCAATCTATTGTTATTTATTGGATTTTGGGATTTAAAACTAACTTTGGCGGAGCAGGATCTTGATCGGAGTCCCCAAAAATGGCGTATGTTCCCGAATCTGATTTTCAATATATCGCAAATAGGTGAAATGGGTCAATTTCGGGTCATTGACATGGAGCAAAAAGGTTGGAGGATCGTTCCGGACCTGGGAGCCATAATAAATCTTGAAATGGCGTCCTGCCTTTGAAGGCGACGGATGTTTATCCTGAGCGTTCTGGACGATCTTGTTTACTTGTGAGGTAGGCAACCTGACCATTCTCGCCTTCTGGACTTCCAGCGCCAGGTCCAGGATCTGATCCACTCGTTTACCGGTCAATGCAGAGGTAAACAGTATCGGAACATAATCCATGAAGTTCAATTCATAACGCACATAATTTGTGAATTCAACCATCGTATGGGTATCTTTTTCAATCAGATCCCATTTATTGATCACCACAACCGCACTCTTCCACTCATCCAGGATATAACCGGCTACGTGTGTGTCTTGAGATTTTACTCCCTCGTAGGCATCAACAACTAGAAGGGCCACATCCGAGCGCTCAATAGCTTTCATCGCCCGTATAACGCTAAATTTCTCCACACCTGTTTTAACACTGCCGCGTTTGCGGATCCCGGCCGTATCAATAATTGTGATCGGGACATCCTTGTAGACCAGGCTGGTATCAATCGAGTCCCTGGTAGTTCCTGGAATATTGCTAACGATCACCCGCTCTTCCCCAGATATCTTGTTCAGCAGGCTGGATTTTCCAACATTGGGTTTTCCCACAATGGCAATTTTTACAGATGCATCCTCTTCTTCTTCTCCCCCTTCTGGAAGAACTTTCACCAGCGCATCCAGCATGTCTCCCGTCGCAGAACCGTGAATGGCAGATATGATATATATTTCGTTATATCCCAGCTCGTAGAATTGGACTGCGTTCTGGCGCGTTTCCTTGTTATCACATTTATTGACAACTAAAAGCACTGGTGGATAGGTTTCCCCATCCTTGATCTCCTGGACTTTTCTGAGGGATTCATTGATCTCCCGGTCTGCCGGTGTGACTCCAGCCTGTCCATCCACAACAAAAAGGATTGCGTCTGATTCCTGGATGGCAATTTCTGCTTGACTGCGGATTTCTTCAATGAACTGGTGGGAACCGATGGAAAGCGGTTCCTGTCCTTTTCCAGGGCCCACCTGAGTGGGGTCCAATCCCCCAGTATCAATGATGTCAAAGACCACACCCGTCCATTCAACTTCCGTGGCAAGACGGTCTCTGGTCGTTCCTGGTATATCATCCACAATCGCCATGCGGCGTTCAGCCAGGCGATTAAAAAGGGTACTCTTACCCACATTGGGTCGGCCAACAATGGCCACAACAGGTTTCGGCATATTTTTTTGGGGACTATTTACCAGAGGGGTTCATTTTTCCTACCCCTCCAGGATGACTATTTCAACAGTTGCAGGAGAGACATCTTCCCAGATAATATCGGTGGGGAGGATTTCTACCGTAGGTGTCAGAGTATGGGTTCCAACTTCCAGGCTCGTGAGATCAACAACCACCCTGATATCTCTCAAGGTAAGATTTTCCAAGACAGGCACTGGTCCAGAAACCCGGACACTTACTTGGCTTGGTGACACCTGGGCGTTTAAGCCAGGCAGCAAACCAATCACTTCAATCTCCCTAGTGATCACCATACTGGTCTCCAGAGCAGTGACGTTCACCTGGATCAGCACAGTCGGATCACCCACTACGGTAACCCCTTCCGGAAGGTCCAATTCTAGTATAGTCTCCAGATACCCATCTACTCCGTTCAAATTCAATGGTTTGGTATTTACATAACCTGGCAATCCCTCTACAAGTTGGGGATCTTCAGAAAACACCATCACCGTCGGCGGTGCCGGTGTGATACTCGTAAAGCGGTATCCAGGTTCAACTACACCTTGTGTAGTAACATTTACGGCCAGATTCCTGTATCCACCCTGCAGGCTGATCGACTGGTTGACCAGGACTGTCTCAGGCTGGAGCGTCACTCCTTCAATAATCTCACCTACTGTGTTCCTGGCCTCAAGAGTAATGCTCCTAGAAATCGATCCCGTTGAATCCGAAATATCCAGTATGCCTACCACTACCGCCACTTCCTGGACTTTGCTGTCCTGTCCGATGACAGTGACAGAGCTCCCATCCCAGGAGAGTCCACTGGTCTGATAGCCGATTGCCGGTTCTCCTTCTACCTGGATCGAAACGGGCAGCAGCTTTGAGATCAAGTTGCTGACTTTTAATTCCAGTTTCTCAGGATTTTGCTCCAGGACGCGGATCGGATACAGTTGATCAGGTATCTGGACCTGAACGAGAAAACGGTAAGTGCCTGCTGTTATATCCGTCAAGCTGATGTACGCCACAAGCGGATTATCCTCTTCAAGGCTTTGAATAATGCTTTCAGGAGCAAGAATCTTCAGATCAACGGTCTGCGGTAATGGATCTACGATCGCAATATCAGACGACTGCTGTCTCACTTCCAAAGGAATTGAAAACTCAGCCTCAACATTGGGATTAGCAGAGGTCACAGCTGAGATCCAGATCACAAATGCCAGCAATAGTGACAGGATCAAGGAAGTAAGATTGCTGCCCAACCAGCGCATCGGTTTCATTCTAAGGTTCCTTGAAAGAGTGTGCTTAAGCGTGACAAGAGTGATTTTTGGACTGGCTCATGCTGGAAGAACCCATTCAATTTGCCCTGCAATTCATCCAGCGGAACATATTTGTCAAGTTTTCCATCATAGGCTAGGGAAACAATGCCGGTTTCTTCAGAAATCACAACCGCAATTGCGTCACTTTCTTCCGCAATACCCAGAGCGGCCCTGTGTCGTAATCCCATCGACCTTTCCGGGGATGATTCCAAGACACCGCTGGCAGATAGGGGCAGTACACAGCCAGCAGCAGTAATAACGTTTTCTGAGATAATCACTGCTCCATCATGTAATGGCGTTTTGGGGAAAAAGATCTGGATCAGCGTTTCAGGTCTAATAGATGCTTTTAACTGCACCCCTGTTTCAATATAGGCTTGCAGAGAATCCAGGCGGGAAAAAACAATCAGACCGCCGTACTTGAGTTCCGCAATCCTACGGGCTGCCTGAACAACGTCCTGGATATTCTTTTCCATTTCAGTGGTGAATTGGTCCTGAGAAAAAACCGATCCTGTCCGGCCAATGCGTTCCAACATGCGCCTGATCTCAGGGGCGAAAATCACCGGAATTGCCAACAGCAATGTTGGCAATGTATTGGTTACTATCCATGAAAATGCGGGGAGGACTCTCAGACTCGAGAGCAAGCTGATCACAACGATCAGGACCAGGACACCCCTGAGAAGAACCAGCGCTTTAGTATCCCTGAGCAGGTAGAGGATAATAAACACTACTGTCGCTACCAGAAGGATATCAAAAACGCTGAGCCAATTTGCTCGCTGAAATATAAAAAGCAAATAATTCCAAAAGTTATTAATCACTTCGATCTACCTGATGTAGAAATAATTACTGCATCGGACGTAAGACACGGTCCTTTCTGAGCTGCTTAAAGAGCAGAACTGTGCCAGGCGGCATGGATTCCATTACTGCGTTCTGCCAGGCTTTTACCTGGAGGTCTTTAACGGTCCTGGCTTGATACCCCAAACCGCTCCACAGATTTTCATGTTGAGCGAGGGATGGCGGAAGGAATAACAGGGCGGCCTCACTCTGAAGTTCTTTGGAAGAATCCTCCACAAAGCTCATCAGAGCTTTCAGTCCATTCTGGATTGCCAATCCCTCTGTGAGCATGACATCATCCACTCTCGTTATCAAATTTTCGACCTGCCAACCTAATAGACCGATAATCTCTTTATCCGACATCAGCAGCATATAGGCCTTTTCACCAAATGCGGCCATTATGTCATCTTTGGTCATTTGCCGTTTCGAGCGGTTGTGCTGGCTCATATACACAGCGATCTGCTCAGCGGATTCCGGTGTTGCCCTTTTCACTTCGAGCTTCCCGTAAGATTTGCTCGGTACTACTTTAAATCCGGGCTCTTTCTGAGTAATGACTTGCCAGGCATCATAAACCTGCTTCCAAGTTTTTTCAAAAGAACCATCATTTTCAATAACCACATCTGCTTTGGTTAACTTTGCAGTAGCTGGCAGTTGGGCATTGATCCGGTCCTCTGCTTCCCTTCTAGTCATGCTGCGTTTTTCAATCAGTCTTTCTAACTGAAGGTCTGAAGAAGACATTGTCACCCAAACCTGATCACAAAGGTTATGCATGTCAGATTCCAGCAGTTTGATGGCCTCAATGACAACGATCGGATGAGAAGTTTTATTAACTAGGACGTCCAACGCCTGTCTGACCAGGGGATGGATGATGGTTTCCAGCCGCATCATCGCGTCTGGATTCTTAAACACCAATTCGCCGAGTTTGTTCCGGTCAATATCTCCATTCGAGCCCAAAACCCACTGGCCAAAGGTATCCATTACAGGTTGATATCCTGGGGAAGATTTCATAATGGCGCGGTGAGATAACACATCCGCGTCAATACCGTATGCGCCTAGATGCTCTAGCATCTTTCGGACCACACTCTTTCCGGTTGCGATATTTCCAGTTAACCCAATGGCATATTTTCCGCGCCAGGCACTCATGGTCCCTCCTAACCGACTTGGATCATTGCCTCGGTCAATCTACATTGTAGTCTGCGGTTGAAATAATGTCAATTAATATAAACTAAATAGGGCAATGGACCACATTGAACTGGTTAATATTGGCAGTCTATTTCATCCCAGTTCTACGAACTATTCCAATTCCTGCCCTATCAGGTAGTGACACAAGGGCCTGGTCATAACAGACTCCTTCAAAAGGATCATTTGCAATCAACAAGGGCGCATCCAGGTCGATCCAATCAGCCATGGCTGCCAGGTGCGACATAGCAGTAACTCCCAGAGATGTCTCTGTCATGCAACCCAACATGATCTTGAGTCCAAGTTCCTTTCCCCTTTTTAACAATTTTAGCGTCGGTCCCATCCCGCCCAGTTTCATTATCTTTAAGTTGATTCCCTGCACTCCCACTCTGGCCAATTCCTCCAAAGTCCCCAATGATTTAAGAGACTCATCGGCCACTATCGGAATATCGGTCTGGCTCTGAATATAACCCATACCCTCAATATCATCTCCGGCAACTGGCTGCTCAATCATCTCAATATCTAAGGATTCCAGATCCTTGATAAGCCGAACTGCCTCATCTGGTTCCCATCCTGCATTCGCGTCCAGATACAATCGGACGTCAGGCCTGGCGTTTCGGACTGCTGCAACACGGCTGATATCATCATCGCTGCCTAGCTTGAGTTTAATTACCGGAAATTCCGGACGATTCGCCGCCATCCGAGCCATTTCTTCAGGCTCAGTGATAGCAATGGTAAAGGCAGTTGAAAAGGGAATAGGAGCTGGAAGATTATATAACTTATAGAGTGGAAGATCTCTCCTTCTCCCAATCCTGTCGTGCAGAGCCAGATCCAAGGCAGCTCTGGCCGGAGCTGGTCCCTGGTCGCCAATCCAGCCCGGAATCAGCTCTGGGTCTTCCGGGAAAGGTTCCTTACTGTGAGATTTTTCATCCCACAAGGCCTGCATATCTTCATCACTGATGTTGTAGTAGGGAGGTATGGTGCCTTCACCCCAACCCTGGTCATCTTCCAACCGAATCCAGTGAGCTGTTCGTGTTGTGCTCACACCGGTTGAGAGTCGAAAGGGATGATGCAATTTAAGCATGATAGCTTCAACGGAAAGCCGGGGACCTGATTTCATAACTCATTCTCCATATTCAATTCCTCATCTACCAAGAAAAATTCAACATCAGATCTATACCGAAACAAGATAAATCAAAACCCTCCCAGCATCTCTGCCAGGAGGGTTTATATCTGTTAGAAAAAAGTCCGACTGGACTGGTTCATTTTACAAGATGGCATGCTACCCAGTGTTTATCTTTGACTTCTCGATATTCTGGTTCTTCTTTATAACAAATATCAATGGCCACTGGACAGCGAGTATTAAAATTACACCCCAGCGGCGGATTGTCCGGATTTGGAATATCTCCATCCAAAATGATCCGATCTTTTTTCTCGGCCAGATCTGGATCAGGAACTGGCACAGCTGACATCAATGCCTGAGTATAGGGATGAAGTGAATTCAGAAAGATCTCATCCCGATCTGCTAATTCCATGATTTTTCCCAGGTACATGACAGCCATACGGTCACTAATATGGCGTACCATACTCAAATCGTGCGCGATAAACAAGTAGGTCAGTCCTAATTTTTTCTGTAAATCTTCCAGTAAATTTACAACCTGAGCCTGGATAGATACATCCAACGAGGAGATAGGTTCATCACATACCACAAATTCGGGATTCAGTGCCAGGGCCCGGGCTATGCCGATTCTTTGTCGCTGGCCTCCAGAGAATTCATGGGGGTAGCGGTTGACAAAATCTGGATTCAATCCAACAATATCCAATAAATCCTGCACGCGATCCTGTTTATCTTTTCTGCTCTGTTTTGTGTGCACATCCAGGGGAGATCCTACAATAGACCCAACCGTCATGCGTGGGTTTAAGGATGCATAGGGATCCTGGAAGATCATCTGCATTTTACTGCGATGATGGCGTAGTTCTCTTTCTCCCAGGGAGTTCAAATCGATATTGTTAAATATTATTTTTCCGGCTGTGGGTTTATAAAGATGCAGCATGGTTCGACCTACAGTTGTTTTACCGCAGCCGGTTTCACCCACCAATCCCAGCGTTTCCTTCTGATAAATATCAAAACTGACATCATCAACCGCTTTTACATCATTGCTGGTTTTAAATAACTGCCCTTCTGAACCCGGGAAGTATTTCTTCAAATTCTTAATTTCGAGTAGTTTTTTATTCTCAGCTTTCATTTTGACTCTATCCCTGCTATCTCTTCCCATCGCCAACAGGCGACAGAATGACCTGGTCCATCAATCTCTACCAGCGGTGGATTCTCTACTACGCACTGCTCAACCCGGTATTCACAGCGGGCCGCAAAAGGACAGCCTTCCGGAAGGGCAAGTAAATCTGGCGGCAAACCCGGAATGGATACTAACTCCGTCCCGGGGGCGTCATCCAATCTTGGAAGGGATCCTAGCAAGCCAATAGTATAGGGATGTCTGGTTTTTTTATAAATATTGCGGATTTTTCCAGTTTCGATGATCGAACCGGCATACATGACATTAATGGTATGAGCAATCTCAGCCACCACACCCAGATCATGAGTAATCCACATGATTGCCATACCCAATTCAGCCTGAAGTTTATTAACCAGGTCAATGATCTGGGCCTGGATGGTCACATCCAGGGCAGTTGTGGGTTCATCAGCAATTAATAGCTTGGGTTCACAGGACAGCCCCATCGCGATCATGGCTCGCTGCCTCATCCCACCCGAAAATTGATGGGGATAATCGTTTAAGCGTTCAGCCGCACCCGGAATCCCAACCAGGTCCAGCAGTTCTCCTGCCCGATGAGTCGCTTCATCTTTGGTCATATCAGTATGAAGCTGGATCGCCTCGATAATTTGGAATCCGACTGTGAAAACCGGGTTAAGAGAAGTCATGGGATCCTGGAAAATCATGGCAATATCCCGGCCGCGGACTTTTTGCATCTCCTCTTCTGATAGTGTAAGCAGATCCTGCCCGTCCAGCCAGACTTCTCCCTGGGTGATCTTTCCAGGAGGATCCGGGATCAGCTGCATCATGGAAAGAGCATGAACACTTTTGCCACAACCACTTTCTCCGACTACGCCAAGGATCTCACCACTATTCATGGAATAGGATACATCGTTGACAGCTTTAACAACGCCGTCCTGGGTATAGAATCGGGTTTTTAAGTTTTTAATCTCTAATAATGGTTTCATATCATTTTTCCTACGTCCGCAGTTTAGGATCTAGCGCATCGCGGAGGCCATCTCCCAGTAAATTAAAGCCCAGCACGCTCAGCATAATTGCCAGGCCGGGGTATATAACCGCCCACCAGGCTCCACTGGTTAAATATCGATAACTGTCACCAAGCATCGCTCCCCATTCTGGTTCGGGTGGTATGGCTCCAAGCCCCAGAAATCCCAGGGCTGCCGCCGAGAGAATGGCATTCGCCAATCCCATGGTTGTTTGGACAATGATCGGGGAAAGGATATTTGGGGTGATATGCCTGAAAATGATCCGACCATGGGATTCTCCCACGGAATGGGCTGCCAGGATGTACTCCTTATTCACCACAGATAAGACCGCTGATCGGGTCAGCCGGGCATAAACCGGGATCCCCACAACACCGATGGCAATCATACCCTTACCAAGGCCAGGTCCTAAAAATGCAACAATGGCGATTGCCAACAAATAACCAGGAAAGGATAAAATCATATCCATCGCTCGCATCATTACATTTGAGAAAAACCTTCCATCCAGAGTCACGGATAACAGCAATCCCGCTAACAAACCCAGAGAACCGCAAACTAATGCGACTGGCAGTCCGACAAATAGAGCAAGTCCAAAATTGAGCAGGGCTCCCAGGGCTCCAAAAAATACTGCCCGGTAATATTTTCCTGCCCACAATCCTTCAAAATAGCCTGCCAAAATGCCTAAGATAGTAAAAATAACCAGTTGTAAAAACTGGTTCGCAATCCAGGCAGACAGCATACCCATCAGGAAACCCGTTATGCCGTATAACACAATCCGCTCCACTCTTGTCATGGTAGTGGATTCATAAAAACCGGTCAGCAAACCAATTACACCTCCAAATAATAACGAGATCCCAACAGCCACAATACCAACCCGTAAGGAATTCCATCCTCCGTGCACAACTCTCCGGAAAATATCCCGTCCTAATTTATCAGTACCGAAGGGATGGATGGATGGTATTTCTTCAGTCACCACCAGGTTAGGGGCTTTTAATTTTAATGAATAATCCAGGTCTTTCTTCGGTTCATATTTCCAGAAATAATGAGAAAAAGTCGCCGAGAAAACAAACAAGATCACAATAAACATGCCCAGGCGGGCTGTATTACTGGATATGAGCCGCTTCCAGGCATCGCCCCACAAGGAGCGATGTTCCCGTATAGCAAAATCTGTTACAGTAAAATCTTCAGGATTAATCTGTGACATAAAGCTTCCTCATTTATACCGAATCCTTGGATCCAGCAGAGCATATAAAATATCCACGATCAAGTTAACACCGACAAATATCAGGGCAATTAACAAGGTGCCACCCTGCACGATGGGGTAATCCCGGCCAAGAATACTATCATAAACCCAACGGCCGATCCCAGGCCAGGAAAAAATTGTTTCGGTTAAGACGGCTCCTGCCAATAATGTGCCTGCCTGAAGACCAACAATTGTGACTACCGGTAAGGCTGCATTCTTAAGGGCGTGCCTAAACAGCACCTTTCTTCCCCCCAATCCTTTTGCCCTGGCAGTCCGGATGTAATCCTCCTGGAGAACATCTAACATGCTGGAGCGCGTCATTCTGGCAATTATCCCCATCGGAATAGTTGCCAGAGCTACAGCAGGCAAAATGATATGAGACAGAGCATCTTTGAACCCAGCCCAATTGCCAGTTAATAGACTATCAACCAAGTATAAATGGGTGATTCCTTGTATTTCAAACCCGGTACTTAATCGAGCACCAGCAGGAAGCCATTTTAAGAACACAGCAAAAAGCATTATTTCCATTATTCCCAGCCAAAATATGGGCATTGAAACTCCCACAAGAGAACCCACCATGGCGACGCTGTCAATCAGCGAGTTCCTGCGGGAAGCGGAAATTATTCCTACCGGTATACCTACCATTACGGCGATGATCATGGAAAGTAATGAAAGTTCAACCGTTGCCGGGAATCTCAATTTCAGCGTTTCCAGCACAGGGATCCGCCGGTGAATTGAATTTCCCAGATCTAACCGGCTAAGACGGGCCATGTAATTAATGTATTGACTGTCAAAAAAACCAGCCAGGTCACCTTCCGCCAGTGCTTCCCGATCCAGGAACGGAGGGCGATTAAGACCCAATTGCTCTTGGATCCGTTCGATACTTTCGTCGGTGGCATGCTCCCCCAGCATGGCAATTGCCGGATCTCCAGGGATCAAGCGCTGGAACATAAAGATCACAAAGGTGACCCCAATTAATGTGGGGATCACAGAGATGATTCGTCGAATAATATAGCGAGTCAAAGAAGACCTCCAATAATTGCTTACAGAAAGGAGGGGCGGGTTAACGCCCCTCCCTTTTTACAACAGATAGACCTAACCTAAAATTTCAGGAAATTCGATATCCTGAGAGGGTTACTCAGTTACAAAGGCGGGGTCAATCGTTACTTCACTAAGTCCATCCGGGAATCCGGCTTCTGCCAGAAGTTCGAGGGACAATTCGGGGTTGTATTCCCAATCCACGATGGTGTCATCGTGACCCCAGATCAGCGGAGGCAGGAAGTTTGTTGCTACTTCGCCGTAGGCACCGAGGAAGTTTTCAACTAATCCCTGGCGGTTGATGGCGTGGGCCAGTGCCTCACGAACACGAACATCCTGGAACTCGACGATGTTGTAGGGGAAGGCCAGGTAGCCGGTATTGAGGGCTGGTCTGGTCATAACGTAAAGATCATCGGCGGCTTCAGCAGTAACTAGATCTTCTACAACAGCCTGTTCGAAGCCCTGGATATCTCCGGCCTGTAAGGCCAGGAAACGAGCGGAATCATCTGCGATTACACGGAATACAATCTTGTCCACCGTGGGCGCGCCGCCCCAGTAGTCAGCATTGGCTTCAACAGTGATCTCGACACCTTCTGTCCATTCCACAAACTTGAAGGGGCCGGTTCCCACAGCGCCAGTGGAGGGAAGACCATAGTCTTCACCAGCAGCTTCCATAGCGGCCGGGCTGGAGATCGCGAAGATATCCATAGCTATGTTGGCCAGGAAGGGAGCTAGGGGTTCACTCAGCACAAATTTAACGGTGAAATCATCAATTTTTTCAACAGCAGTGATGATACTGTCATCATCGAACCCACCAAACATTGCTCCATAGTACTCATACACCTGGCTTTCAAAGTGATAAGCATGATCAGTAAAGCGTTGGCGCTCGTAGTTAAAGATCACTGCATCAGCGTTAAAGTCTGTGCCGTCATGGAATTTTACACCCTGGCGAAGGATACAGGTCCATTCGGTGCCAGCATCATTGGGGGTGCAGGATTCGGCCAGCGCGGGGATTGGTGTGGTGGAACCTGGTTCGTATTGATAGAGGGGCTCCAGAACCTGTCCCGTAACACGGAAGCTTTCACCATCAGTTACAATGGCGGGGTCTAGCTGGACTGAGTCACCGCCGCGTCCAAAGACAAAGGTGTCAGAACCTTCAACAACAACACCTTCAAAGTAGTCTGCTCCCACAGGCTGCGGCACATAACCGCTGACCGTGCTGGAGAAAACCAGGGGTGTTTTGTTGTGGTCAACCCAAATGCGGGCCACGTCTTCATGCATCATGTTCTCGACTTTTTTATACATAGCTTCTCGGGTAGCCTGATCCGGTGTAATTGAAGCCATATAAAGCAAATAGGCAATATCAGTGTTGGCGTACCAACCTTCGCGGGCTTCTGGGCTCTTTACCCAAGCTGCGGGATCATCGCCGACCTTATCAGCACCGGCAAATCCGAAGAAATAGTTCAGGAAGTTATCGGGGTCACCATTGTCGCCGCCCCAGCCAAGCATGTACAGGCCGGTAAACTTGCCTTCTCGCCTTAAACCCAGGTAAGTGGGCCAGTCGCCAGCCAGTTCAAGCTGGACATCAAATCCGGCATTGGCCATATCAGCTGCCATGGCTTCGCCAATTTCTTTCGGGCTGGGGTAATAGAAGCGGGATACAGGCATGTAATAAAGGGTCAGGGGGATTTTTTCTCCCATAGCCTCTTCTGCCATTTCCTCTTCTTCTTCCACTTCCTCAACCTCTTCAACCTCTTCGACTT
>CAYORF010000024.1:0-31166 GCA_964406305.1 uncultured Anaerolineales bacterium | reverse complement strand
TGTATGTACTAATCCTAACACTACTTCTGGATCAGTTTTTGGGGGGCAGGTCAATAGAGCGGTGGTGTTCCGAAAATTATTGATGTTTTGAGAGATAAATTGATAATAGCATATCAAAATTGTTATTTCAATCGGCCCTCGGAACCGCTGAACTATAAAATTTGTTAGTAATGTTATTAAATAAATCTTGGTAGAATAGACTGTACCGATTTATTAGGAGAATGAATGATCTCGGATAAAGGTTCCAAGTCATCTGATGGACGCCTGTTAGTAAGTGTTTTATTTGTGGATATTATTGGCTTTTCTGCCTTGGCGGATCAGCTCAAGCCGGAGCAGGTCAGCTCGGTAACTGGAGATTTATGGGGAGAATTCAACCAGATCATCAAGGAGCATGGGGGTTTGATAGTTAACCAGCTTGGTGATTCCCTGATGGTGATCTGGGGGGCACCAGAATCCCAGGAAGATGATACAGAAAAGGCAGTATTTGCCAGTTTGGCTTTAATGGACGGACTCAATCGTTATCAGGAATCCGCTACGCATCCGGCGGCCAAATCCCTTCGCGTGAGGATGGGTATCCATACTGGGCTGGCACTGGTTGGTAATGTGGGTGCACGCGGTGATTACACTGTGCTTGGTGACACAGTTAAAATTGCTAAAAGCATGGAAGAAAGCGGCCAGCCGGGTGACTTGATCGTGAGCGAAGCCACTTTCCAGGACATCCGGGGAGCGTTCCAGGTCAAACGTCTAGCCCCGATCCAATTGGTCAATACAAAAGCCCTGGTGAATATATTTCAGATCATGGAAGAGCTTCCCCAGCCAACCAAACTACGCTACCGCAGCAAAGGCGGCCTGGAAACCAACCTCGTTGGACGTAGCGATGAGATGGATCAATTGGCCGATATATTCCTAAGCACCCAGGAAAAGCACAAACCTCACCTGGCGCTGGTCACCGGCGCAGTGGGAGTGGGCAAATCACGTTTATTATTTGAATTTGCCGGTCACCTTGAAACTGAAAACCCTCTCCTTTCCGTGATGTCCAGCCGGGCATTGGAACAAACCTCTCGGGTTCCGTATTATCTCTGGAAAGAGCTCTGGTCCAATCGTTTTGAAATCAACGAAGATGATCCATTGGAAGTCTCTCAAAAGAAAACCATTGATGGTGTCTTGACTCTGTGGGGGAGGGCGTTAGGAGAAGTAACGGCAGTGGAGGTAGCTCATTTCCTTGGTAGTTTGATAGGTGTGAATTGGGCGAAAAGCCGCTACCTGGATCCGTATCGAACCAAACCAATAGAAAGGGTGGAACGAGCTTTTGAATTGGTAGGAGAACTGCTGGTTAGAGCTTCTCAACGGGGGCCTGTGGTATTGATCCTGGATGACTTACAATGGGCGGATCCTGGCAGCCTAAAATTAATTAAACACCTTTGGGGAACCAATGGCCGGGGATTGCCGCTCTTAATGCTAACCAGCGCTAGAGAAGATTTCTTGGATGAAGGCGGGATCGAGTTCTTAAACGCTGACCGGATCGAATTACAGCCGCTGCAAATTTCTGCTGATCTGGTGAGGGAAGCTTACCCAGTACTAAAAGAAGAGAGTGAAAATATATTGATTGCCCTGGCGAAGAAATCTCAAGGGAATCCTTATTACCTGGAAGAGATGGTCAAGAAAGTACTTGCGACCGGAGAGTTTAATGAGGCCAATGTAAAAAAACTTCCAAAAACGTTGGATGCCTTGCTGCGATCACGCCTGGATTCTCTGTCATTAGAAGGCCGTGCTACAGCATATTTTGCCGCAATATCTGGCAGGGTATTTTGGAAAGGTTCTGTCCTGGCAGCTTACCGGGGCGCGCCGGGAGTGACGCAAGTTTTAGATGTTTCCAGCCATAACCTCGTGGGCAAAGTTCAGAAATCCCTGGACGAATTGATGGAAAAGGAATTAGCCTTTTTGAGAGTGGGGAGCTCGTTTTCGGGCGATCGGGAATATATTTTTAAGCATTCATTACTGCGAGAAGTAGCCTATCAACGATTACCGGATGATCTAAAAGAAGCCTGTCATCATGCGGTTGCGATATGGTTGGCCGAACGAGTTGGTCCTGAGAGGAGCATTAGTGTGGCTCATCATTTCGAAAAAGCCAGGGTCTTTGATCGGGCCCAGGAATTTTATACCCGGGCTGCTGATCATGCCAGGGCGTTAGGAAGTTTTGAAGAGGCGGATGATATTCAGTATCATGCCCGCACACTTCCCGATGAGTAAGATTGAGGGGAATGATGTCAAAAATCTATTTGGATGATATACCCCTGGAAGAAGCCAGGAATCGATTACAAGAGAAAATCCAGGCTGCCGGTTTGTGGAGGCTCCTTGGGGTTGACCGCCTGGCGCTGGATGAAAACCTTGTGGGACGGATTCTGGCAGGAACACTCTGGGCCAAGATCAGCTCTCCTCATTATCACGCTTCAGCTATGGATGGTTTTGCCGTTAAATCAGAACAAACTCACGGCGCCCTGGAAACAGCTCCGATCACACTCCAATTTGGCGAAGATACTACATATCTTGATACCGGTAACCCGCTGCCCGAATGGGCTGATGCGGTGATTCCGATAGAAAATGTTGAAGCGTTGAACGAAAATAGAGAAACGGCCAAAAACCCCCGCCAACCCAATGCGATCCAGATCAGGGCGGCGGTCTCTCCCTGGACCCATATCCGTGTAATGGGTGAAGATATGGTTGCAACCCAATTGGTCTTACCGCATGGACATAAGCTAAAACCCGTGGATCTGGGAGCGGCAGCAGGAGCTGGTTTTGACACTCTGGATGTAGCCCGTAAGCCTAAAGTGGCTGTGATCCCAACTGGAACCGAACTTGTATATCCAGGGGATCCACTTCAGGCGGGCGATATTATTGAATATAACTCGATCGTTCTGGCTGCCCAAGTTAAGGAATGGGGTGGAGAGGCGACCCGGATCGAGAACATTCCAGATGACTATCAACGGATTAAATCGGAGGTAATAAAAGCTGCCGAGGAGCATGACCTGGTATTGCTTGTGGCCGGTTCCTCGGCAGGCTCAGAAGATTACTCAGCCCAGATTGTGGAAGAGTGTGGAGAATTGCTTGTGCATGGTGTGGCAGTCAGACCAGGCCATCCAGTAATCCTGGGGATGATCAAAAGTGAGGGGAAGGATACTCCAATTGTTGGGGTACCGGGTTATCCTGTTTCCGCTGCCCTTACAGCAGAGATATTTGTGGAACCACTGCTAGCGAAATGGTTGGGCCGAGTCCCGGCAAAACCAGAAGAACTGACAGCCTCAATTACACGTAAAGTAAACTCTCCCGCTGGGGATGACGAATATTTGCGTGTGGCAGTTGGTTACCTTGGAGATAAAGCCCTGGCGGCGCCGCTTTCCCGTGGATCGGGAGTGATCACATCCCTGGTGAGGGCTGATGGTTTAGTGGTCATCCCAAGGGGAGTGCAGGGTCTGCAGGCTGGCGATCCTGTCAAGGTGCGGCTATATCGTTCGCGTGATGAACTGGAAAATACTATATTTGTGATCGGATCCCATGACTTGACCCTCGACCTGATGGCCCAGTTCCTGTCACCTCACCAGCGCCGATTAGCATCGGTCAACGTTGGCAGTCTGGGCGGTATCATGGCTTTAAAGCGGGGAGAAACCCACTTGGCAGGCTCCCATTTGCTGGATCCCGAGAGTGGAGAATATAATCTCACTTATATCAAACAACACATTCCTGAAATTCCCTTGCGTGTAGTCACATTAGTAGGGCGCACTCAGGGACTGTTCCTTGCCAAAGGAAATCCTAAAAACATCCAGGGGTTAGAGGATCTGAACCGCAAGGACCTCAGTTTTGTCAACCGCCAGCATGGCGCTGGAACCCGTTTACTGCTTGATTACCACCTGGGGGAGCTAGGCATTTCACCAGAGAGTGTCAGTGGTTATGCCCATGAAGAATATACCCACCTGGGAGCAGCAGCTGTGGTGGCTTCTGGCAGGGCAGATTGTGCCCTCGGGATAGAAGCGGCTTCTTATGCCCTGGATCTTGATTTTTTGCCCCTTTATTCTGAGCGATATGATCTATTGATTCCGGAAGAGTATGCCAAATCTGAATTGCTGGTCCCCTTGATGGATTTATTGGAGGATCCTAAGTTCAGAAAAGCTGTTGCTGAACGCCCCGGATATGATGTCTCGTCAATGGGGCGGATTGTGGAGTAGTTCTACATCTTCTCCCGGAAATTATTCAATCTCCAGGAGAATTTTTCAGTTACTATTATTCTTCACAAAAACTCATTCTCGTCTATAATGGTGATGCTAAATTTCCAGTTTATTTAAGTTGGAGGAAGGACGATGGCTGTTGTAAAAAGAAAGAAAGGTGTGATTGGCATCCTGACTGGTGGCGGTGATGTTCCTGGTCTCAACCCGGCAATCCGGGCAGTGACTATCAGGGCTCTGCGGGAAGGCTACCAGGTGATCGGTTTAAGGCGGGGTTGGGCTGGAATTATGGAGTTGGTCCGTGATAAAAAAGCTGATAACCAGTATAACTTTGAGATTCTGACTGAAGAGCGGGTTAATAAAATGGGTCGCACCGGGGGAACTTTTTTGCACACATCCCGAACACGCCCCACCAAAGTCCCCAAGGATGCAGTTCCTTTACATTTGAAAGACGAATACACCGAAGAGGTGAACGATCTTACACCGGAAGTGATCAAGAACTTGGAATGGTTAGGTGTTGACTATTTGATCCCTATTGGTGGTGATGACACCCTCAGCTATGCTGTAGAACTTTACAGGAAGGGTGTGAATATTGTTGGTATTCCCAAAACAATGGACAACGACGTGCCGGGAACGGATTATTGTATTGGATTCAGCACTGCTGTAACCCGTACGATCGAGATCGTAAATAATTTGCGCACAACCGCCGGTTCCCATGAACGATTCCTGGTGTTGGAGGTTTTTGGGCGTTATGCGGGATTTACCGCCATGCTGCCCACGATGGCCGGTGCGGCTAATCGCTGTGTGATCCCGGAGTATAGATTCGATATCGAACGCCTGACGGAATTACTGGCAGAGGATCGATTTCACAATCCCAGCCGTTACTCGATAGTACTGGTATCGGAAGGGGCCATGTTCACCGGCGGCGAGATGATCTTTAAAGATTCGATCATGGATGCCTACGGCCATAAAAAATTGGGGGGCATCGGCGATATGGTATCTGAGGAACTGAAAAATCGCTCTGCCAAATACAACAACGGGAAGAGGATCAATGTGGTGAACCAAAAATTGGCTTACCTGGTCCGCGGCGGCAGCCCGGACGCCATAGACTCGATCGTTCCCATGGCTTATGGCAACCTGGCCCTGGACCTGATCCTGCAGGGTGTACATGGGCGGCTGGTAGTCCTTAAGAACGGACGTTATGACAATATGCCGATCGAGGTCCTGTCCGGTAAAAGCAAGGTGGTTGATGTGGACCGTTTCTATAACACTGAGCGCTTGCGGCCCCATTATAAGAAATTTGCCATGAAACCCTTGTTTATCATGACAGCCGAGGATGGGTAGAGACTCTTTCTGGTCAATTGGTAATGTATAATGAAACCAGACCGAGAAATTATGTAGATCATGCTGGAGGGTAAGGTGTTCTTTCTATCTGGAAAAAGTGAGAGGTCAATTGCAAAATGGTTCTGGTTCACCCTGATCGGAGTACCTATTGGCCTTGTGGTCTGGTGGTTCCTGCGCTGGTTCTTTTTACCCTGTGATGAACGAACATCTGCGGTTGAGATAGAGGTTCCTCGTTCAGAAGTCAAGCTCCTCCCCATCAAGAAAGATGATTTCCGAAAGTTAAAAGGTGTTGGTCCCAAGAGCGCAGCCGTCCTCTATCAGGCTAGAGTATATTCCTTTGAGCAGTTGGGGTTGATGAATCGGGACAAATTAGAAGGGATCTTAAAGAAAAATAACCTCCCCAGTACTGGAGCTGCGTTTTGGCAGAAACAAGCTCGTTTGGCTGCCGCTGAAGAATGGAAGTTGCTCGAAAAATTGCAGAAATAAGAAATACAGGATTTTTAAAAGACAAGGATACGATTTCCCGTGTGGAAACCGTATCCTTTTTTATTTAGCGAGATACTGCTAACTTCACCATCTTCCCAGCTTTATCAAAAGTCAACCTGGCGTAATGACGATGGGTTGTTTTACCGTTGTTTTGTGGGGTCTCAAACTTCTTGCTTAAGGTCACTACATGGCGCTGCCCAAGCGTTTCCTCGTGTACTTTGCTTCCAAAATGAGCTGTGGCACAATCATGACCATCTCCGCTGCAAACCTTCTTTTCCGTACTGAGCACCATTTCCGCACCTTCCATACCGGGTAGATAGCGTTTGACGACATGCTTTACATGCATCAGTGTAGCAGATGGTATATCCGTGGTGAGGTTGGAGCGATCACAAACGGTTTTTACCTCTGCCGGTTTGTGTCGGGAGTCGGCCACTGGGACTTTAGCCTGGATCCTTTCCGCGGTTGAAGGGCTGGCCAGTGGATCACCAAAGTGCATGAACGATATCAAGGTTTTTTGATCTTCGCCATCCAGGTAACCCTGGCGGGAATTCATCTCACGAGCCAGCTCGATCTTTGCTTTTTGGAGGGCAATCCCGCTTGAGAGACCCTGATCAATGAATTTCCAGAAGTGCTCCGCTAGAAGATCAGCTGCGATCAGAGGAGCAGATACAGAACCATAAGCAGTTACAGAAGAGCCCACTACAGCATGGGATCCACGGGAAAGGTATTTCAATGAGATAGAGTCTTCGATTTCCCGGCCTTTTAGATGGGCCCCATAACAAGCCTCAGAGAATACGAATAATGGCGCGTCATCAAAAGCGTTGATATCCTGGGGGCGGAGAGCAATAGGATAATCTGGACCGACGCTTCCGTTAGTGAAATCCTTTTGGCCAAACCAATTCGGGGAATCTTCTACTCCGTGCAGGTTAAAGTAACCATAGCGTGTCACAGGCACAGGGATCTCAGTGTCTTTACCATAAGGAGGGGAGGTGACCAGATCTCCGCGCTCCTGGATGGATTTGAAGACATCCTGGGAAGCGGATTTCCAGGCTTCGGCTACATAGCCAAAACTTCGATTGTGATGGGCTTTGCCTTTGAACAGGGAAGCCAGCCATTCCAGAAAACGTTCCCAGAGGCTTCTCAAACCCTGGATTTTTCCCATATGATGTTCAGAGATATGGCGCAGCATGTCGAGTAATAATCCAGGGTCGTTGTCGGCGCCGCCGGGAAGGCGGCCAACCGGCCATTCAGGGATGAAATAATTTTCATCTATCGTCCCATAAGGGTTATCAGATGGTACTTCTGCATCAACATCAGCTACTGGGTTTGGAAGCTTGTGATAGGGGACTACATCGGGCCCACCCACAATTAACAAGGCGCCGATCATCAACCCTTTTTCATTGAGCACCCGATCCGTATCGGCCAGAGCTAGTTTCAGAGCCCAGGGATCATCGGATAAAGTGGGTTTGAGGCCAAAGTTGGCCATGCTGGAGGGGTCATCTGCCAGCAGCATAATGGCACCCCAGCCGGGTTTTAATCGAACTGCGTGGGTTGTCTTTCTCATCTCTGCGGTGATAATTGCGGCGGTTTCAGGACCATACTTTTTCTCCAGCCCTTTCAGAGTGGAAAAAACAACATACATAGGGAATTTACCGCCTGCCCGCTTGGCTTTTTTCTGCGTTGCGAATTCCAGATCATCGTCAATATTGATCAAGGTTTCTGGAGTTGGAAATCCTTTGGATTCCCTGGTTTCACTGAAGTTGTGGAACTCATTCGGAACATCGCCTTTCTCAACAGCGGAACCGGAGGGCAGTTGGTTCCTACCTAGCGCGCCGTTGACAGCAGCTGGTATAGGGATTTCCATATAAGTGCTTAAGCTATCTGGCCATAAATTTTGATAGGCGTGGTTTTCTCCCCAGAGCCTGCGAGCCACCTGTCCTGTAAGATCGAGCGAAGCAGCTTTATGGATCAATCCTACTCCTTGGTCAGATTGTCCGCCTTTGATCAAGGAATCTGCCAGGACCAGTAGTGGTATAAGGGCATCTGGGAATTTACTTTGATAATGTTCTGCCAGTTGGCGCAGAGCCAGGTCCGGTGTTTCCGGATCCATGACCAGGAGTTCGAGATGTGTAGCCGCTGCCAGGGCAGATTTCGGGTTTAAACCCAACAATTCTGGCAGATTGTTAGCTGCAGATTTAGGATCTCCCTTTTCAATACTGGCCCGAACTTTAGCAAGTGGGCGTGCCCAATCCGGAATATGCTTCTTAATTTCAGGATCACGGAATAACCGCTGGTTGGGGGCCAGGGCAAATAGTTCGCCAATGATTTCCTCTTTCATCTCCTCAGGAGAGTTGATCTCGAAGCGGGCTTGTTGGGCTTCTGAATAATTTGGATCAGTCTGGCAGATATTGTCAAGTAGCGCTAAAGCCTGATTATTCTTAGTGGCGATTGCGGTTGCCTGGGCATGGATTAACTGTACCGGTAAATCACCAGGATATATTGCTAACCAGGCCAATGTGGCTTTTCTGATGAAGTTGTATTCATTTACAGCTGCCGCGACACCGAAGATTTCGATCAGTTGGTCTCGCTGCCAGGGTTGTCCCTGACGGGGTGGAGTTTGAGGAGTTTTCTTCATAAGTTCATATTCCGATGTGTTTTGAATTATGCGCAATTGGATTTTGATATCGCAATCAGTCCATCACACCATAACTTGCTGACGTTTTTCTCCATGAACCAGGTTTAATGTGACCAGGACTCCGAGTTGACGGTGGATCTTCAAATCATTTGGTGCCAGTTTTGAAGCATTGCGAAGCATTTTTTCTGCCTGGTTGTACTGTTTGAGGTCTTTGAGAACCCTTCCAGCCTGGTAATAACCTTCAGCTTCTTCAGGTTCAATATCAATTGCTTTTTGGATCTGTTCCAGGGCCAGGTTGTATTGTCGGCGGTCATGGTGCACACGTACCAATTCCAGAACGGCCTCATAGTTAGGATCGACAAGCTTCTTTGCTTTATAAAGATGATGAACGGCCTGGTCCAATTGGCCGGTATTACGCAGCATCCGCCCAGTGGTGAGATATAGATGGGCTTTTTGTTCTTTGGTATGGCCTATCTCGTCGTTTTGTAGAACATCCAGGGCAGTTTTGATCGCCTGGTCCATTTCACCGGCCTCAGCCAAAGTAGCTACCAACTCTACTACCATTGGATATTGGTTCGGATAATGACTGCCGATTATTCTCAATTCGTCAATTGCTGCCTGAGGGCCTTCGATATGCTTGATCATGGAAGCTCGCTGCAGTTTCAGTTCCAGAGAATCTTCATCAAGAGAAATCGCTTTGTCGATCACCCGCATGGCCTCTTCACTCTGTTTTTGAGCGGTTAAAGTTCTGGCAAAGAGTGCTAATAACTCAGTATCGTGAGGTTCCTGTCCCATCAGGGTTACCAGATGTCTTTCTGATTCCCGGTAATTGCCATTTTCGAAGGTCAATAAGGCGGCAGTTTTTCTGGCTTCTTTATGCTCTGGCGCCAGGGTAAGGGCTTCGTTGATACTGGCCAAGGCTTCCGGCATACGATGTAAAGCGCGTTTTGCTAGAGCTCGCTGAATCCAGCTTTCTACATATTCGGGATTCAATGAAAGGGCAGTATCTATCGATTTCACTGCCGTTACACCTTGCTTGGCGTTCAACTGTTGTTTGCCAAGTGCTAGGTAGTGACCGACGTATTTTGGTTCAAGTTCAATTGCCTGTTGATAATAAGCAACTCTTTTTTCATAATCTACAGCCATTTCTGCTGCCATAGCGTACCAGCGGGGTTCGGAATCCCAGATCTGGAGGGCTTTACCCATCGATTCTTCTGCTGTCAGCAAGTCATCAACTGCTTTGGCAGTTAGAGCTTGAAGGACAAAATAGAGAGGGATTTGAGTTTGGAGGGTCCGTTTAGCCCCTTCTAGGGCGGAGGCTGCAGCTTTGAAAGCCTGGCTGGGTTTGCTTTTGATCAGGGCCAGAGCGATCTGGGCATCCAGTACCGGATCTTCTCCAAGTCCATTGATGTGATCCAGAGCTGTCTGGGATGCAAATACCTTTTGTCGGCTGTTGTTGTAGGCAGCGATCAGGGCTGCTTTTTCTGCTGATGTTTCAGCCAGAGATTGCAGTGCTTCAGCAGATTCCTGTGTGGGAGCAAATACTGCATCGCCCCGGGCTTCTAATCTTTTGATAATGGGGTCTTCAACTTCAAGCTCGCGGAGCGCCTTCAGGCAGTTCTGGAAGCTTTGATAAACATCAGAGGAAATTGAGATCTGACTGGGTGCATTGTTGATGACTTTGAAACTCTCGAAAAAGCGCCGGTTCTCAGCCAGGATGACATAACCACTGGCTAATTCATATATAGCTCGTTTTTCCAATGGGGAGAGGTCCACTGCATGCTGCAGATGAGCTGCGGCATCATCCCAGTGCTGGATCTCAAGGGCAGTTTTACCTAAAGCAATTTCTATCGCGGTGCTGAACAAACGATCCTCAGGTAATGTGTTTTTCCAAGCCGTCACTGCGGCATCATATTTGACACGAGCCTCACTCAGACTTCCCTGCCGATTCAGTATCCGGGCTTGAAGCGCACTCACTCTGTGATGGTCAGCATGTTGGGAAACTAACAGGTTGCTGATCTCAGCAGCTTTAACTTCCTGAGATTGATCAAGGGCCAATTCTGCGGCCAGGCAGAGGCTGTTGATCTTGTCCTCAGAGATCTTCTCTCCCTGGGGAATTGATACAGCAGCCAGGTCGGCCAATAGTTTTATTGCGGTTTCAGTCCGAAGTGTTCCACAGGCCAGATCTGCGGCCAGAGCCAGAGCAGGTTCAATTTCTTCAGCAGGGCTGCCGTTATCCTGGAATTCTGAGAGCGCTTCCTGGGCATGGTAAAAAGCTTCTTCGGAAGCACCGATTTGGCTTTGTACATTTGCCATCTTTTTATGTAGAGCCGGCTGTCCAGGTGAAAGATCTAGGGCATTGGACAGGCTAGCAATGGCAGCCTGGTGCCGATCTCCCTGGATAAGCAGATCTGCTTTTTGGATGCGCCATTCAGGTTCGTTAAGTTCTGCGCTGATAGCCTGGTCCAACAATTCAAGGGCCTTCTGCTGATCATCAAGCATGGCATAACCAGCTGCTTGTCGGGACCATATCTTTGGTAGCAGGGGTGAGGGCTCTGGATTGGCTTTACAAATGCTTATGGCCTTATTCAAGCTGTTCATTCCAGCTTCGAATTTTCCTAAACTGATCAGGGCATCGCCAGCGAGGAGTAGATCTTCCGGCTGAATATCATCAAAATTCGACAACATCATAAAAGCATTACCAGCTTCATCTTGATTCCCTGCTGAAGACTGGGCTTTTCCGAGCAAAATGTAAGCTCCGGGATTATCAGGATTGATGCGGATCAATTTTTTTAATGAGGCAATTCCCTGTTCCGGAGAGCCAAGTTCTAATGTAAATGAAGCTACCCAGGAGAGATTATCGGGATCCTGGGGAGCAATTTCAGCAGTTTCTTTGGCGGTTTCAAGCGCATTGGCTGATAAATTGGCAGTCTGATACGCTTTTGCCAGACTACGGGTTAGATTCAAATCTGTGGGATAACGATCGTGGCCATCTTTAAGAGCAGCGATAGCAGTTTCGGTTTCCCCTAATTTTAGAGCTGCCCTTCCTAAACCGGCGCTGATCCTTGGTGACCAGCTTGGATCAGTCATTAGGTGGCTTTCTCTGGCTTTCTGAAAGGAGAGGATAGATTTTTTATAATCACCGCTGGCTGCCTGAGCATCTCCAAGTAATACTTGGGCAACTTCATTTTCAGGTTCGAGGGTCAGCGCTTTACCGAGAGCTGCTGTAGCAGCCTGGGGGTCTCTGCCGACCTGGAGGAGTGAATCTGCATAAGAGAGGAAGGCATCTGCACTGTCAGGATCCTGGTCAACAACCTGGATCAAATAGGGCAGCGCTGATTGGGGATTCTTCGTGTCCAGAAGAAGTTTTCCATACAACAAATTCGCTTCAAAATTGGCCGGGAAGCGATTGTTGATCTCTTTAAGATTAGCGCGAGCCTGGTCATGATGTCCCAGGGCATAATATGACTTACTGATCCCTAAATGGATATCATAAGAGGCTTTCTGATCAATATCCTCTGATTCAGCGGCCGTAAAAGCTTTTTGGTACTGATCCAACGCCTTGGAATGATTATTTTCTTCCGTTTCGATCTTCCCCAGCTGATAATAGATCATGGCCTGAGTGCTTGCTCCAGTTAATCCAGAATTGAGAGTTTGCCGGGTCTGATTGACCAAACCGGAACTTTTCTGACACTCTGCCAGGGTCAACCAGGAAATTTCTGCTTGGGGGGTGAGATCTACTGCTCGATTCAAATGGGCGAATCCTTCTTCGTTCTGTTCAAGGTTGCAGAGAGCCTTTCCTTTTAAGGACAGGGCAGGGCTGTTCTCCTGATCCTGAGCTAGGATCTGGTTGGAAGCAGATACTGTCCGGCGATATTGTTTTGCAGAAAAAGCGCAGTTTGCAAAAGCTATCAAGTCCTTTAGGGGCAAGGAAGTATTGAGAGCGGTTTCTTGTTCAATAGCTGTCTGCTGTTTAGTTAGGATCGAAGCGCGGACTTCCAGGGCTTCCTGCCAGGTTTCTGCTTCTTCCAGGTATCCGGCCAACTTTCTTTGCAGTACAAGGTCCTGAGGGTAGAGAACAGACAGGATCTGAGCAGCCTTGGCAGCATCTCCGTAATTCCCCTGGGATCTCAACGCTTCAACATAATTCAAATGGGAAACCAGGTGATTTGGATATTTTCCTAAATAGTGTTGTGCAGCCTGGGCACTCTCGTGGAATAGACCTGCCTTGAGTAGAACCGAGCTGAGGTATTCTTGGGGCTTGTCCAGGGACAGGTTTAGAGCTTGTAAGGCTAATTGTTCAGCCCGGATTGGCTGATTCTGTTCCAAAGCATAGTCGGAAAGGGTAATAAGCAATGCAGGGTGTTCTGGTAGTGGATCGGGCAGTTTTTCAACCAAGTCCCCTATGGCTGCATATTGTTTGTTTATCAGCAAGGAGTTGATGATATCAGCAACTTCAGTGAGGTTTTCTTCAGAAATATTCTCTTTACTGAGGGATCCTTTTAGATCCTTCCAGGCCTGATCGCTCACTCGGGATTCATCCAGGTGGGATTTGACCTTGGTCAGGTTAGCTGTTACCTTTCCATGCAGCTTTTGATTTTGATCGGCGGCTTTTTCTAATAGTTTTAAAGCTTTATCATCATGTCCCGCCAGCTGATTCAAGAAAGATAGGATCAGGATTTCCTGGATGCTGCCGCTTGTGAGATCCAGACTGGATAAGAGGGCCTGGGCAACCATTGCAACCAGGTCAGGAACTTCTTTTTGGATCACTTTAAACCATTTTTCCAGATCGCCAATATCCAGGTTGGACACAACCTCGACCAGGATACCAACCAAGCTTTCGGGGGTAGAAGGATTTGAGAGCAGTACTTGCAGGGCAAGTTCAGGATTGAGAAGGCGCAGATAATCTGCGGGGTCCTTCACCAGGTTAAATAATATAACCAGGGGTGTCTCCCAGTCGATCCTTTCCTTATATTGGTTAAGGATCTCAGACCAGATTTTGCCAGCCCTTTTTTCTCCCAATAGGGCCAATGCCAACAAAAATCCGTTGATTAGGTCAGGCGTTTCACCCTCTTGCTCTTCAAATTCTTGATAGGTTTGATGGACTATTCCCTTGATTTCAGCCGAAAGGCCATCAAAGGAATCGATCGGATAGGGGATCTCTTCTTCGATATCCCTGGCAAAAAGAACTGCGCCAATCCGGCCTGGTGTCCAATCCTGAGGTTCAACCCCGATATCCTGGATGAGGGTCTGGGCAAATTCTGTGTTGTCGAATTCAGCCCAGATGGTGGGATTGCGCCTTAAAGCTGTAATCGCCCAGGACCATGAGTCTTCAGGAAAAATGCTTTTAAGTGTTTTGAGTCGTTGAAGTTCCTGTATTTCCATTGCGGGTCCGTTAGTTGATGCCGATATAAAGGGTGAGGACGATACCAAAGATCATAAAGATGGATCCACTGGTGATCAGGAAAACCCCTATGCCCTTGGTGGTCTGGATCAGATTAGTAGTAGCTGCCATCAAACTTGAGGCATTATCCACCAAGCCAGATAGATCATCCGCGATTCCTTTTTGGGTCATTTGGACGATCGATTTGCTGATGGCTCTGGTATCCCTGCCAATGGTGCGGATGATCAGTATGGATACACCGATTGCAAAGGTGATCAAACCGATCAGGAATAAACCTGAGGCCATAGCAGATAAAACGCGGGCAATTTCAAAAACGGTCATAGTCATTGGAAAAACTCCTTTTTACTGATTTCTTCTATTAGTGCAAGTTGCATGCCGATTGCTAAAAGAAGTTGGATGGTCAATTTCCATCCTTAATAATGAATGGTCTGGGGATTATGTTGCAAGAAATACGCCAAATTTGCCGATATAGATTTAACTTGAAGCATCTCAATAGTATTGCCAGCTATTGACGAATTTAAGGTGGCAAGTTACAATTTCCCCGGCTAAAAAATCATCGTCACCGACGTGTGGCGGTCTTTTTTTGTAGACCGCATTTGGAAAATGAAAAGCTTTAGCTGATAATCATTAATCTATAGAAGCGAAGGTAACTGCCCGTTGTGGGGAGTGAGAGGCGCTTCGAGGATGGAAAAAATGGAAAAGTATATATTAAATGCAGAAAAAAGAGAAGTTCTTGGCAAAAAAGTAAAAGGACTTCGCCGGGAAGGTAAACTTCCGGCGGTCATTTACGGCCAAGAGATCGAGCCTATGTCGATCACACTGGAGACCAAGCAGGTTCATAAGGTCTTGAAAGTTGTTGGTGCCAATACTTTGATCAGTATTAAAATCGGCAAAGATGAATTTCTAACCCTGGTCCGAGAAATTCAGCGCGAAGTGATCGTGCGTGATCTGCTGCACATGGATTTCCAGGCAGTGTCGTTGGAAGAAACCATCACCACCTCATTACCTGTAGTTATGGTCGGTGTGGCACCAGTGATAGAGGAATTTGAAGCTTTACTAATCGTAAGTATGGATGAACTGCAGATCGAAGCTAAAGCAAAAGACTTACCGGATACGATCTCGGTGGATGTCTCCAATATGATGGAAATTGGTGACAATATCCTGGTAAAAGATCTGGTGATCTCAGGTGATGTAAAAATCCTCGATGATCCGGATGGAGTAGTGATTGTAGCAACTTCCCCAATCTTGATGGAAGAAATCGTAGATGAGGTTGAAGAAGGCGCCGAGCTCTTTGAGGAACTTACTGAAGCTGAGCTGATGGAAGGCGAGGAAGGCGAAGAGGTTGTAGAAGCCGAGGAAGAGTAAACCGATATTTGGTAACGATCAGCCATCCCGACTGGATATATCCTATCGGGATGGTTTTTCTTTTAAATAGAGTATGATAGATTCCATGAAGAAATTAGTACTGTTTGGGTTTTTTATAATGGTTGTTCTCATCGCGGGCTGCAGCTCACCGCCGGTTGAAATCGATCCGTCCCCGACTGGAACTGTTGAACCACCTCCCACTCTTGATCCAACTGAAATTGCGGCAGAGCGTTATCCTGCAACCGGTGTGGTTTATCAGTGGAGTATCAGCGCTGAAGCGAGTGCGGAGTTTGCTAATCCTGAATGGGGAGCTGAACAGGTGGTCGGAAAGCCGGATGCGCCAGGCTGTGGTGATTATCAATTTGCATGGGCTTCAGCTGCTAGTGATTCGATCGGTACACTGGAAGTTTCTTTTTCAGCATCCGTTTACCCCCTGGAAATCGT
Source organism: uncultured Anaerolineales bacterium (assembly GCA_964406305.1). GTDB lineage: Bacteria > Chloroflexota > Anaerolineae > Anaerolineales > UBA11858 > B10-G9. The sequence continues at coordinate 15,271 of CAYORF010000024.1, read as the reverse complement.
GATCCATGAAAGTTATAACCCGGACCAGGTGGTTAAAGTTGAGGTTTTTGATCCAGAAACTGGGGGTTACTATGCTGTTTTGCAGAAAAATCCGGTCCAGGTGGATCGTCCCTGTCCATACCAGCTCATTATTCCAGTTGAAGGGATAGGTTTTAAAACGAACCTGGTGAGGATCACAGTGGATCAATCTCAGCTTGGCCTGGGATGGAACGAGATCGATGCTGTGCAGCTTATTGGATCAATAAATCAGCTAGATCAATAGCCAGTTCTCAAGGGGTATTTTGAATCAGATCCAGGAAATCTACGACAATCTGAGCTGTAACTCCCCACAATATATCCCCCGCAAACTTCTTAAAGAAAACCACTGGAAGTTCAATATCGGGTCCAAATGGTGATTCCCAGGATTTCACTTGATGATTATCTGGATCTGCCAGCCAATCGATCGGGATCAGAATTGTCTTTTCTACTTCTTCTGTTGAGAGAGTGAGTTCATAGGGCCAGGGTAATAGGCCAGCATAAGGGCTGACCTCATAATCGGTCACGGTTGTGATCGAGCAGGATTGGCCCAGGATTTCAACATCAGCCGGGTTAACCCCGATTTCCTCCTGGGCTTCCCGCAAGGCAGTGGCTTCAAGTGAAGGATCATTAGGATCCGCTCTTCCTCCCGGAAAAGCGATCTGCCCGCTGTGGTGGTCATATATATGTTGGGTGCGCTTGATGAACAGAAGTTTCCAGATATCTCCATCGAGCACAAGTGGCATTAAAACTGCTGCAGGCAACGTCTGTTTAGTTTGGATATCCGGTAAAGGAGGACAGGTTCGAGGGCTATCTGCCTCGGAAATCTTGAGTTGGTGTATGATCCGTTCGGGATCGATGATCATGATTGATCCAAGTGGCTGAACCAGTTGCCTACTAGCAAAAATAGAATGCTTCCAATTGCACCAAAACCCCCTGATACAGGACCGATCATCAAGAAATCGATCCCCCAAATAGAACCCAGTAGATGGCCGACGATAAAACCAGCCCAGGACAGGATCAATAGCAATACAAACCGGCCGCCGCCACCACCTTTCAGAAAATGGAAAGCGGATCCCAGGAAAGTAGCCACAAGGAAACTATATATAAAAGCTGGTGTGGTCATAAAGCCTCCCTCCGAATGATGCCGCCCCCTAGGCAAACCTGTTCCTGATAAAAGACCGCAGCCTGTCCCGGTGTGATATCTGGCAGGGATTCTGTCAGATCGATTTGTGCCAGGTTATTACCATGCGGCGTTATTTGGCCTGGAACTGCTTTGGATCTATAACGGATCCTGATATCCGCATTTAATGGATCGGTTGGACTTTCTCCGGAAATCCAATTAATGCTTTCTGCGCTAAAACTTATTCTTCCTAGCTTGTTCTTAGTTCCAATGACCAGAGCATTATTCACTAGATCTTTATCGATCACATAAAAGGGTTCAGGTCCGGCAATCCCTAAACCTTTCCGTTGCCCGATCGTATAATCAACCAAACCCTGATGTTCTCCGAGCACGACCCCATCAAAATCCAGAATGGGTCCGGGTTTTAATAACGAAGGATCAACTTTTCTTAGGAAACCCCGATAATTATCGTGGCCTACAAAACACAGGTCCTGGCTGTCAGGGCGTTCAGCAACAGCAAGCCCATAGTCTCTGGCCAGTTGGCGAACTTCTGGTTTGGAGAGATCTGCCAGTGGGAATACTGTCCGGCTGAGATCATCCTGGGTTAGGACATGCAAAAAATAGGATTGGTCTTTATCTGGATCAGGATTTTTCAAGAGCTGGTAGCTACCGTTTTCGGAAACTTCGATCCTGGCATAATGTCCAGTGGAGATATATTCTGCGCCCAGGGCTTTGGCTCTGGACCGCAAGTACTTCCAACGGATCTGGCGGTTGCAGTTCAGGCAGGGATTTGGTGTCGTGCCGCCCGCATAGCCGTCAATGAATGGCAGAACGACTGCCTGGTAAAAAGCATCCTGGGCATCGATTACATAAAAGGGGATATCCAGTTGAGCCGCAATGCGTCGGGCTTCCAGTTGGGCATCAGGTGCGCAGCACCGATTTTCCGTATCGCTGTCGCTCCACAGGCGAAGCATGACACCCATCACATCATAACCCTGGCCATTGAGCAAGGCGGCGGCAACGGAGCTGTCTACTCCACCGCTCATCCCCACTACGATCCGGGATCCAACAGGAGGTTTCATTACGATACCTCTCTGACGCGCTGGATGGCTCCAGGCAGGATCTCGAGGAATTGATCTACTTCTTCCCTGGTTGTATCTTTTCCGAGAGTAACTCGCAGCGAGCCCAGCGCCCATTCTGGAGTATATCCAAGGCTGGTCAAAACGGATGACGGTTTGGGGTCGCCGGTTTTGCAAGCTGATCCGGAAGAACAGGCAAATCCTTTGGTGTCCAACACCTGGATCAGCAGGTTGCCATCCAGATCTTCAAAGACAAAGCTGGTGTGGTTCGGCAATCTCTTAGACGGTTTGGCTCCTGTTAGCTGGCTGTTGGGAATTTCTTCCAATACAAAATCGATGATCTGATTCCTGAGGGGGATCAAGCGCTCCCGGCGGGCAGGACCTTCTTCCTGGACCAGTTGGAAAGCTACGTCCATACCTACGATCAGCGGGATGTTCTCAGTTGCGGCCCGCAAACCAAATTCCTGGGATCCGCCTGTTTGGATAGGCAGCAGATCTGTTCCTGATCTAACATATAAAACCCCTACACCTTTAGGTCCGTAAAATTTATGGGCTCCCAGGGATATCAGATCCGCTCCCAAGGTATCGACATTGATCTCATGATGAGCTGCGTATTGGACAGCATCAGTGTGTATTGGAATCCCCCGTTCCCGGCAAATTCCAGCAATATCTGACAAGTTATTTATTGTCCCAATTTCATTATTTGCTGCCATGATCGATACCAGTGCGGTATCTTCTCTCAGATAATTCTTGAAATTCTCATGATCTACCAGACCAAATTGGTCCACAGGCAGATAACTTACTTCAAAACCATGCAGCGCTGCCAGCTGGTCTACTGTGGCTTGAACTGCCGGGTGTTCAATGGGTGAGATCAATATATGTTTATATCCGAATTTTTCCTGTCTGGCGAAAGCAGTACCCCGGATAGCCAGGTTATCACTCTCAGACCCGCAGGAAGTGAATATTATTTCTGGTGGCGCAGCGCCCATATTGGCAGCGATACTGCGACGTGAATCATCGAGGGCTTTTTCTCCTGCCTGGCCAAATCCGTGCACGGATGAAGGATTGCCAAATTGCTCCTTGAAATAAGGAAGCATGGCATCGATCACCCGTTCATCAACAGGTGTAGTTGCTGCGTAATCAAGATAAATTCTTTTCATATTCTTGTCCCTCAGCGATTATAGCATGACCGCCTAACTCTGAAAAACCCTGGTTTGAATTATATTAACACTGAATAACAGTCTCAAGTAACTCCCCAATCCCAATGCTCTTTGTTATAATAGCTTGGCTTTACTCATGATAATTTAGGGAGGAATTATGGTGCAGGAAATTAAGTTTGGAACTGATGGCTGGCGGGGACATGTTGGTGAGGACTATACTTTCGCCAATGTACGCCGCTGTACTCAGGGATTTGCGTCCTACCTGGCAGAAGAAGGATTAGAGGATAGCTGGGTTGTAGTTGGCCATGACCGGCGTTACCGGGGAGAGCATTTTGCTGCCGCGGTGGCCGAGGTGCTGGCTGGAAATGGCTTAAAAGTATATTTGACCGATGGGCCTACGCCTACACCGGTAATTTCCTATGCAGTTGTCGATAAAAAAGCAGCAGCTGCCATTAATATCACAGCCTCCCACAATCCCTACACAGATAATGGTTTCAAAGTCCGGGACGAGAATGGCGGTGCAATCGATCCAGAAGGTTTAGCCCAGATCGAAAAGAATATACCCGATACTGAAGAAGAGGCCAAAAGGATCCCACTTGAGGACGCTCTTGAAAAGGGTCTGGTAAAGTATTTTGACGCTGCCCCAAACTATATCACTCACATAAAAACCCTGATCGATCTGCAGCCTATTAAGGATGCTGGATTACGGGTGCTTGTAGATCCGATGTGGGGGAATGGAGTAGGGTGGTTCCCCAAATTGATCGGCGGGGGGAAGACCGAGGTTTTTGAGATCCACCAGGATCGGAATCCGAATTTTCCAGAAATGACCCGTCCGGAACCCATTCCGCCTAATGTTGATGTCGGCCTGGCTGCTATAAGTGAGTACAAGGCAGACGTGTTGTTGATCAATGATGGGGATGCAGATAGAATTGGGATCGGCGATGAAAACGGCGAATTTGTGGATCAGCTGCGGGTATATGCGCTGCTGGCTTATTATCTATTGGAAGTACGCGGGGAGCGGGGTCCGATCGTTAAAACCCTTTCCACAACTACTATGTTAGAAAAATTGGGAGCGATCTACGATGTCCCTGTCTATAACACTGGCGTCGGTTTCAAGTATGTTGCCCCCAAGATGCTAGAAGTAGATGCCATGATCGGTGGAGAAGAATCGGGAGGCTATGCTTTCAGAGGTAATGTCCCTGAGCGGGACGGCATTCTGGCTGGCCTGTATTTCCTTGATTTTATGGTCAAGATGGATAAAAAACCCTCTGAACTGCTGGATCTTCTCTTTGAAAAGGTTGGTGCCCATTATTACGACCGCGTTGATACTCCCTTCAAAGGAGATCGAGCGGATAAGATCAATAAGATCGAAACAGCCAATCCGGAAACTATCGGCGGTTTAAAAGTGAAAGAACTGGTAACTGTCGATGGCTATAAATTTGTCCTTGAGGATGGCGGTTGGTTGTTGATCCGTTTTTCTGGCACCGAACCGATTATCAGGGTTTATTGTGAGACAACTTATGCTGACCGAGTTGATGCGATCATAAAAGATGGACTCTCGATCGCCGGCATAGATGATGAGGAATAGTGAACTTAACGGATACTCATTGTCATCTGAACTTTCAAAAGTATAAAGAAGATTTGCCTGAAATCCTGGATAGGGCCCGATCGACAGGTCTTTCCAGGATCCTGGTTCCGGCCATCGATCTGGAATCCTGCCATGATATTCTCACTTTGGTTGAATCTGATCCTATGTTATTTGCTGCCGTTGGTATACACCCCAACAGCGGTACAAGTAGGGATTCGAATACCCTGGATTCGCTAAGAGAGTTGGCTGGCCATCCCAAAGTAGTAGCAATCGGGGAAATCGGATTGGATTATTACCGTGATAGGACGCCAAGAGACGTCCAGAAAGAAATTCTTATCGAACAGCTAGAGCTTGCTTTGGAGATGGATCTACCTGTGATCCTGCATGTCAGGAACAGTTCAGAGGAAGATCGGGCGTGCATCGAGGACTTGTTATTTATCTTGGAAGATTGGGTAGCTACCGCGGCCCCACCATTCTCGGAACGCAGCCATCCTCCCGGTGTTGTTCATAGTTTCTCTGGAAATTCGAACGAGAGCAAGCGCGCTCTCAAGGCCGGATTTTATATTGGCATTACTGGCCCTGTGACATTTAAGAAAGCCGATCAGCTGCGGGACGTCGTCAGAGAGATTGAGATCTCCAGACTTCTAGTTGAGACGGATGGCCCATTCCTGGCCCCTCAGCCATTCCGGGGAAAACGGAATGAACCTGCCCACGTTCGGTATATTGTTGATAAAATAAGTGATGTAAAAGGGCTGCCGTTTGAGGTGGCAGCCAAGCAGACTACTGAAAATGCCGTCTGTTTATTTCAGTGGGAGTAGAAAGTTGATAAATGTTGGTTTCTTAACATACCTTGAAGATCAATTGGACAAGGTAGATCAAAAAATGTTATCAGTGTCAGAGGGGTATCACCCTGACCTGACAGCAGCATTTGAACATCTGATGAATTCGGGTGGGAAGCGTATCCGTCCGATCGTTACTTTGTTAATGGGATCCTTGCTGGGAGCAGAAGAAGATAAGCTGATATCCCTGAGCGCTTCGATAGAAATGCTGCACACTGCCACGTTGGTACATGATGATTTGATCGATGGTTCCTTGCTGCGCCGTGGAAATCCTACCTTGAATTCGCGTTGGACTCCTGCAGCAACAGTATTGACAGGAGATCACATATTTGCCCAGGCTGCTCTGCTGGCAGCTGAATTGGAAAATACCGAGGCAATGAAATTATTCGCCAAAACCTTGAGCATCATTGTCAATGGAGAAATCTCACAACTGTTTGGGCGCAACCATCTGCCGAGCCGTGATGAATATTATCATCGGATATATGAGAAGACCGGTTCCTTATTTGCTCTGTCCGCCAGGGCAGCTGCCCTGATCAGTCCAGCAGATCGAAAATATATCCAGCCGGCCGAGGCATTTGGCAAGGAAATTGGAAAAGCTTTCCAGATCGTAGATGATGTCCTGGACTTCACCGGGGATCAAGCCCGGGTGGGTAAGCCAATTGGCAATGACCTGCGCCAGGGTACTCCCACATTGCCAGCAATCTACTATGGAGAACAACATCCTGAAGATGAAGTCCTGCTGGCTTGCCTGGATGGGATTGCAACAGAATCTGATGCTGACAAATTGATCCAACGTATCAATCAAAGCGGCGTGATCGAAAGAACATTAGGTGAGGCCAGGAAATGTGCTAAAAATGCGGTTCATAACCTGAGTGATTTCCCCGCAGGCCGTGAAAAGGATTCTCTTGAAAAATTGGGAACGTATATCATAGATCGGGATCTATAGATCTTTCATAGTTAAATAAACAAAACCCGCCGGAAGTAAGGCGAGTTTTTTTGTTAATCCAGAAATAGGACTGAGTCCCTCGTAAGGGACTCAGTCCTTTAAGTTCATGTTATTGAGTTTGGTTGTAGAAGTTATAGATTGCGGCTGAAAGTTGTCCAACCAGGGATGATGCTGTATCCCAGATCAACTGCTCGGGATGGTAGAGGAAGATCACCAGGATGTAATCGCCGCCGGGGGAGAAAATGATACCCGCGTCTCCCAGGGTTTTCATGATCCCCTGATAAGTAACCCAACCATGTTTATGGGCCACTTCTGTGACATCGGGCACGCCGGCTTCCAGCAGGGAGGGCATTTTGTTTTGGGAGAGGTAATCGATCATAATCTGGCATTCTGTCTGAGTGATCTCATCACCAAAAACTGCCTTGAAGGTTCCCTGGCCGTTATCGGCGCATAAATAAATATCCTCCAGCAGCATGCCGATATCAGAAGGGGTACTCTGGTTGTATTGATCTGGATCAGTGGAGACATCCACTCGTTGGTTCGCAGGAGTGTTGAAGACCCTTAATAAGGGGGATCCCAATCCGAATTCACCGGCCAAGAAGGTGTTCTCCAAGCCCAGGTTTCTCATGTCATCTGTGATCTCTAATGGGGCCAGGCTGGTATGGATCACGCGCTCCATAACCCAATCAGCCGGATCGTTGCCAGATTCAATGATCATCTTTTGCAGCAAATTGAGGGTTTCAGCGTCCTCATCCTCATTGATGCGGCGGAAGATGGAAGTCATGATGGGGATTTTTACGATACTTGCTGTGGTGAACGCAACATCCGGGTTGGTGGAAATCTCGTATCCTTCCTGATAGGCAAAATGTACTTCTTCGAGGGTGCTAACATTGAGTAAATACAACCCTGTGATGCCATCGAAACCTGTAATGTCAATGGTTTGTTTTAAGAGAGTTTCCAGGTTTTGAAGTGATGGTCTGGGAGGACTCGATTGTTTCCGCGGCAGGTTAACTGATCTGTTGTTGATCGACTGCATAGCAGTGTCAATTAACAATACTGCGGTATCAAGATCCAATTCAGTTCCGTAAGTTCCAGAAACGAAATTCAAAGTTCCAGGTTGGGGGATAGCTGGAGATGGCGGTTTGTCATAACGAGATGCGATCTCATCCACCAGGTAGGTTCTCAAGCGTAACTCAGAATAAGTTGCCCGCAGTGGGATGGAAGGACTTGATATCTGCCGCCCCCACAGATAATCCCAGAAGCCGACCCAAAAAGATTGTTTGGTCCGCTCTAGGTCTGCTGCCGCCAGCATGCTTTCCAGGTCAAGATCAAAACCGCAGATGGAAGGCTCGAAGAGGATTGCTTGATCTTCATAAAGCAGCTCAACAGGCAGTGAATAGGCCTCAAGCAGGCGTTGAGCAGCTTCCTGCCGATCCAATCCGCTAACTGGCACCTCTGCTATTGTCATACCTCCAGGATAGGTCGTGCGCAGACGACTGAACCGGACAAACTGCAGGATTGAAAAGATTACTGCAGCGATCAGGAAAAATATAGCCAGCCAGCTTAAGGCAGATAATCTGGTTCGTCTTCTCACGAAATAGCTCCTATAGAGGAAAGGTCTTTCTGCTGGGGTAGTTTATCACAGGAAGTGGTGGATGCCAAATCGGCTCGGGGGGAGTAGTAGGAAAGAAATCCGCCCTGGATAAACCAAGACGGATTTAGATATTGCTCACCGAAAAAGTGATTAAGTTATGGTTTAGGCTTCGGGGAGTTCTATGACACAATTATCTTTGCCAAAATCTCCCAAGATATATTCATCCGCTTCCCATTCGTTGTACCATTTTTTATTATTCAAGAGATAGCGGAACTCATATTTTTTTCCTGCTTCCAGTTCAACTGTTGTCTTAAAGTCCCCATTATTGAGAGATTCCATGGGTGTGTTTGTGAAACTCCAATCATTAAACTCTGCTACCAGATGGGCAGATGAAACGGGATATTTCGGTTGTTCATGTTTTGCGAGACGAAAGGTCACTTTGTAGGAATTTCGACTCTTAATATAATGTTTTTTAAGCATTTCCCGTCCTTGTATATGACATTCATCCAAATATCACGTATATTCTATCATAATTTGCATTTTCAATATCACGGTTCAGTGAAAATCAAGGGATTAGAAAAATTAGTGGATGATCCTTTCCCAGAAAATGAATCAGCTCCTACTCAACGACTGACATTTTGCACCTTATTGGAGTAAATTTGACATGGAAAATAAGGCTCATAATGGGTAGGATTAAGGTACTCTGAGCGGATGTGTGTCCGGGAGGACTTATTTAATGTTGAAATTGATCTTAACTTATTTATCTCAAGCTGGCTGGGCCAGGTCCATTGTCCAAGGGTGGGGGTTTGCCAAGCGGACAGCGGCAAGGTTCGTGGCCGGGGAAACGCTGGACGAAGCCATAGCTGTTGTTAAAGACCTTAACAGCCAGGGAATTTTTACTACACTGGATCACCTGGGAGAGAATGTTACTTCCCGGGAAGAAGCGATCCTGGCAGCGGATGAGATCATAACGATCATAGATCGCTTGGTCAATGAAGGAGTCCCATCTGGGATATCGATCAAGCTCAGCCAGATCGGTTTGGTTCTTGACCCGGACATCTGCCGGCAGAATCTACTCAAGATCATGGAAAGCGCGAAAGAAAGGAATATCTTCGTTCGGATCGATATGGAAGATTCGTCATTGACCCAGGCAACCCTGGATCTTTTTGATTCGGTCAGAGAGAACGGATATGAAGCCTATATGGGCATTGTGGTCCAAGCCAGCCTATTCCGCAGCCAGGATGATATTAAAAGGTTGATGTCTGGATCGTGTAGGGTTCGGATTTGCAAAGGGGCATACAAAGAGCCGCGCACAGTTGCATTCCCGAAGAAAATATCTGTAGATGAGAACTTTGACAGGATTACCGAACTGCTTCTGGATCAATCTCTGGAAATTGAATCCAGTGTTACGCCGGACGGGGGTTTTTCACCTATCCCGGCTATCGCTACTCATGATCAGACCAGGGTTGACCATACCCTTTCATACGCTGACAAAATCGGGCTCGGTAAAAGAGGGGTGGAATTCCAGATGCTGTATGGCATCCGGGAAGACATTCAGGAGAATTTGATCATGCAGGGGTATCCGGTCCGGGTTTATGTGCCTTATGGTAGCGAATGGTATCCCTATTTCGTGCGCCGCCTGGCTGAAAGACCTGCAAACCTGTGGTTTTTTATCTCTAACTTTTTCCGTTAATGAATTGATTTCGGATTCGGGAATCTGAGGAATCCATCACCATCCCCGGAAAGCTAGTTATAATCAAAGACAAATGACAGAGACGAGAAAATTAGATCTGGTCCAGCATATTCGCCCGTTACACCTGATGACCCTGATCGTTTTATACTTTCTGGGTGTAGGATTCGGTCGTTATCTGGGACAGAGAATTGATTTGGCCCCATTATTGATCGGATTGCTTTGGATCCTGACCTTATCGATAGGATTGAATTTTCTGGGGGATTATTATCAGACGCCATTTGACTGGGGCTGGGTCAGAAAAGAACAAGGCGAAAATGACACTCAAGAAAAAGATAGAGATGAGGTTTTATTATATATCTCGGTTGCTAGCCTGGCAGTTGGCGCAGTTCTTACAGTGATCCTAGGGATTTCTGGATCCTTATCCCTTTCCAGCGGCCTGGTTATGGCCAGCTACTTCTTTTTATATTGCCTGATAATCATTCCGGGAATTTCACTGGACCTATCTGGGATCGGGGAATTTTTCACATCCATTATTCTGGTAGTGCTGCCTCCAGCAATCGGGTATCTTTTGCAGGCTGGTGAATTCCACCGATTTTTATATCTGGGAATCTTTCCTTTATTCCCCCTGCACCTGGCTATGATCCTGGTGTTGCGTCTAAAAACATATCCGGTCGATATCCGGAAGGATAGGAAAACCTTGCTTGTACGCCTGGGCTGGCAGCGGGGAGTGTACCTGCATAACCTGATGGTCCTGAGTGGCTTCTTATTATTTGGAGTAGCGTTGATCTTTGACATGCCTTTTCGGTTGGTCTTACCGGTGTTCTTCACGCTTCCCGTGGCTGGATACCTGATTTGGTACTTATCCAATTTAGAGGACGGCGCTCCAGTCCGCTGGCCGCTGATAACTCTATTGTCTTTGGTGATATTCTTTTTACCGGTCTATTTGATCACATTCACAGTCTGGATCCGTTAATACCGGATCTTAATACCTATGCCAGAATTTTTATCCTTAGTCTCCCCTGAAGCTGCCTTATCTCTCTTGTTCAACCACCTTGATCCTGTTCTCAGAGATGAATATACAGCAACGGAACAAGCCCTGGGGAAGGTCACGGCTGAAAATATTATTTCTTCCCAGGATTTGCCGGAGTTCAGACGGTCCACGGTTGATGGTTATGCAATAATGGCAAGAGACAGTCACGGAGCAAGTGAATCCCTTCCTGCCTACTTGAAACTGGCAGGAGAAGTGTTGATGGGGAATGAACCCGGATTCGATCTGGATGATAAAGAATGCGCCCTGATCCACACCGGGGGAATGCTGCCGAAAGCTGCCAACGCGGTAGTAATGCTGGAAGATACACAGGTGTTGGATAACGGGGAGATTGAGATCTACCGCTCAGTTGCGTCAGGTGAAAATTTGATCGAGATCGGGGAGGATGTTCCCGAGGGCGGGACCGTGATCCCCAAAGGGACCCGGCTCAGACCAGCGGAGATTGGCGGTTTATTGGCACTGGGAATCACAAAAATAAAAACTGTCATACCACCCAAATTCGGGATTATATCCAGCGGTGATGAGGTCATCCAGCCGGATCAAAAACCCAAACCGGGAGAGGTGAGAGATATCAATTCTTATACCTTGGGAGCGCTGATCAGTGAGTTGGGGGCTGAGGCGATCCATTATGGTATCATTCCAGATAACCGAGAGAATTTAAGAGAAATCATCCAGATTGGGTTACAAGAGTGTGATCATCTGATCGTGACAGCAGGCTCTTCGGCTAGCTCCAGGGATTTGACCGCGGATGTAATGAACGAGCTTGGCGATCCGGGTGTGCTGGTCCATGGAGTGAGCATAAAACCAGGAAAACCGACTATCTTCGCCCTCGCTGGCGAAAAAGTGATGATCGGATTGCCGGGTAACCCAGTCAGTGCTTTGGTGATCGCCTATATCCTGGTGAAACCTATTATCCAGGCGTATCTGGGATTGGAAAACCGGAAGTTCTCAGCTTCCATCCCGGCGAAACTAACTATGAATGTCCCTTCCCAGGCAGGCCGGGAGGATTGGATTCCAGTCCGATTGATCGAAGGAAAAAAAGAGGTTTTTCAGGCAGAACCGATCTTTGGGCGCAGCAACTTGATCTTCCTGCTGGCAAAAGCGGACGGCCTGGTGAAAATTCCCTCTCCCACAACAGGTTTGGAAGCAGGGGCAGCTGTGTCAGTACGATTATTCTAAAGAAGAGATAAGTATATGAATTTCACCCTGACCATACCAGCTATCTTTTACATATGTCTCGCTGTATATAACATCAGCCTGATAACTAATGCAATCCGGAAACTCCGCGTCTATAAAATCGCTGATTATCTTCTGGTATTCATGCTCAGTTTATCCTTATTGATCACCGTGATCCTGTTTGGTTCTGAACTCAACTGGTGGAATTTCCTGGGACAGGGAATCAGGCTGCGCTTACCCTGGTATGCCATGCTGCTTTTCAGCGGTGTGATATTTGGTCTGACGTCAGCGGTTTTCAGGACTGAAAATCCTGGTTGGGCGTGGTTGATCATCTCCCTGTTTATTATCAGCATTGCAGTTGTGGCTGATAGCATGGGGATCTTCCCCGGTGATCTTAATTGGGGCCGGCAGCAGGAAGGATATATCCATTCGATCCTGTCCACCGTGATCCAAGCTGTGGGTTGGGGATTCTTTGTGATCCTTTCAAGCATTCAGGTTCTGCAAGAATATCGGGTAACAGATCGGAGTGTTGTCAAACAGCGGGCGATGTACTGGACCTCCGCGTTAATTCTCTATATCGGCAGTACTGTATTACTGATGATGGGCCATGAACTGGTCGGCAGCCTGCTGCTTTTATTCACAACCATCATATTGAATTTCCTTGTATTAACTTACCGCCTGCCGGATTTGAAGATCCTGGCTTTCCGCGGTGCGGGATATACTCTGACCGGGATCGTTGTTATCTTGATCTATGCCCTGGGCTTCCTGATCCTTGAGGGATATTTTATCGAGCTTGATTGGTATAAACCGGTTTACAACGGAGTTTTCTTCTCCCTTATTGCCCTGATATTTTTCCTGCCTGTTAATCGGCTGGTCAACTCCATCCTGGAGCGTTTGCTTTCCAATGAAAGAGCAAGGACCCTGGAAATTCGCAGCTACAGTAAAACCCTCAGCAGCATTCTGGATCTTGAACTGCTATCCAAAGTTACTATTGAGATGATCTGCGAGTCCCTGGAATTGAGAAAAGGTGCCTTATTCCTGGTTGACCGCCTTGAACCTGAAAAAGACCCACCTAACTGGCATCTCAAGGCAGTCCAGGGCACCACAATGACCTTGCCTGACCTCGACTTCCTACCTGCCCACAGTCCAATCACAAAGGTGCTGGCAGAAGAAAAACGTCCCTTAACCCAATCAGAACTGGAATTCATTCCCAAGTTCCAGACTATCCCCGAAAATGTGCTGGTCTGGATCAAAGCCCTGGATGTGGAAGCCCTGGTACCCATTCACACTGAAGATGAATGGATTGGTTTGTTTGCGCTGTCACAGAAACGATCTGGTGCTTCTTTCTCAGATGAGGAGCTAGAACTGCTGTCTTCTCTGGCTGACCAGACCTCAGTCGCGCTGCAGAATGCACGCCTGGTAGAAAGCCTGACCAAGATCGATAGCCAGCTGAGACGCGCCAAGGCATCCCAAAATACTGCCCTGGATAAGATCGAACAGATCAAAAAATCATCATCAGACATCATCAGCATTAAAGCCCATGAGCTGCGTTCTCCGTTGACAGTGGTCACTGGATATTCCCAACTACTGGCAAATGATGAAAAATTGATGGAGGATGAATACTACAGTGAACTGGTCAAAGGGATCGTATCTGGTTCTGACAGGCTGCAGAATATCATTGAGAACATGATTGACACGGCCAATATCCAGCCGAAGAACCTGAATATCGACACCACTCCGCTGTCCCTGTACACCATGGTGGATTCAGTCTGCAGAGACCTTGGAGGACAAGTTAGAGCCCGAAAGATTACCCTGTCCCATGATAACTTGGGTGAGATCCCATTGGTATACGGTGATAGTAAAGCCCTAAAGAAAGTCTTTGAGATCCTGATCAACTATGCTATGACCCACACTCCGAGTGGTGGAAAGATCACCATCACAGGCCGGTACATACCGCCGCGGTCTGAGCTTTTGAAGTGGGAGGGTGCAGAAATTGTGGTCTGTGATACTGGAATCGGTATTGATTCCGATGCTAAAGGCCGTTTCTTCCAGGAACGTATGAATCCTATGATGACAGATTTCTCACTCCTGGATGAGTTGGCTGCCGGAGAGGAAAAACCTGGAGAAGAATTGGCGATAGTCCGCAGCATCATCGAAGCCCATAATGGCCGTGTTTGGGTCGAGAGGCTCCAAAAGGACACCGAACACCTGCCGGGAAGCGAGTTCCATGTGGTTTTGCCATTGGAACAGCAATCTTATCCGACACAGCCAGATCAATCTAAATAATTTAAATGGGGGAAAAGTAAGGACTAGTCTTCCGGGTAAACTCGCGGAACCCGGGCGCCTATCCCGCAAGTAACTTCATAGTTAATGGTCTGCCAAACGCGAGCCACATCGTTAGCGCTGATCACCTCATCACCCTGCTTCCCGATCAGGACAACCTCGTCACCAATTTGCGGATTGGGGACATTCTCCAGTTTTACCATGAATTGATCCATGCAGACCCTGCCTACAATAGGTGCTTTGACGCCATTAATTAGGACTGAATTCCCTGGGACTCTGCGGTAACCATCTGCGTAACCGACCGGGATCACGCCAATTAACTCTTTTTCAGTTGTCACATAAGTATGCCCGTAACTAACTCCGTGATCGGGAGGAAGTTCCTTCATGCTGGCAAGCACTGACTTCCAGCTCAAGATCGGCTCTATACCGGCTGGCAGCTGAACATCTTTGGAAGGCGACAATCCGTAAATGATGAGGCCGGGCCGAACCAATTGAAAGCGGGTTTCAGGATGGGCCAGCGTACCTGCGGAATTAGCCATATGGACGATCCCGGGAACTAGGTTCTCATCGTCAAGGACATTGATAACTTTATGGAATACATCTTCCTGCTTTCTGGTGGGCTCCGGATCAGCTTCATCAGCTTTGGCCAGATGTGAGAACAACCCTTCCAGGTCAATCCGATCTATCTTATTTGCTAGTCGAGCAAGCTGCAATGTTTCTTCCGGAT
>CAYORF010000023.1:0-31982 GCA_964406305.1 uncultured Anaerolineales bacterium | reverse complement strand
TGTTTCCGGGTCTTCAGCGCGTGTGATCCAGATGCACTGGGATGGGCAGACCTTGGTGCATATCCCACAAGCAGTGCAGCGGGGAACTTTCTCCCCATCAATCTCTTCGTATACCAGGAACGGCACATAGCGGAAGTTCTCTGCTACCGGAAGCCTCTCCTCTGGATAGTTCACGGTGAAGATACCCTTGGTATCATGGGTCATGCGCTGCCGAACACCATCTTCATTATAATAACGCTTCCGACCTGCTTTAAAATCCTCGGCGTATGTGTCGTAAATATGTTTCAGGGTTACGCCCAACCCTTTGACAATCCCAAATCCTTTCATAATCATCTCCAGTGACCCTGCAGCCCGTTAACGGTCAACTTCTCCCAACACGATATCAATTGATCCTAGAATGGCAACCAGGTCAGCCATTTTTTCTCCCAGACTCATTTCTCGTAATCCAGTCAGGTTGATAAATGATGGCGCCCGGACGTGATAGCGGTAGGGGTTGTCAGTTCCATCTGATACCACATAAAATCCCAGTTCACCTTTTGGCCCTTCCACGCGTCCGTAGGATTCACCTTTAGGCATCCTGAATTTATAAGCGGGTTTATTGGCTAAGACCTCTCCCTTGGGGATATTGTCTATCGCCTGCTGTAGAATTTTTATGCTTGACCGGATCTCGTCGTAGCGGATCAAGAATCTGTCATAAATATCACCGTGATAACGAACTGCTACATCGAAATCAAACCGGTCATAGATGCTGTAAGGATCTGCCCGGCGGATATCATAAGGCACACCCGATGCGCGCAGTACCGGCCCAACAGCCGAGAAACCTATGGCCTGTTCAGGGGTCAATATACCAACACCCTGACTGCGGCCCTTCACGATCTCGTTTTCAACGAGGTAGCGGTCCATTTCATCCACCTGTCGCGGAAGGCGTTCGTAGACCATATTCCGGATATGCTCTTCCATACCATCAGGAAGATCGCGCACAACACCTCCGAATCGGAAGTAATTGCACATCATCCTCGATCCAGCAACGGCTTCAAAGATGTCCAGGATCAACTCTCGTTCCTTAATGGCATATAACGCAGGAGTGAAATAAGCACCCAGGTCATTCAAGAAGAATCCGATCGCCATAAAATGATTCAGGACTCTGGTCAATTCCGCCATAATGACCCTGATGTATTCGGCTCGTTCCGGAGGTTGGTACTTCTCTCCCAGAAGTTTTTCAACTGCCACCGCATATGCAAAATTATTGCTCATGGAACAGAAATAATCCAGCCGATCCGTATAGGGCATATTCATGGCGTAAGTGTTTCGTTCGCCGATCTTTTCATGGTTGCGGTGCAGATACCCCATCACAGGTTCAAGATCTACAACTGTCTCACCCTCTAGTTTTGCCACCATCCGAAAAACACCATGGGTTGATGGGTGCTGAGGACCCAGGTTTATAACCAACTGTTCTGTTTCAATACCTGGGTCTTCTTGGGGGATTACGGCTGTTCCTGTGAAGAGCAGTTCCTCTCCTTCCGGGATCCAAGTTTCTGGATTAAAACCTTTTGGATACTCAATATTTTCTTTATAGGGATTATTCTCTTCTATCTTGGATACTTTGCCTTCCGGCCAGCGGTCTTCGTATGGTTTGAATTCTCCTTCGAAAAATGCTTCCTGCCAATCTTTTCGCAAAGGATGTCCGGCAAATCCTTCCCACATCAGGATTCGCTTCAGGTCTGGATGACCCTCAAAACGAATGCCAAGCAAGTCCCAGGCTTCCCTCTCCTGGAAATCTGCCCCGGGAAATAAATCCACCAGTGATGGAATCACTGGATCCGAACGCGGGATCTGGACTTTTATCTCCAAAATTGCGCCGCCAGTGGATTTGAAGAGGTGGTATACCACTTCCATTTTTTCTTCTGATAGATAATCCACTCCGGTTACAGACGATAGAAAATCATATCCATATTCATCCCTGAGAGTTTCCATCAAAACTAGTAAATTCTCGCTTCCAACCATAAGGCCATGATAGCCTTCCCGCTCATCAGCACTTAGCCAATCAGGAAACCGGTTTAATATTTCTTGTTCGTGAGGTTTGATCTCAATTATTTGTTCGTTCATGCCTGGGTTTCCTTTTCCTGCGCCTTTTCCATCAAGTTAGGAAAATCTCTGACATCGATCAGGTCCGGACCGAGAATAGGTACAGGGATGCCCTCATCCGCTTCTTTCTGGTACCAGCTGACCTCTTTAATGGATTGGTTATCTATCATTTCATGGATTTTCATAAAACCATATAATAGTGCTTGCGGTGTGGGAGGGCATCCTGGAACATATACATCTACTGGGATATATTTATCAATACCAGCGATGACGTTATACCCTCTTTTGAATGGTCCACCCCCGGAAGCGCAAGCGCCCATAGATAAAACATATTTTGGTTCTGGCATCTGGTTATATAAACGAACAACCTGGGGAAGCATTTTCTTGGTGACTGTCCCGGAAACGATCAACAAATCGCATTGCCTGGGACTGGGCCGCATGATCTCCATACCAAAACGAGCCATGTCAAATCGTGCCCCGGCGGTGGCGATCATTTCTATAGCGCAGCACGCCAGACCAAAGAACATCGGCCAGACAGAATAACGCCGGCCCCAATTATATATTCGGTCCAGGGTTGTTATCGCTACAGTGCCTTCCAATTCAGGGGGAATATTGTATTCAGGTTTGTTTAATTCACTCGGCATGAAAAACGCTCCTTGCAGTGAAACTAGTGATAATTTGTACAACTTCCCTATTATATTGCCCTTTATTCCACCTTGTCAACAATTATTAAAACAAAATTTCTTTTGTTTATTTCCCCGGAATTGGTATACTGGGATCATGCAGACCACCAGAACTGAGATCCTTGAATACTTAACTTCTCACCCCAGCTCTTCGGCAGCCGAAATGGGCCGTTTTCTGGAGATGACGCCTGCCAATATCCGCTACCACCTGGCCATCCTTGAAGATGAAGGATTAGTCCAAGTATCTGATCAACGTTCCGGAGGATACGCTGGACGTCCAATCTTGCTCTATAACCTTACCTCTATAAATCTTGGGGATAATATCCTGAACCTAATGGGAGTGATGCTGAAAACCTTGGGAGAAAGTGGTGAATATCGAACGATGCTAGAGAGAATCACCAGCTTCATCCTGGAAGATTATCAATCTGAGCCAGGGAACCGGATCTCCACCTTTAACCAGGCTGTGGCATTTTTAAATGAACACCACTATCATGCCAGCTGGAAGGCAACCCCGGACGGCCCACAGATCGAACTCCGCAACTGCCCTTATCGGGACCTGGCTCAAACCCATTCCCAGTTATGCCAAATAGACGAACGAGTCCTGAGCTCAATCTTCAAGACTGAATTTGAATTAATCCAAAAAAGAGATTTTGGAAATAATCCCTTTTCCCCTTGTATCTTCAAACCCCCACAAACAGAGTAGGAAAAGGGATTCAAGCACAGAAATTAGTGGTGATGGTCGTGATCGTGGCCGTGGCCATGCGCTTCACTCTCAGCGCAAGATGCCGCTCCCTTAATTTTACCTTCGAGGTAAGAATTAACAGCATACTCAACTGTGCCAGCAGCTCCAGTGGCCGGCTCAATGTCAAACTGACTGAAGAATTGGATCGCCCTTCCCCCCATCCCCCCACTTAACATCACATCAGCTTTCTGTTCATTGATAAAATTGGGTACCTGACCAACTTCATGCCCAGCAAAAAACGGGTTATCGATCACGGAAACCGATTGGATCTGATTATCATCGACCTCTACCAGGGCGAAAAAAGGACAGCGCCCGAAATGTTGGGCAACCTGGCTTTCGAGGCCTTGATTTGTGTCTGCTGATACCGCTATTCTCATAATGTTCTCCTTTGATTTTGACTTTCTTATTTAACTTGGATCAAATCCCGATTTGAACTATATTAATCTATAACAGTCATTAGTCTTTCCCAAATTCCTTTTATCGCTATTGAAGATTGTGCCTGGGGATCGAATTTAGTAACCGGCTGGCCCTGGTTCATTGCCCGGGGAACAGCCAGGTCAAAGGGAATTTCACCCAGAATATCAATACCTTTTTCCTGGCAGAACTCCCGGATCTGCTGTGCGCCTTCAGGATAAAGATCTGATTTATTGATACATACTTCCACCTGAACATCAAAATGTGTTGTGGTTTCCAGGACTCGTCCCAGGTCATGTAAACCCGCCAGGGTTGGTTCAGTGACAACCAGGACGATGTTAGCCCCGGATACCGCAGAGATCACCGGACAGCCAATGCCAGGAGGCCCGTCAACCAGCATGAGTTCCGCTCCGCTGTTTTCAAGTTCCTCCTGGGCCCTGGATTTGATCAATGCCACCAGTTTGCCTGAATTCTCCTGGGCTGGATATAAATGGGCATGGAAGAATTTTCCATATGGCGTTT
The DNA here is from genome assembly GCA_964406305.1 of uncultured Anaerolineales bacterium. GTDB lineage: Bacteria > Chloroflexota > Anaerolineae > Anaerolineales > UBA11858 > B10-G9. The sequence continues at coordinate 27,536 of CAYORF010000023.1, read as the reverse complement.
CTGAAATATACCATTCGCCAGCTTGCTGTTTATTGAGTGAGATCGCATTCTCCGGACATTGATAAAGGCATGATGCACAACCTTCACATGCAATCAGGTCGATCACAAATTTTTCATCCTGGGAGGATACAGCGTCAAAGCGGCATACTTCCTGACAGCGTCCACAACCATTACATAAGACCGGATCAATCTTGGCAATCGCACCGCCGATGAACAACTCTTTGCTAAGTTCTTCGGCTTCCAGAAGCAATGCAAGGTTAGCTGCATCAACATCAGCATCCACTAATATCGCTTTTTGGCCAGGATTTTTCTGATGATACAAATGAGAAAATGCGGCGCTTAGATTGGTTTTTCCCGTACCACCTTTGCCGCTCAAAATAACTAGTTGAGTCACAAGCCCACTGCCTCCTCTATCATTTGGTCAACTTCTTTATATAATGCTCTAAACTTATCTCCGTATTCAGGGTAAATTTCAAGCAGGGTATCTCCCCTGGCCAATCCTGCCCCGATCGTTCTATCAAGAGGGATAGTCATTAACAACGGGATGCCATTTTCACGACAATAACCCTGGATATCGGTTTCACCAATTCCATCCCTGTTGATGATAACTCCCGTTCTAATGCTAAGTTCGTTCGCCATCTGGTGAGCTTGTTTTAAATCATGTAAACCAAATGGGGTCGGTTCTGTTACCAAAAGCAGGAAATCTACTCCCCGAATGGCTTCCACAACCGGGCAGGATGCCCCAGGGGGGGAATCAATAATCTCAAGTTCGGGTGAAAATCCATCATTCCATTTCCGCAGGGCAGCAATCACTGGCACAGTCAAAGGCTCACCCGGATTAAGCAATCCATGGCGTAAATAGATATTCTCATTTCCAATGCCACGTTCAAGGATCCCAATCTGATTCGGGATCTCCCGAATCGCTTTTTCAGGACAGTTCAGCGTACAACTGCCACATCCATGGCATAAAGATGGGAAAACCATGGGGCGGTCTTTCAGAAGGATAATGGCATTATACTGACATACCTCAGAGCAAATCCCGCATCCTGTGCAGCTATCCTCTTCAATCTGGGGGATAAGTACATTAACATCCTTTGATTGTTCAAAATCCGGATCCAAGTAAAGATGGACGTTAGGCGCTTCAACATCACAATCACTAACCAGGACAATCTGGTCATTTTCCACTGAAAGAGATTCTGCCAGCGCAACTGCTACAGTTGTCTTTCCCGTACCGCCTTTTCCACTGGCAACAGCGATCCTTTTCATTAGCGACGACCGCCTCGACCGCCTTGACCACCTCGGCCACCTCGGCCACCTTGGCCACCTTGACCATGCATAGCTTCTCCAGTAGCTCCAGCTGCCTGGCGTAATGACCCTGCCTGAACCTGATCGACTAACTGCCTGGGAGTCCCTGAATTGGCCAGGTAAGCTTTCATACCGGCGGCAGACAGCGCATCATATGCATTCGGTCCATATCTTCCGCTAATCACTGCATCTACACCCTGGTCAGCAAGATGCTGCACAACCTGGGTTCCAGCTCCACCCTGGGCGCTTGCAGCAGGATTTGAGATCTTATCCCAATTGTCTTCCCCTTCATCCACGATCAAGAAATATGCACATCGGCCAAATCTGGCGCTGAATTCTGTATCAGGATTTCCTGTTGATGATGATATTGCGATTTTCATTATTTCTCCTTTAACGAATCGTTTTTTGATATCTTATTGTTAATTGGTTGATCTGGTCCTGAATACTTCCCAGGTTCTGGATCCATTCTCCTAAGTGAATCTTGCCCGCATCCAGGATCTTGTAAACACGCCTCTTCGGTCCTTTACTATCCTCGTCATCCCACTTGGATCCAATCAATCCCATTTCTTCCATATCCCGTAAATCTCGATACAGAATACTGGAGTCCAGGCAACCAGGATCAAACCCTAATGAAGCCAACTGATCATACAGGTCGTACCCATGGGCTTCCTTTTCAGATAGCATTAAAAGCAAGCTGGGGCGCAGGAGCAATCGCAGCCCCCTTCTCTTTCGCTGGCGGCAAGGACCAGGTTCTCCCCTTCGTCCTCCAGGCATAAAAACCTCCCTGTAATTTAATAATTACAGGGATAGTTTAATCTTCTATGTGCAATTTGTCAATAGATAGTTTAACTATAGATATAAGAAAGAGAATAATTAGCTAACTGGCTGTTGTTGGTAATGATGGCATCTCAGGGCCAGGTTTTCCCATCTGGTCCGCAAGGGCTGATGCTGTGGCAGTGCGGTCATCCCAGGGAAATTCAGTTTCACCGAAACACATCGACTGTTCATGACCTTTGCCGCAAACCAGCACAACATCACCTTTTTGTGCCAGATTCAGGGCGAACTTGATCGCCCCACCCCTGTCCGGAACTCGCCAGAAATTCTCCCCCTCTATTCCCCCTTTCTCCAACATGCCACCCGCCATTTCTTCCAGGATATTATCCAAAGATTCTGTGCGGGGATCTTCCGCAGTCAGGACTGTTAGGTCTGCCAACTCGGCAGATACTTCTGCCATCAAACGTCTTTTTTCTTTATCCCGCAATCCCGCTGAACCAAATACAGTGATCACTCTTTTATTGGTTAACTCTCTTCCCGCAGATATTGCCACTTTTAGCGCATTCGGTGTGTGAGCGAAATCTACTACAGCCAGAAATTCCTGACCGAAATCTATCCTTTCCATCCGGCCTGGAATGCCTGGAAGGTTGCTGATACCATGCTGAATGGATTCCCAGCTCAAACCCAAACCGGCCGCACAAGCCCCTGCTGCTGCCAGGCAGTTAGAAACGTTATATTCCCCTAATAATGCAACCTTGATTGGAACGTTAGTATTGTTATTGGTGAGCTCAAAATCAATCCCATCATGACGGTTTAGGATCTTCCCTGCCTGGAAATCCACACCTTCCTTTATCCCATATTCAACTATTTCTAAACCCTGCTGGTTGTTGATATCTTTTAGCGCTGGGTAAGAAATGTCGTCAGCATTCAATACGGCGATCTTATTCACTGGCAAGGGTTTGGGGAATGAGTTTCCAACCAGGCGGAAAAGTTCCGCTTTGGCTTTCAGATAACCCTGGTAATCACCGTGGTAATCCAGATGTTCATGAGTAATATTGGTCACCACTCCGATATCGAATTCACATGCTTCGACTCTTTTTTGGGCCAACCCGTGTGAGGTCGCTTCCAGAACAACGTGGGTAATGCCGGCCATCACCATCTCGGCCAGGTAGCGCTGCACATCCATTGCTTCTGGTGTCGTGACATGAAATCCAGTATCTAGTACGCGATCACCAATTACTGCGTTCACAGTGGAAATCAATCCCGCATTCAAGCCCGCGGCAATAAGGATGTGATAAATCAAATTGACTGTTGTGGTCTTCCCGTCCGTACCCGTCACTCCTATCACAACTAACTTGCGGGCGGGAAAACCATACCAGGCAGCGGCCAGGTGAGCCAGTGCCCCTCTGGAGTCTTCTACCTGCAAGTAAGGGACTGCATACTCATGGGCAGGATAAGAACCAACCAACGCAGCAGCGCCGCGTGAGATCGCGTCAGGAATATAATCATGTCCATCAACCCGGGTACCTCGGACCGCCAGGTATAGATCACCCGGTTTTACATCCCGCGAGTCGATCTTGATTCCCGAAACCAGAACTTGCTGTTCTGGTAAAGAGTTTAGAAGGGGGATTTCCTGAAATAACTCGTTCAGATCCCTCTTTTCGATCACCACAAAACACTCCTCTACTGATGAGAAAAACGCCCGGATCAAATATCCAGGCGTTTTTATTGTACACTAGAACACCGCAGCTAAATCAACTGAACAGCGATCGCATTCCTGAAAGCTGGGCAGATACGGAATGATCGTACATCTTGTCATCAATACGGACGGTCAAACCACCCAACAAGTCTGGATCCACCTCAAAAGCGATTTCTGGTTCGCCAGCTGTTTTCTTTAAAATATCTTTTTCTATGACCTCTTTTTCTTTATCAGTCAGAGGTAAGGCACTGGTAATAACTGCTGACTTCCCTTCAAACTTTTCACCTTCCAGGACAACAACCTTTCCAGATTTTACGCTTGAGAAGAATTCGTCAACCAGTGCTTTCTGGTGTTTTTCATCCAGGGCAGCGCCCAATAGTTTCTGGGTTGCTGCAATTGCCAGGATCGCCACCTGATCGCGGACACCTTTAAGCACCTTCACTTCTTCCTCTTTGGCATCTTCCTGGGCTTTTTGAATGATCTTTTTAGCTTCTTCTGAGGCCTCGTTTTTTATGGATTCAACCCGGTCCTGGGACTGGGCTACAATCTTTTCAGCCTCTTTTTTAGCTTCAGCTAGAACGGCTTCGCGTTCCTTACCAATTTCTTCCCGTACTTTAGCGGCAGCTTCAGTATCTTCTACCTGTTTATCCAGCATGGCCCGGCGGTCGTCGAGGCGCTTTTTGGCAGGTTTCCAGAGAAGAACAGTCATCAGACCGAACATTACCAGGAAATTTACTATTTGGGATATTAAAAATGGGCCATTGATTCCCATGGCTCCTAATGCTTCGCCCACAGTAACCTCCTTAGTGCACTACCAGGGGTGTAACAGGCACGAACTTAATTGCCAGCGCTACAACCAGGGCATAAATTGCAATTGCTTCAGCAAATGCAATGGCCAGGATCATATTTGTAAGAACATCGCCTGAGGCTTCAGGATTTCTTCCTACTGCCTCCATGGCTTTGGCAGCCAACAAACCGATACCGATTCCAGGACCCAGAGATCCCAATCCGATGGCCAAGGCTGCAGCTATTTGAGTTGCGGCTTCATACGACATGCAATTTTCTCCTTTAGAAATCTACCTTAATAACTAATGATGCTGTGTTGCCATCTGATAAAAGATCAGTGACAGGATTGAAAAGATCAACGCTTGAATGGCGCCAACAAATAATTCCAAAGCAATAAACACATCTACAACAAGGAAAGCGGTCAGGAAGCTTATAACCATCAATAGCACTTCCCCGGCAAAAACATTACCAAACAACCGGAACCCAAAGGAAAGCACCTTGATAAATTCTCCCATCAACTCCAGAATGCCGGCAAATCCATTGGAAAAGGAAAGGATAGGTTTCAGCGCGCCGCTGTCAGGATCTGCGGTGAAGTTAAAGAATTTCTTGAGATATTTCTTTCCCTGGAATTTAAATCCGTAATACTGGGCCGTAATCTGGGTAATGATAGCCAACCCAATAGTTGTACTCAGATCTGCAGTTGGCGATCTGAAGAGTGGGATAAGTTCGATTTCCCCATTGTGTAATCCGTAAACGCCGATAGATCCCATCCCGGGCAGCAAACCAGACCAGTTTGCAAACAGGATAAAGAAGAAAAAAGATCCTATCATAGGGAAAAATAATCCTGCATTTTCCTTTCCAACCGTAGTTTCGACGAATGAAAAGACACCCTCATAAAGCGCGTCAATTGCAACTAACAAACCGCTTTGTTTGCCTGTCTTTTCCTCTTTCTTAACCGCACGGGAGTAAGAAAAAGCGATGATAATCAAAAATAGTGATGTAAGTATGGCTGTTGGAAGCGTATTGGGTATGCCGTGTTCAAAACCCGGGATAGGCAGATGCCAGGGTAATAGCTCTGCTGCCAGACTGATCGCGGGAAGTTCTTTTCCCGGCATGACCAGGCCGTAGCCGACCAGGGCTAAAGCTGCAATACCAACAATGAGCTTAACTAAACAACCACTGCCTTTTTTCTTTTCCTGTTCCTGTTCCATACGGATTTAATCTTCCTTTTTTCTCTCTACAAGATGTTTTTTAACTGTTGTCTGTACCCAGCGATAAACAAGAAAAACGCCGCCGCCAAAACCTGCCATGGCGAGTAAAACAGAAAATAAGATTACAGTATTAAGTTGACGATCAATCAATAATCCTACAACAAATCCCAATATGACCGGGAAAGCAATATACAGTCCTGCCTGCCCTGCTACAGACACCACCCAGATCCGATCCTGCCATTTTGTATCCTGGTTAGTCTGTTCCTCGCCTGTATTCAATTAAATCTCCTGATGGAAAACCTGCACCTGTTGTATTTTACTCACAAGCCAAAAAGCTGTCAACCAGACAGGTTTTCCCGGATAATTCCTCGATGTTAAAACTTCACGTCCTGCGTCAAAATAACTCAGGAAAGGACCAATTTCAAAGAGGTCTGAACAAAATGGATGAAGGGTTGGGCTAATGTACCCATCAGCAAAGTGAAAACACATGCCAGAACCAGAACTACGGATAGAGATCCCGGTACTTGGATCTCTTCACCGGCTGGTTCATCCAGGGGTTGGAAGAACATGTAGCGGATAACATTCAGGTAATAAAAACCGGCAATCACGCTGTTGACAATCGCAACCAGCGCCAGGAAATAATATTCCGCACGCAGGGCAGAACCGAAAACCAGGAATTTACCAACAAAGCCGCCGGTGCCGGGAATGCCTATCAAAGACAGTAAAAACACTACCATGGTGCCGGCCAAAAACGGAGAACGTTTGATCAAGTCTGCATAATCTTCGATTTGATTTGAACCGGTTTTATGTTCAATAGCAATCACTACTGTAAAAGCACCTAAATTAGCCGCTAAATAGACCAAAAGATAGACCAGAATGCCGCTGAGACCGTCAAAAACAGTCCCTAAGACGCCGCTTTCCCAGGAGACTAGTCCAATCATGAGATAACCTGCATGAGCGATCCCTGAGTAAGCTAACATGCGTTTGATGTTCTTCTGGCTGATGGCTACTAAATTGCCCAGCGTCATACTAATGATAGATAACCCTGTGAGTATAGCCACCCAATTCATCTGGAATTCCGGCAATGCGGTTATCATCACTCGGATCAAAATAGCAAAACCGGCTCCGATCGAACCCACAGCCAAAAAGGCAGTTACCGGAGTTGGGGCTCCTTCATAGGCATCAGGAGACCACTGGTGGAATGGAGCGGTGGCTGTTTTAAAACCAAACCCAACCAGCAGTAGAACAATAGCTGAATACACAACCCAATTCAGGGATGGATCGATACCAACCAAGCCCTGGGCTATCTCAACCAGGTTAGTTGAAGCAGTAGCACCATACAAAAGGGACATACCGTACAGCATCATGGCAGAAGCCAACGAGCCGTACAAGAAATATTTGATTGAAGCTTCGCTGCTTCTCGGGTCATCCCGGAAGAAACCGGTCAGGATGTAGGATGAGATACTCAGCAGCTCAAAAGCGATAAAGATCATCACCAGGTCAGAGGATAGGGCCAGGAGCGAAATGGCAAAACTGGCTAATAGGATGAAACTGTAATATTCACCTTGATAAGGTGATCTTACTTTCATATATGCCATGGATAGCAATGTGATGAAGACCGCTACCAGGGAAGCAAAGATCTGGAAAAAGAGGGAAAAAGAATCCAAGGCGATCATGCCGCCCAGGACAGTAATCTCTTCAAATTCCATCCAGCCATAATGAAAAATGGAAATTCCCAGAGAAATAACTGCTCCTGTTAACGCCAGGTACGGCAGCCATTTCTTCTCTTTGGATCCCACCAGGTCGATCCCAAAAACCAGCACAACGCTCAAGAAGAGGACCAGCTGCGGGAGTAGAAATACGAAAATTTGCACGGTTATTGCCTCTCTTTCTATCGCATTAGAAGTTGCTGATCAAGGCTGTCGAAACAGCGTTCAATAAACGAACAACCAGGGAGGGATACAAACCAACTAAAACCATTATTATGACCAATGGCCACATAGTGACTTTTTCGAAGGTTGCCATGTCAGTGATTTTTGCGTTATGAGTGGCAGCATCCCATTTCTCCTGGTCAAATTCACCCAGGAAGACATGCTGGATTACTTTCCAGAGGATATAAGCAGCTGTGAAAATGAGCCCCAGGATACCGATCATGGCAAAGACTGGGATGATCGCGAAGGTGCCCCGGAATACAAAGAGTTCGCTCCAGAAGCCTGCCAATCCAGGAAGGCCCAGGGAAGCAAAACCGGTCACCATCATAATGCCGTAGTAATAAGGCATCTTTACGCCCAATCCACCGAAGTCTTTGATCTGTCGTGTGTGGGCCCGGTCGTAGAGCATGCCAACCAGGAAAAACAACCCACCCGTGATGATGCCGTGTGTGAAGAGCTGCAAAGATGCACCGTTTAAGGCGATAATTGCGCTCGTTGGATCTCCTCCTGCGTGTAAGCTGGCAGCGGCTGCGCTGACACCCAGAGTGACATATCCCATGTGGCTCACGGAGGAATAAGCGATCAACCTCTTCAGGTCCCACTGAGCCATACAGACCAGGGCACCATAGACAATACTTATCACAGCCAGGATTGGGATGATAGGTACATCATACGAAAAATATGCAAATTGTTCCGGGAACATGGGAAGAACGATGCGGATCAAACCATAGGCACCCAACTTAAGCAAAACGCCGGCAAGGATGACACTACCCGTAGTGGGTGCTTCTGTGTGTGCATCCGGCAGCCAGGTATGGAACGGGAAGATCGGGACTTTGATCGCAAAACCAATAAAGAAAGCCCAGAATGCTACTGCGGCCGCAGTAAAATTACCAGCAAATGGCTGTGCGGCAGCTGCCTCCAGGATATTGAAAGTCCCAGTGTTCAGATAGACAGCGATAATCGCCAGAAGCATGGCCATGCTTCCTGCCAGTGTGTAGAGGAAGAACTTAATGGATGCATAGATCCGTCGTTTCCCACCCCAGACACCGATCAAGAGGTACATCGGAACCAGACCAATTTCCCAGAAGACATAGAAGAAAACGAAGTCGAGGGAAACAAACACGCCAGTCATACCAACCTGGAGCAGCAGGAAAAGGAAATAATATTCCTTGACCCGGTCCTTGATGGTATAGATCGAGTAGTAAAGACAGAGGGTGGATAATAACGCGGTCAGCACCAGCATTATGGCACTGAGTCCATCCACACCCATGCGGTAGTACACGTCAATGGCCGGGATCCAGGAATACTCTTCCCTAAACTGCATCGTTCCCGCATCAGCCTGGACCACGTAGTAAACATAAATGGCCAGGGCCAATGGGATTAAACTCAGTATCGTGGAAACCCAGCGGATCAGGTTTTCTTTAGATTTCGGGATGATCAAAACGATCACGGAAATCAACAATGGGACAAAAGTGATTGCACTCAAAACTGGAAAATTCATCATATTCTCCTCGTAATTCGATTTGGCCTAATAGACCAGGTAAACGCCAATAATTGCCAGCATGGATATCAGTAGGATCAACAAGTAGTTTTGGACTTTGCCAGTCTGGATTGGTCGGAAGATTTTCTCTCCGATCCATCCTGTGACATCGGCGATGCCATTCACAAAACCGTCTACTACTTTCAGGTCAGTTATTCCGCCCAGGTCTGCTAATTTCACACCTGAGAGACCGGTGAAATTGACCAGGCCATCAACAACCTTTTCGTCAAATTTATTGAATATATCGGAAATGCCGCGGGTGACCGCGCCAACCCCGTTAACGATTGGGTTAATCACCCAGTTGTAATCAAAATTATAGAAAATATCTGCCAACTTTATGGAGCCGTTGATAAATATGGCCTGATAGATCTCGTCAAAGTAAAAACGTTTTTGCATGGCTTTATAGAGCCACCCCAAGCGAATTCTTTCCATCCCTTTCTGCAGGGGATCCATCTGGCCAGCTTCGAGAGGTTTCCGCCCGTAAACCAGCCAACCTAAACCTAAACCGCCTACAGCCAGTCCGGATGATAATAACATTACCGGAATGCTCAACGGAGTTGGATCATATTCATGGCCTACGAAGGCGTGGAACCAGTTGTTGCCCTGTCCTACGATCTCCTCCGGGATACCCACCCACCCCAATGTGATGGCAAAGAAAGCCAGGAGGATCAACGGGAAGGTCATGGTATTGGGTGTTTCATGGGCGTGCTCAGAGTGATGGCTGCGCGGTTTACCCAGGAAAGTCAGGGAAATCTGGCGGGCTGTGTAAAAAGCCGTCAGGAAGGCAGCAATGGTCAGCAAGAGCCAAACGAAAAAAGGCCAGGATGCTGTTCCATATTGGAGGAATTCATGCCAGGCATGGGCCAGGATCTCATCCTTGCTCCAGAAGCCGGCTGTAATGATTGGAAAGCCAGATAGAGCCAGCCCACCTGCCAGGAAAGTCCAGAAGGTTTTGGGCATCTTCTTCCTTAACCCGCCCAATTCCATCATATCCTGCTCGTGGTGGCAGCCGATGATCACTGAGCCGGAGCCCATGAAGAGCAGTGCCTTGAAAAAAGCATGGGTTATCAGATGGAATGTAGCAGCTACGTAAGCGCCAATGCCCAGAGCTGCGATCATATACCCTAACTGACTGATGGTGGAAAACGCCAGCACCCCTTTAATATCATTCTGGGCGAGGGCGATAATAGATGCAAATATTGCGGTGAACGCTCCAATAAAAGCTATGACTCCCATGGTCGGGTTATTATGTTCCAGTTCCACAACTATATTCAAGAGCGGAAAGATCCTGGCAACAAGGAAAACGCCTGCGGAAACCATGGTCGCTGCATGGATCAGGGCGCTGACGGGAGTGGGACCTTCCATCGCGTCAGGCAGCCAGACATGCAGGGGGAACTGGGCTGATTTTCCAACCGCGCCGCCAAACATCAGGAGGGCGATGGCAGATGCGGCTGACCAGCCGCCGAAGATCGGCAGGGCCGGGGTTTCAGCGAGAGTAGTCAAAAATTCGTGATTGAATAATGTATCAGCGTAACTGAGTGTGCCAGCCTGTGAATACAGGTAAATGATGCCCAGCATCAAGAACAGGTCACCGACTTTAGTTACAAGGAAGGCCTTCAACCCTGCCTGGCGGGGAGTAATCTTATTGGGGTCAGAATAATTCTTCTCGAACCAGAACCCGATCAACAAATAGGAACATAAGCCCATAATCTCCCAGGACATGAACAGGGTCAGCAGGTTCTCAGAGATCACCAGACCCAGCATGCCGGTCGCGAACAAGGCGATATAGGCAAAAAAGCGGGAATAATTGGGATCAACTTCGTCGGTGCCATAACCCATATACCCCACTGAGTAGATAAAGATCATCAAACACACAAAAGGCACCATGAAGAGAGCTATCGCCATCAATGGATCGATCCAGTAACCAATCTCAAAAACGGTTGTGCCGGTCTCAAACCAGGGTACAGATTTATGGATAGGATGCTCACCAAGATGAGGAGTCGCTATTGCGCTGAAAACCACTCCCCAACCCACCAGCCAGGAAAGCACCATCGAGCCGATGCTTAAGCTGTGGCTAAGTTTTCTATTCCCCTGTGTGAACAGGATAATGATCAAAAAAGCCAGGAAGGGTAAAACTGGAATGATCCAGGTTATGTTGAAGAAGAATTCTTTCATATATTTCCTCTTTTATTCTTTCAATAAATCGATCTCTTCCACAACCACGGTATCACGGTTGCGGTAGATCGCTATCACCAGGGCCAAACCCACTGCAACCTCTGCAGCTGCCACGGTGAAGACAAATAACGCAAAGATCTGTCCGGTTATCTTAGCTGGATCAATATAGCGCCAGAAAGCCACAAGGTTGATATTAACTGCATTGAGCATCAATTCAATGCCCATCAAAATTCCTATCGCGTGACGGCGTGATAATACACCATATAACCCAATGCTGAACAAAGCCGCTGCGAGGACTAAAAACCAATTAAGAGGAATACTCATTCTGCACTCCTTGACTCTTGATCATTTTCCCGTCCGATCAGGATCGATCCCACCAGGGCAGCCAGCAGTAAAACTGATGCGATCTCAAATGGGACCACATATGTGGTAAGTAATTCCTGGCCCATGAGAGTGATTGGATCCTGTGGAACTGCCCCTTCGACTACAGGCCAATTGGCGCTGTATACGAGCCAGCCAAGGACTCCAAAAAGAACCAGGGCACCCAAAGCAGACCAGATCCATTGATGATTGCGCTGCTCCATATCCTTGCTCATCAACCTGCGGGTCAACATAATCGCAAATATGATCAGAATGGAAATAGCGCCTATATATATCAGAACCTGAATTACTGCAATAAAGGGCGCTTCTAGAAGCACATAAATACTGGCAACACCTACAAAAGCAAGTACCAGGAAATAAGCACTGTGGAGAACATTTTTATTTGTCACGACAGCAATAGCTGCACCAAGTGTCACCAGGCTGACTGCCGCGAATACAAGTACTGGTACCATAGGATTATCCTTTAAACGCCTACTTGCTTTTCGTGCCAGGCGGGACTGCAACGGGCCTGGAAGGGAAAGTTACCCGTTCAACTTCTGGTCGGGCTTTTCCAGCCAAGAAAAGCGAAACAATCAGGATGAAAATATTCAACCCGAACATAATCCCTACATAGATCCATCGGGCAAGGTCAATGTCCATCATGACCCGGTCAGCAATTGCAATCGCTACCAGGTTAATAAAAGAAACTGGAATAAGGAATTTCCAGTTCAGGTTAAGCATTTCATCAATTCTAATACGGGGCAATGAGAGCCGGATCCAGGAGATCACCAGATAAACCACGAAGGTTTTAATGTGGAAATAGATGAAGCCCAGGATTGGCCATTGAATTGCCATAGGTCCACCCCAACCACCCAGGAAGAAGATCGTGATCAACGCACCAACTGTATATTGATGGAGAAACTCAGCAACATAGAACATACCAAATTTCATACCAGAATACTCGGTATGATAACCAGCTACTAATTCGGATTCAGCTTCCAATAGATCAAAAGGCGCCTTACCTATCTCGGCCATGGAGGAGATCAGGAAAACCAAGGCTGCAAGAGGGGCTACGATCAGGTACCACCAGGGTTGCTGAGCGCCAATAATATCCGACAACTTCATAGAATGGCTCAGCAATACTGGAACCAACAGGGAAACGATCATAGGGATCTCATAGGAAATCAACATGGCAACAGAGCGGGATGCACCCAGCAGGGAATAGCGATTGTTGGATGACCAACCTGCCATCAGTATGGCCAGGATGCCAAATGAACCCACAGCGACGATGTATAAAACACCGACATGGACATCAGCTCCAATAACGTTAACTGCAAATGGGAAAACAGCCCAGATCGCCAGGACAGAGGCAATAGCAAGAACAGGCGCGACATTATAAAAACCCTTTTCAGCGCCTTCCGGAGTGATGTATTCCTTGGTGAAAATCTTGATAATATCTGCAAATGACTGGAAAATCCCAAAAGGTCCAGCCCGGTTTGGCCCAAATCGATCCTGGATGCGTCCTGCCAATTTTCGTTCGACCCAGATCAGGGCAATCACGATCAAAAAACAGATGATGACTACCAGGACACTCCCAATGACTTGGAGGATAAAGAGAGTTAATTCTTCTGACGCGCCCCACCCCAGCATCAAGGTCTCAAGCCAGTTTTCAATCAGGTTAATCAAATCAGCCATGAATATCTCCTGCAAATACCTGGCGATCTATCAGGACCAGGCCAGCACGCCTTTTCGTATCGCGTAGATCAGGCCTGCAAATAGAATAGCGATAAATACCACACCTTCAAAAACTGCATATAACGGAAGTTTCCCAAGGGAAACCGCCCAGGGGAAAAGGAAAATCGTTTCAATATCAAAGACCAGGAAGATCAAGGCATAGATATAATATTGGGACTTCAACTGAACCCGGATATTGCCCGTCGTCTCAATACCACATTCGTAAACTTCTTCTTTTCGTTTACTGGATTTTTTAGGGGAGATCAAGGCCGGAAGGCCAACGGCTACGATAGGTACTGCTACTGCTACTACCAAAAAAATTGCGATGTACACCCAATAAGAAAGCATGTCTTCTCCTTGCACAGAAGCTGTTCATGAATTCACAATTAATTCATCGTATCAACTGAAAATTTTACCATAGAACAGTTCGGATTTTCTAATACAGACGTCCAATCTTGAAAAGATTTTCTTATATATGGTATATGAATTTTTTATTAGTCCCGTTGAATATTATTGATCGATTAAATATGAGGAAGATACCGGTCGGCAAACAATCCGGGAGTTCCTCCTGTATGCCAGAATAAGACCCGTTCCCCTTTCTTGAAAAACCCTTTCCTGACCAAATCGATCAACCCAGCCCCTGCCCGTCCTGTATAGACCGGATCAAGCAGAATACCTTCATTCGAAGCAAAAAGGTGAATGGCCTCTCTATCATTTTCATTCATGATCCCATACCCATCACCTGTGTAATCCGCATTGACCAATAAATCATTCTTAGATATTTCCAATCCCTGCCCCATATGGCTTGCTAGATCATGGACAATGGTTATTACGTTTTCCTTAAGTTGGGCTTCGGTTTCATCCACGCTGATGCCAAAGACCTTTGAATGATTTTCTTGGCCAGCACCTACAACCAACCCGGCCTGAGTGCCGCCAGAGGATGAAGCAAATACGATCCAATCAGGCAGCTCATTTTTCATTTGGTCCTGGAATTCTTTATAGGCCTGGAAATAGGCATAAGCACCCACCGCATTGGATCCACCATATGGGATCAAATAAGGTTTTCTACCATCAGCCCTCACGCCATCATAAGTCTTCTGAAGTGTTTCATCCCTGTTGCTCTTTTCTGTCCAGATAATTTTTGCTCCCAGGATCTTATCGAGAAAGAGATTTGCTGAAGCTTGTTCAGGTTCTGGTCCAACCAGCACCAGGGTACAGGCCAATCCACATCGGGCGGCGGCGGCGGCAGTTTGACGACAGTGATTGGATTGGGCTGCTCCAGTAGACAAGACCGTGTCAGCACCTTCATTAACAGCCGATGCCATCAGGTATTCCAGCTTTCGGGTTTTATTACCACCAAAAGCCAAACCTGTTTGATCGTCCCTTTTGATCAGCAATTCTGGTCCACCCAAAAGTTTGGATAAACGGGGCAATTTTTCTATTGGGGTTGGTAAATGAGCAAAACTTAATTTTGGGAACATACCCCCTCCTTACTCAGGATCAACTAATTTGGATCTTCTGTACTGATTCTCCTGGTCCGGCGATTTCCAAACCAGCGCATAACCTCTAACAATCTAGGGGCCCAGTTTGTATATAAACGATAGATGAAAGGTTTGGCTGGATAATCCCAGGCACCCATCGTCCGGACAACCTCTCCCCCATAGCCACGCTTGAAACGATAAACGCCCCACATTGAATCTGATTCATCAAAAACGTCTGGCGCTCCCCACATATCATAGACTTTGCAGCCCTGGGATTTAGCCCAGCGCATTGCTTCCCACTGAATCAAATGTGGGGCCATTTTTTCGCTGTGTTCTGGCAGGGACATCCCATGTAAATACCAGGCACGATCACCAAAGCGGAAGATAACTGCTCCTGCTACCGGCTGTCCTTCAAATTCCGCTATCAAGGGTTGAGCAATTGGGTCTTTCTTAGATACTGATTTTTCACCCATGAAGGTCCGCCACAAAACCTGATAATAGTCTTCGCTCCGGATCGTGAAATCTCCCCGAACAGATGTATTGGCATACATATGGTAGAGGTCAGCCAGATCTTTTTCATCCCCCTGGCGGATCGTAATCCCTTTGCGGTCCGAGAGCCGGATATTGTAACGGGTTTTAGATTTCATCCTGGCCAGGATCTGATCTTCGTCTTCCAACACATCAACCAACACAGAATTGCGGAACTGGATCTGATCCTGCGAAAACAGCCAGCCCCGCTGGCCAAGTTCTTCCAGGATTTCCAGCCCAATCGGGTACTCAATGGATCCTTCTTCTCCCGACACTCCCCTTCCGAGCTCAAGATCAGGATCGATCTTCAATTGGATCGCGTTTGCCTCTTTCGTGTAAAGCTCCAGATCCAAGAATATTTGCTCTCTGTGAGAACTGTTCGTCCAATCTGCCAGTAAAGGTCCCTTGGGAGAATACATTACTGAAAATCCAGGCAGGACCTGGCGTTCCAGGATCAAAGCTGCTGCTGCCGTGTTTACAACCGAGAATTGCCCAGTTTCAGATACGATCAATACCAGCCCTTGATTGGTAGTTTGCCAGACCAAGAAATGCGGCTTCCAACCTGAATGGCTTTTTACTTCTGCCCATTGGGAAGTTTGCAGTAGATGGGGGTTTTCAAACCCACTTATAATCTGATTCCAGGAATATTGAACCATCGGATTCTCTTAACCTGCTTTAACTCTGGCCCGGAGAGTATACAGAAAATATAAGGCCGGATTATAAACCCTGTCCCAGGGTCCACAAACCCTTTTCAGCTCACCCCCAAATCCACGTTTAAAACGGTAGACACCCCATAAGCCATCATTCCGTTCAGTGAATTCTTTTTCCAAAGTTTCAAAATCCTCGTCCGGCACACCCCAAAGATCATAATTCAGGCAGCCCCGTTCTTTGGACCAACGCATGGCTTCCCATTGCACCAGGTAAGTGGGCATTCGGTCGCGATGTTGATTGGATGATGCACCGTAAAAATACCAACTCCGGTTGCCCTTTATAAACACCATAATGCTGGCTAATGGGAGACCCTCATATTCAGCAAGGAATAGATGGCATTCCCCACTCTTCTGGAAAAGTTCAAAAGCACTTCGATAATATTCTTTAGTATGGATGCCAAAGGCAGCCCTATCAGAAGTACTTTCTAATAAACCATAAAACGGTTCCACATCATCAAGTTGGCGGATAGTTATGCCTTTTTTCTCAGCCAGGCGAATATTGTAGCGAGTCTTGGACTTCATACGAGCCAGTATCTCATCTTCGGTACCGTCCAGGCTGATCAAAATTGTTCGGGGTGGTTGGATGCTGTGGGGACTGATTTTATAACCCGCAGGAGGTGAACAGGCCGGGGAATCATCCTCATGCCAGCAATCTGGTTCGATTTTTAAGAAAACAGCCTTTCTCTGACGACAAAGGTTATCCAGATCGTTCTGAAAACCTGTCCAATCAGGATGACCAAAAACCTCTCCCTCAGGAGAGATTGGTCCACGCGGTAGATAAGCCACTTGATAACCCAGGGGAATCTTCTGGAATAAAACCTGAGCACCCAATTTACCATGAATAACCCAACAGCTCTCCCAACCAAACTGGGATTTCAGATCTCCCCAGGCAGGGCTTTGCAGTATATGAGCCTGTGGGCAGTCATTGATAAATTCGTTCCATTGCTGGTGGGAAACTGAGGGCATAAGTTTACACTATTACAAACTATATTGATTGAATTTACCCGGAAAAGGATCCTCTCATCCAGGCAGCTGTTTCATCCAACCCATCAATAATACTGGTGGCAGATGAAAACTCGAGTATATCCCGAGCCTTATTGGGATTACCCAGGGAACGATAGATGTCCCCCGGTCTGGCTTCCTGGAATGAGGGCAGAATTTTCCTGTTATAGATGGTTGACAACTTTTCGATCAGATCCAACAGGCTGATCTCTTGGCCTGAACAGATATTGAATACTTTACCTGGTGCCTTGACAGACTCAGATGCTTGAATATTTGCCTGTACAACATCAGCGATGTACACAAAATCACGAGTTTGCAATCCATCGCCAAAAATTACTGGCTCACCCTCATCTTCCAGGATTTTAATAAATATCGGGACAACGGCCGCATAATCCGAAGCCGGGTTCTGGCGAGGGCCATAGACATTAAAATATCTCAATGCAACTACATTCAATCCCAAATGTTTGGTAAATAAACGAGCGTAGATCTCATTGATTGATTTTGAGGCTGCGTACGGAGATAACGGATCCGGTTCTTCATCTTCTGAAAGGGGTACTGCTTCATTCTCACCATAGACAGCCGCACTGGAGGCCAGCACTACTCGTTTGACACCAGCCGTTCTGGCTGCTGCAAGTAATTTTCCCGTTCCATTGACATTGATATCAAAACAGGAATCCGGGTCTTCCATAGACTGGGGGACTGAAACAAAAGCTGCCTGATGAAAGATATAATCAACTCCCTGGACAGCCTCTCTAAGGACCTCGCTATCGCGCAGATCCCCTGTGAGTAATTGTATTTTCTCAATATTATGTTTGAGGTTTTCTCGTTTTCCTGTTGAGAAATTATCCAGCACCCGGACTACATCACCACGAGCCAGTAAAGCATCAACCAGATGCGACCCGATAAACCCGCCGCCACCGGTAACCAAAGAGGTTGGCATAGTATTTATTTTCCTTTTAAACCAAAGATCGTAGCGGGTGTACCTAAGATAATACGCAGATCCAGTAAGATAGTCCTGTTCTTGATGTAATACAGATCGTATTCCAATTTATCGATAGTTTCATCCACTGTTTCCGGATAGCCGTAATTGATTTGAGCCCAACCAGTAACTCCTGGTTTCACCAGCAGTCTAGCCCGGTAAAAAGGAACATCTTTTTGAAGCTTATTAATCAGGCTGGGTCTTTCCGAACGTGGACCAACCAGACTCATTTCACCTTTCAGGACATTGATAAATTGTGGGAACTCATCCAGGTGGGTTCTTCGAAGGAACCGGCCAATCTTGGTGATTCGCTGATCTCCGTCACTGGCCCATTTGGCTTCGCCGTCCACTTCAGCATCTTTGACCATCGTCCTGAACTTAATGATCTTGTAGGGTTTTGCGCCCTGGCCCAACCTTTCTTGGCGGTATAAGATTGGCAGTCCGTCGTCCACGAAGATCAAAAAAGAAATCGGGAGATATATAATCAGAAATATCCCAACACCGATCAACCCTCCCACGACGTCCAAGATCCGTTTAGCAACATGATAAGTACCACTTGCACCGGTATCATCCACAAAGGACCGCAGGATCCAGTCCGTTTCCAGGATGCGGATGGGGACTGTTTGATTCAAATCTTCATAGGCCACTGGCATGCGGGTGATTTCTATACCCAACTCCTGGGCATCTAGCACCGCCTGGAAAGTAGCACCTTTGATCGCTCCTGTAATAGCTACGATGATATCTGATATTTTTTCTTTTCTGATAACGTCCAGAAGGTCGGATCCTTCTCCCAATACTTGGTAACCTTCTATCTCCGCACCCAATTTACTCGGATCATCATCAATAATGCCAATGATGTAATATGGTTTGGGGTCAATTTTATTAAATGACTTTAATAGGATCTTTCCTGAAACTCCACCGCCAACAAGCAAGACCCGCGGCAAGAACAATTCTGTTGTCAGGACCCGAATATAAAAGAATCGCCATAATAAAGTAAAGATAATAGAACTGATAATAAAAACAGCGACACCAGTCCGGGGGAGAGATTCCGGAGGTGAAGTAAAGTAAATTCCTAAGTAGAGAACCGAACCAATTAGGGCTGCTGTCGCTACTCCCTGAAAAGTATGGACCCAACTGCTGGCCTTTCGTACATCATGCAGCTCGATCATCAAGAAGAGCCAAATGAATGGCAGAAGGTAGAACCAACCCGGTACCCATTCCAATATAAATGAAAGAGTTAAACCATTTGGTTGGGATTGATTACCCCAGACCCATAAAGTTACAATCAGTGCAAGAATTTCCGCTATGACATCACCATTCAACAACATGACCCGTCTTTCAACAAAACGGAAGCGGAAGCGGCGATCTTTTTGAGGATCAAATGAATTTGGACTCATAATTTCTCAGGTAAGGAACCTTTTGATTTCTTGACTATTTTATCAAAAGAAGTGCGAATCAGGCTCCACAAAAACCCACTTCCCCATGAAAAGTGCATTATCACGATTGCCAGAGGCAATCCAAATATAAGAAAATCCTTATTTTTCGAAAGGGCTACTTTAGTTCCTGAGTATACCAAGGCTGCGCCATAGATAAACGCTTCAATGAAGAGCAACCATCGTGCCCATAAAAACCAAACACTCAGGAATCCCAGGCCAATCCAGCTGAGTACAAAAAAACCGGATAGCTGGCGCCAGCGAAAAGTATCCGGGTAGCGCAGTAACATAATTAATTTCCAGTAACCATAATCCCAATATTGGATGGCCAGGTCCTTGAAATTAGATCTAGCAACATAAGAAGCCGAAATATCCGGATCCAGCCAAACTTTTCCACCATTTTTTCTGACCCGAACATTGAATTCGTAATCCTCATTGATTAATAAGGTCTCATCATATCCACCGATCTTATCGATCAAGGATTTGTGGTAGGCGCCAAAAGCAACCGTGTCAACCTCTCGAGCTTTCGAGCCAATCCGGTAACTGGCGTCTCCTACACCAAGGGGATGTCCGGCTGCAACAGCGATTGATTGTGCTACCCAACTCTGATTGGCAGGTTTGATCTGGATCACCCCGCCCACATTATCCCCTAGCCCCGCCTCTAAATCTCTCAGGCAGTATTTAATATAGTTGGGATGAGGAAACGAATGGGCGTCCATACGGATAATATAATCGCCCATAGCGGCTTTGATCGCCAGGTTCAATGCAGCAGATCTATTCCTTTTTGGATTATCTATTACTCTGATCTCCAGTTCCGGTACGCCTTCAGCAAATTCCCGGATCTTAGCACGAGTCTTATCCTTTGACATGCCATCAGCGATGATGACTTCCAGGTCTGTTAGTGGGAAATCCTGCTCACATATAGCCGCCAGAAGATCCTGGATGGTCTTTTCTTCGTTCAGACAGGGGATGATCAAGGATACTTTCATAAAAGGTTTATTCGATTATATCCATCAGAACTGTTTGGTCATCAGCTTTTACAACCGGGATGGTTACCTCAAATACAGAACCTTCGCCCAGAGTGCTACGGACAGAAATCGCGCCTTCGTGGGACTGGACGATCTGCTGGGCAATAGCCAAACCTAATCCGGTTCCGGGTTTGCCTTCTTTTTTACGAGAACCATCTACTTTATAAAATCTCTCAAATATCCGGCCTAAATGTTCCTCAGGAATACCTTTTCCGCTATCAATGATCTTAACACGGACCAGCCCTGCTTCACTCCTGGCATTGAGTTTTACAAAGCCGTTTACCGGAGTGTGTTTAATGGCATTATCCACTAGATTAGTGAAGACCTGCGCCAAACGATCCTCGTCACCTACACAAGTAGGCAGGGGATCTACATCCAGGCTGAGCTTCACTCTGGCTTCTGCGGCCTGAGGAATTAGCTGATTGACCACATGAGTGAGCAATTTACTCAACTCGAGCGCCTTACGATCCAAGACTATTGTACCGGCATCGAATCGAGCCAGATCAAGCAAATCTACCACCAGTCTGTACATTCGGTCTGCTTCGGTTTTAATTATCCCTGCAGCTTTTGTCAGGGCAGGTCCAGAATCTACGGTGCCATCCAGCATAGCCTGGGAAAATCCCTGAATGGAGGTCAAGGGAGTTTTCAATTCGTGGGAAACATTAGCCACAAAATCGCGCTGGGATTGCTGGGATGCTTGGACTTGATCAATCATCTCATTATACGCTCCAGCTAAAGCCTGTACTTCATCTGGACCTTGCAGGGGAATTTGTTGGTAATCTCCATTCGACAAATTGCGCGAGGCCTCTTCAATGGTCTGTAATGGTTTGACTATCCAGTTCCCCATCCAAGCCGCAAAGATCACAGCCAGAACAAATGCTACTAATCCAGCTCGAAGGAAAGAGGGCAAAAAATCTTCTCTCAGTGTCTCCCTGAGTTGAGGGCTGCGTAATAATTGTAAACCGCCCTGGCGGGGAAGAACCAAAACCAGGAGATCTCCTTTGGGCATAACCCAGGAACTGTACAACCAGGTTTTGCCATCCATGTCATCAATCTGGCCTTTCATTTGGAGAGAGAGATCATCATTTGTCCAGATGATGGCTGGACTCTCTGGCTCTGAATCCAGGATAGTATCCTTTTCAGAATTAAATAGTATCAAACGAATAGCCAGGGAATCACTGATGCGATTGAGATATTGTTGATACTCCCTGGGTAGGATTGAGCGTTCATTGATCTGGCGTTGGATTACAGTCAGGGCGGCATCCAACCTGCCCAATGCTTGACGGTCGATCAGGGGGTGGCGAATTATATAAACAAAAATCCCGACCCCAAGGATGCTGAGGATCAGAAGAATGAGGATGGCATAAGTCAACCACAACCGAGCACGCAGAGAAGTATACATGGATTATCGGGTCCACAAAATTTACTGGACCAACTTATATCCTACCTTGGTAACTGTTTCAATTTTTACATTGGATCCGGATAATTTCTTTCGGAGGTGGCCAATGTGTACATCAACAGTGCGTGTATTTCCATAATAGTCATAACCCCAGGCCTGATCCAAAAGTTGATCCCGGCTAAGGACAATGCCAGGATGCCGGGCCAGCGTGTATAGTAGATCGAACTCCTGAGTTCTAATTTTGACCGGCTGTCCACCGATTCGGACTTCTCGGCGACGAGGATCAATCAAGATATCCCCAAACTGGATCTGTTCTTCATTTGTTAAATCACTCAGGGTTGAGCTGCGCCGCAGAACGGCCTTAACTCTAGCAACCAATTCTCGGGGGTTAAAGGGTTTAGTAAGATAATCATCCGCGCCCAGTTCCAACCCCAGGATCTTATCTATATCTTCGTCCCGGGCTGTTAGCATGAGGATTGCCACCGGATCCTTCTTTCCTCTTAAGGTGCGGCAGACTTCCAAGCCATCAACTTCAGGCATCATCACATCCAACACCATTAAGGCCGGCCTCTCTTTTTCAACTGCATTAAGAGCGGCTTTTCCGTTTGACGCAGTGATAATGCGGTAACCTTCCCGTTCTAGATAGAGCTGGGCCAATTCGATTATATTGGGTTCGTCGTCCACCAGGAGGATCAATTCGCCAGTCATAGATTATTTAATATTTTCTTAAATAGTCTCAATCTAGCAGAGCGATTGCTTCAATTTCCACCAACCCATCTTTTGGAAGACGGGCTACTTGGACAGCGGAGCGGGCAGGAAATTTCTTTGTGAAATATTCCCCGTAAACTCCATTCATAGCCCCGAAATCATTCATATCAAGTAGAAATACTGTAGTTTTTACAACTTTGGACATTTTGGTTCCAGCGGCTTCCAGAACAGCTTTAATATTTTCCAAGGCTTGGCGGGTTTGCGCTTCTATTCCACCCTCAACGAAATTTCCACTTGATGGGTCTATTCCTAACTGACCGGCAGTGAAAACAACATGTCCGGCTTTTACAGCAACTGAATATGGGCCAAGTGCTGCTGGAGCTTTATCTGATTTCACAATCTTTTTTTTCATTGGGTTTTTTCCTGTTATGTAAACTAGATAGATGAATATTGAGATTCCGTCCCTAGTATACCCCATTCCCCTTTTCGTAATCTGACGGAAATCCCACGCTGAAAGGTTATTTCATATTGGCTATACGCAAAGAAAGCTGTGTTTTTCGGACTCTCACAGCTTTCTTATTGACAGATTATTATAAGCGTTAGCGTAACGGTCAAGTGATATCATATCACCTCCAAAAACGCCTTATACTTTACGCTTTACACAACGATATTCACCAACCTACCCGGAACCACAATAACCTTCCTGATCTCTTTTCCTTCCAGATATGGCTCCGCTCCAGGGCTGGCCAGGGCGGTCTTTTCAGCTTCTTCCTTGCTGATATCCACCGGGACCACTATACGATCACGCAGCTTTCCGTTGACCTGAACGATCAGGGTGATCTCCTCCACTGCCATCAGTTCAAGGTCTGCTTCTGGCCATTTTTGGTTGTGGATCGAATATTCATTGCCCAATTGCTCCGTCCAGAGTTCTTCTGCAATATGTGGCACTGCCGGTGCCATCATTAACAGATAGATTTCTATGATTTCTCGCCATTCCGGTGAATTGCCTGCGCCATTGCGTTTGGCATCCACCATATTGTTGAGGAGCTCCATCAGAGTTGATATGATGGTGTTGAAATCTACCCGCTCATAGTCCTTGGTTATATTATCCAATGCTGTGTGCAGATCGCGTTTGATATCCCGCATTAATTCTTCACCAGGCTCCCCATTCTCCGCTGGTTCAGTATACAGTTTCCAAACCCGGTACAGCCAACGTTCCGTGCCGCCGATGCCCTGGCTGTTCCAAGGTCCACCCAGATCCCAGCGGGCGAAAAACATCAAGTAACTCCTTACCGTATCAGCGCCATACTTATTCACCAAATCATCTGGAGCAACAGTATTTCCCCGGGACTTGGACATCTTCTCTCCATCCTCCCCTAGCACCATACCCTGATTCCGCAGCATGGTCATTGGTTCGTCGCCTTCCGTGATGCCCATATCCCGCAATGCTTTATGGAAAAACCGGGTGTACATCAAATGCATTGTGGCGTGTTCTATGCCTCCTGTATAGAGGTCCACCGGCATCCAGTAATCATATTCTTTAGGATCAAAAGGTCCCTGGTCATAATCCGGGCTCAAATAGCGCAGGTGATACCAGGAAGAACACATGAAAGTATCCATGGTGTCCGTTTCCCGGATAGCTGCCTTACTGCACTTGGGACAGGTGGTATCCTTCCAGGTTGGGTGCAGCTTTAATGGGCTTTCGCCAGTGGGCTGCCACTCAACATCATCCGGCAGCATCACCGGCAGTTCCTCATCCGGGACCGGGTTCCAGCCACACTCTTCACAATAGACCATAGGAATTGGCGCGCCCCAATAGCGTTGGCGGGAGATCAGCCAGTCACGTAATTTGTAGCTGATCGCTTCTTCCCCCAAGCCTTCCTTTTCCAGCCAATCGATCACCTTGTCCAGGCCAGGATTCTTGCGTCCTTTATCATCAGTCACAGCAGTGCCATCAAATTGAGCGCTATTGATCATCAGGCCGGGTCCCACATAAGCTTCCGGCATGGTTTTTCCATCAAAGTTTTCACCCTCTGGCTGGATCACTGGGATGATCTCCAGTTCAAATTGGCGGGCAAAAGCAAAGTCACGTTCATCATGGGCAGGAACAGCCATGATAGCGCCAAAGCCGTATCCCATCATGACATAATCGGCGATCCAGATCGGGATGCGAGCACCGTTAACCGGGTTTATCGCGTATCCACCAGTAAACACACCTGTTTTTTCCTTATCCACCGAGGCGCGTTGTATCTCGGTTTTCAGGATGGCGTCCTCCCGATATTTCTTCACAGCTTCTAGTTGTTCATCAGATGTGACCTTTTCTACCAGGGGATGTTCCGGGGCCAACACCATAAAAGTAGCTCCCCATAACGTATCAGGTCGGGTCGTGAAAACGGTCAGATCATCGCCATCTTCAGTTTTGAAGATTACGTCAGCTCCTTCCGAGCGACCCACCCAGTTAGTTTGCAGGGTTTTAACCCGGTCCGGCCAATCGATCTGTGAAAAGTCGATAAGTTCGTCGGCATACTTAGTGGTTCTAAAGAACCACTGTTCCAGGTCTTTCTTAATTACCGGTGTATTACAACGTTCGCAGTGGCGGTCATCACCATGGACCTGTTCACGCGCAAGGGTGGTATTACACTGGGGACACCAATCCACGGGGGAATATTTTCTATAGGCCAAATCATTTTTGTAAAGCTGACTGAAAAACCACTGGGTCCAGCGGTAGTATTTCGGATCCGAGGAGATCATTTCCCGGCGCCAATCAACCATCGTACCCATACGCTTCACTTGGGACCGCATGTTCTGAATGTTTTTATAGGTCCATTCCCTGGGATGTATTCCGCGAGCGATGGCGGCGTTTTCTGCCGGAAGGCCAAATGCGTCAAATCCAACCGGGAACATGACATTATAGCCCTGCATGCGTTTGAATCGAGCCCGGGCGTCCGAGGGAGCCATAGCATACCAATGTCCTGTGTGCAGGTCACCCGAGGGATAAGGCAGCATTGTCAATGCATAATATTTCTCCCTGGTTTCATCAATATTAGCCTCATAGAGACCATCGGCTTCCCATTTTTTTTGCCACTTGGACTCAATCTCATTTGGGTTATATTCTCTAGCCATAGTTCACATCCTTCTAATGAAAACCTGAAAAATAAATATCAGATTGATTGCTTAAAACAAAAACCTTCGCCGGTCAGGGACGAAGGTCTAACTTCGTGGTACCACCCTGATTGTGACGCCTTGCGCCACCACTTGGGGCTGCTTTATCGGGCAGAAGCGCTGCTCCTTACTTAATTTCAGGGGCAGATCCACGCAATTTTGCGTGCCAGGCGAGTTCGATTTTTTTGGCGTTCTGCAAACACCACTGGTAATTTTTTCAGCCGTTGATCACACATCTCTGGCAGATAATCTACTACTCCCGGTTTATAAATATATGGGCACTTCCTTCCGGAAGTGCCGTTGTGTGTGGACCCAGTGAGGCTCGAACTCACGACCTTCTCAATGCCATTGAGACGCGCTCCCAACTGCGCCATGGGCCCTTGGACTATCAGGAAATATTTTACTCGGTTAGTGCTGCTTCGTCAACCGGAGTGGACCTGGCGGGATTCGAACCCGCGACCTCATCAGTGCGATTGATGCGCGCTCCCAACTGCGCTACAGGCCCCTTTTTTTGCCCAAACATTGTAGTTGAGGGATGTACGAATGTCAAGCGAGGAGGGGTAGATCGGAGACCGTAGATGGGAGGCCGGTGGATGCTGCGCATCCTGACTGGAGACGGAAGACGAGAAGACCGGATTGCACAATCCGTGCTCAAGGGGGAGCACCAGCTCGCCCGGCATCAATTACAAATAACAAAGACAATTTCCTTGCCAACAGACGATTGAAACCGTGAGCTGCTATTACACAAGTCCCATCGGGGTGGGACTTCGATATTGTATTTTCGAATCACCATTGATGGTGATTTGCTTTTCATCAGCCCACAGTTTTAACTGTGGGTTGATAGAGCGGATTTGGGAACAACAAAAACAAAAAGAGCATCTCTTCGTTTGAGATGCTCTTGAGACTTGTTACATGAATCTGAGAATTAATTTTTTCCCTGTCCCCTGCCCTGGGGAGCCGCGTTCATTCCCATCCCGCCACCATTACCGCGATCAGCATTGCTGGACATTAGCTCATCATATGCTTCCTGGCTCATGAATTGAGGCTGATAACTTTCTCCGGTCTGGCGTTCATATGTTCTCACGAATGACCTCAGATGATTGATAGATCCCATCAGTAGATTCTGGTAAACCGCTATCGCGGCACCATTTTCTGTCTCTGCTAGATAGTTTTGCAGGTCCAGGATATCAATTTCCTCGATCGCTCCCCCAACCAACATAGCTTCATCCAGGCTTAGACTGCCGCGTTCAACAAGATCATCATACAAAGTCTGAAGGTCTTGGTTTTCAAATACACCATTTTCAGCATCTCCAACAGGATCCTCAAGATCGAACATTTCGATCAGGGTTAGAACTGAATCCATATGGGTTTGTTCACTTCTGGCAATATTGCTGAAAATATTCATGTTCCAGGTTTCAGCCAGGGCAAGATATACATCGCGGGCCAATTTTTCCTCTTCTCGCATGAAGAGAATTCCCTGGCTTTCCGCTTCTGTCATATCACTGTCAGATAAAGCTTCCACCGTTTCTTCATGGGTTCCTTCATCCGGTCCTTGGCCTTGAGAAACAGCTGGGATCTCTGCATCAATTAC
>CAYORF010000022.1:4593-34784 GCA_964406305.1 uncultured Anaerolineales bacterium | reverse complement strand
ATTTATTATACGAGAGGTGTTTTTATTTCGTGTCCTGTTTATGGGGTTCAGTCCAGATTACTGAGGGTTTGTTATATTTGAGATCCCTCGGGTATTAAGGCGAACTCTCCCAGGTCAGATAATCAAATGTCAAGCCTCCAAGGTTGAAGGAGGTCGGCCGCATCCAGCCGTAGTAGGCAATAGAGCCTGGCACAAACTGGTAGCAGTAGTAGCTAGTCGCCTGGATGGGCCAGATCGGTGTGGTGTTGTAGCTGGCACTCATGCATTCGGATTTGGTTGGCTCTGAGCTCATGGCTGCCGAGAAGTACATATCATTAGGAGAGATCTGGCTGACCTGCAAGCTCTTTTTGGTGACTTCTTCAAAGAGGAAGCCGGCAAAAGTACCGCTGCAGCCCAGGTTCTTTTCACCATTCCAGACATCGTAACATTGTCCTTCTGCGAGGGTGATCTGCTGTCCCTGGGTTTCCACAAAGAGGTTGGTGTTGACAGTCACCGTGGGGGGATCGGCCTTGAAAGTCAGGAAATCGAAAGTCACGCCATTATCGTTATAACTTTCGATCCGGATCCAACCGTATACTGTGCTGGCCACAGATTCGATCTTGAAGCAGAAGTACATTCCACTTTCAACGGGATGCGGCAAGGGGTAATAGGATACATTTTCACAATCACTTTTTGCAGGCTCGTCATTCTGATTCTCAGAAAGGTCGCTATTCTGGCCACCGGTCATATTATGTCCAGCGAAGAAGCCATATGTGGCGTGGCTGTAGCGGATATGGGCTTTGCTGTCATTGCAGTCAACTTCCGTGCCGCTGGTGAGATCGTAGCAGTGATCGGCCAGCAGGGTCACCCCATCCATCTCAAGAGAAGCATCCGGGTTGCTACCCTGGGGGGCTGGTTGGGGGGTCGGGGTGGGATTAGGGGTTGGGGAAGGTCCTGGGTTCCCAGTAGGTATAACTCGAATTTTTATCCGCAGCGGGGCATCAAGGGGATGATCCATGCCAAAGATCCCACTCTGACCATCGTCCATCTTCCATACTGAGAGATAAACGCCGTCCTGGGAAGGTGCGCTGAATTCGACACCTACAATGATGCTTTCGCCGGGAGCTACTTCACCAAGAATCGGGAGCTCTTCGCTGGACGGGGTCAGGTCACCACCGACCATGACCAGGCTATAAGCCATGCTCCAGTCGCAGGTTCCGGTGTTGGTCAGTGTAATCGAGGCTTCTACTGCATCCCCGGCCTGATACTCACTTCCGTCAGGAATATTGCTGGATTCGGTGAAGGCGTTGGTGCAGCCGAATTGATTGGCAGCTGGATATGAGTCCTGTTGGCCGGACTCATCGTTTGAGTCGTTTCCTTGATCTTCTCCGTCCTGGGAAGGCTGATTCCCTTGGGAATTACTTTCCTGGGATCCAAACTGATTTGTGTCTTGTTCCAGGTTTCCCAACAAATCGCTAAACGAACAGGCTAACTGCAGGGAGGCTAATAAGACTAAAACTATAATGAGGCAGATCGCTTTTTTATTCATGGTCTGCTCCTTGACCTAAAATAATAGTGAACTACCCTGATGGTACAAAATTTATATGTTAAGGAAATCAAATGATTGTAAAAAAGGTGTAAAAGGAATTCCCCCTTATTGTTCAGGTTCTGGTTGATTGTTAAAGAAATCCCAGGCCAGTTGGACACCTTCCACTTCGCGGCATACGGGACCGAATAAGCGCTGAGTAATCCGATTATCCAGGCCGGCGTGATCGATCGAAGGCATGGTATGTCCACCGCCCAGGATCGCATAAAATAGTACCGCTGCTCCATCATCAGCCGCAGGGTAATAATCCATCCGCACCTGGCAATTATCATCGGGATTGATTTCCGGTAAAAAACGACTGATCAGCTGGCTTGGATCTGCTCGATTGGCAGATACCCACCAATCAACCGTTTCTTCCGCTGAGATGACCACTCCCCGATCTTTACCGACCATCCCGCCATCCCAGGGTACGAGGGGATCATCGGTCCCATTTGCTATCATCAGGGGTGTAGGTTCTTTCGGAAGAGGTAAACCGCCATCCAGTTCCGGTAAATTGGCTATAAAAGCTGCGCCTGCTGCGATTCGTTCCGGGGCTTCGATCAATAAACGGTAGGTCATAAATCCGCCATTGGATGCTCCAGTAACAAATATCCTGTTTTTATCTATCGGCACTTCGGTTTCAATTTTATTCAACAATGCCAGAATAAAACCGACATCATTTACAGTAGATTGACCTGCTGCCTGATCGGGTCGGAGGTCATTCCAATTCTGATCATTGCCAAATGTATCCCCTGTTTCAGGGTTTACGCCATTGGGCACCAACAGGACCACACCTTCAGCCTCTGCGATCTCCAACCAGGTTTTTGTGCCATCTACCAGGGATGAAAAGAGCGAGCGCATGCTCAATGTTCCCCCATGGAGGTATAGAACCAAGGCTGGATTCTCCGGCAGCGGATCCGGGATATAGATCCTATACCAGCGGGTCAGATCATCATGAAGAAAACTCTCTTCGGACCAACCGGCCGGCAGGGAAAGGTTGGGCGTTATTTTCCCTACAGCGCAACCGCTCAGGGAGAGAAACACAATAACGAATATGATAATTATTGAGGTTCGAGTATATTTCATAATAGCACTCCTATATAAATAGTACTCTTCCCGGCGAGATTAGTTGCACATAAGTTAATTCTTTTACAAATAAAAGCCAGTCCTGAAAAAGGACTGGCTTTCAAAATCTAACATTTTCTTATCAATGCTTGGGGGATTAAATGACTTTCAAATCCTTGCCAACTTTCTTAAATATACCTAGAGCTTGGTCCAAATCATCCCTGGAATGGGCCGCTGAGATCATGACCCGGATGCGGGCTAAACCTTTGGGTACGGTCGGGAACCCAATTGACATAGCAAAGACTCCTTCCTCGAAAAGTTTTTTGCTGAATTCCTGAGCCAGGGGCGCTTCACCCAGCATCACCGGGGTGATAGGAGTGGTGCTGACACCAGTATCGAAACCCAGGTTTTTCATCTCAGCCTTGAAATAGGCAGCATTTTCCCACAATTTATCAACCAGCTCAGTGGAACTTTCCAGGATATTAACTGCTTCAATGCAAGCTGCTACATCCGGAAGCGTCATGGCTGAGGAGAACAAGAAAGGCCGGCCTCGCTGGTAAAGCCATTCCACCACAAGGGGATCGCCAGCAACTACACCGCCAACCACACCAAAAGCCTTGGATAGGGTCCCTACTTCTACATCTACCTTGCCATGCAGTTTAAAGTGATCTACGATGCCCCTGCCGCCCTCACCGAGGACACCTTCGCCGTGGGCATCATCCACCATTAAGATCACATCATAACCGCGGGTGACTTCATAGATCTCGTCCAGCGGCGCTACATCGCCATCCATGCTGAAAACGCCATCCGTCACAACTAAAGCCCGGCGGTATTCACTTCGATGCTGATCCAACATATTTTTGAGTGACGCAGGAGAACAATGGTCATAGGGAATGACCTTTGATTTTGCCAGGCGGCAGCCATCAATAATACTGGCGTGGTTCAATCGATCGGAAAAGATCACATCTTCTTTCCCAACCAGGGCGGGAATGGTAGCCAGATTAGCGCTGAAACCCGACTGGAATGTGATCGCCTTTTCAACCCGTTTAAACTTTGCAAGTTTCTTTTCAAGTTCAAGGTGCAGATCTAGAGTGCCGGCGATTGTGCGTACAGCGCCAGGTCCCACACCATATTTTTCAGCCGCTTCTATGGCGGCTTTTACTATGCGGGGATGATTTGCGAGCCCAAGGTAGTTATTGGAGCAAAAGTTTAGGACTTTTTTTCCATCCACCACCAACCAGGCGCCCTGGGGGGATTCCAGTGTGCGGATCTGGTTGTATAAACCAGCTTCTCGTAATGACTCCAGTTCGGTTTTGATCCAATCCAGGGAATTAGCCATAAGTGATCCTTTCGTGTTTAGAACTTCAGGTATTCATTCCTGATCATTATAATCCTTTACAAGGTCCAATTTCTTTTGACGGGTAAGTTTTTTAATCTCGTTTTCGCGGCGTTGAGCTGCGGATCGGTTGGCCGTTTCCTCCAGATATCTCAAAGAAACAGGCCGTCGCCAGCGTGTATACAGCGCGCCTCTACCGGCATTATGTTCCTTGACCCGCCGTTCAGGATCAGTGGTCCAACCGGTGTATAAAGATCCATCCACGCATTCCACCATATAACAGAAATACCCGGTCGGTTTATCGTTCACTTATCCTCTCTTGATGGCTTTGGACCCCTAAATCCAAGCAACTGTGACAGAATCCCTTGGCGCCGGGTTTCGATCTTCGGTTTTTCGATCCTTTTACCCTCTTCTCGATTAACAAACCACAGATCTCTACCTTGCTGCAGTTTCGTGAAGGATTCTTCCAGCTCTCCCTGACCAGTTGGATCGGACAAATCCCTGATTTCAACCAGGGCTCGGATCAGATCATTGATCAAGCGATTTGCATTTTCCGGGTTGTTTGACAGAGAGGAAGCCAAAGCACCAGGCATCTCATCTTGCCCAAATGGATTTACCAGCTGATAATAGGGTTTCCCAGCTACTTTACAGGCTTCTCGCCAACCAGATGCATCCAGGCTGGTCTTTAACATGGCCGCAGCCAAAACCTGAGGCATCAAATGGACCATGGACATCAAACCATCCATTTCCCCCGCATCGCTGAAATAAGGTAACGCACCCAGAAGGTGGGCCAGGTTAATAGCCAAATTGATCGCTTTGGTGCTAGATGTCTGACCAGTGATCACTCCAATCAGATTATCTCTGAACAGATCTTCATGAGCAACTTCAGGACCGAAACCACATTCATCCATGTATTCCGCATTTATCACCGGTGTGAAACCCACATAATGGCAAGTTTCCGGCAGAAATTCCTTTACCCACTCCAAGACCGGCTTTTTTAATGGAGAGGTGTCAATCACCAGGGCATCGTCCTTCAAATCCTGGCAGATATGTTCCAGCACATCATGTATTTCCTGGAGCGGCAAAGCCAGTAAAACAATATCAGCCTCTTTCACCGCACCAGATAACGTCAGGGCAATTTTGTCTACTGCTTCAGTTTTTTTTGCAAGATTAACAGCATCCCGGGATTTGTCATGCCCGACCCGGAGGATTGATTCTTTGTATTTCGACAGTGCCAATCCAGCAGAAGCACCGATCTGTCCCAAACCAATGATTGTCAATTGAATTTTCATGTTTTCCTATTTTTGATTATCAGCTGTTTGAAGTATATTTAATAATTCCAATTTTCTTTGGGAAGTTGATGCAGGGGGATGATAGTTTTCATGGTTCCGAATCAACCAGACCAAATCTTCACTGCATCCAGCCCCCGCGGCCAATTCGGCTCCCCAATCAGGGTGCTGATGAATGATAACCAGGGGACGTTTGAAACCTACTGGTTCTCCCTTACCCCAAGTGAGGGCTAGTTCTGGAGAAAACCCACCTACAAATACTGCAAAAACCCTTTCCCAGCGGCGAAGCCTGTGCAAGCCTTTTCCAATATCGTGGAGAAGGGCAGCTTTGATTAAGTCCCCATCACTCTCACCTGTATCCAGTACAGTATTAAAAACCCTCATAGAATGGTTCTGATCCGAAGTCGGCATTTTTGTGAATAAGATAATCTCCAATGGAGAGAGGTAGAGCCTGATCCTGTCCAAATCTTTCTGTGATAAGTCAGGTTTAAATGACTGCCAGAACTGCCAGACACGGTAGGTTAATCCATTTTTCATATACCGATCAACACATTCATTAGATAGTAAAGTGGTTCTCTGATGATCCAACCCAATAGATCTACTCCGAAGCGAGGACCAACCATAAATAACAGGATTAGTATCATCGGCCCATAAGGACGGATCTTGGCCGTGACCCTTTTCCAGCTATCAGGCATAAAGAACTCTGCTATCTTGTCCCCATCCAGGGGGGGGATGGGAATCAGGTTGAATAACGCCAGAACCAAATTGATGGTCATAAAATCAAACAGAAAACCCGCTGCTGTTGGCAGGAGGGTTGACTCAGATGCATAAGACATCAAGACATCATTAGCAGTTAAAAAGCCCAGTTGAAAAGGGATGGCAGCAATTAAAGCCAGTAGAAAATTAGAGAGTGGACCAGCCAGGGAGACCCACATCAGGGCAGATTGAGCACGCTGGCGCAAGGTATAGGGATTCACAGGAACAGGTTTAGCCCATCCGAAACCAACCATAAGCAGCATCAGCGACCCTATCGGGTCAAGGTGAGCCAAAGGGTTTAGGGTCAGCCGTCCATTGATCTTGGGCGTGCTGTCGCCAAAATAATTGGCTGTCCAGGCATGGGCGAATTCGTGAATTGTAAATGCGATTATTAAGGTAATCGCTCGCGATATAAAGGTCGCGAGATTGATATTAAACATAGTTATACTCCTGGGGGGATTATACCATTGGAGGGTGGATCTCCTCTACAAAGGCAAGTCACTGAGATATAAAAAATCCAGGATTTTTCATCTTGGATTTATATTAGAAATGGGATTGGGCATTATCCCTCAGCGGCTGTTTTAATATCGATCAAGTCTTGCTTTATCGCATCGCGCGTAGCTTTATTAAAGAACAATCCCATGATGGCAGATATGATCTTGGTACCAAGAGATGAGATCTCTGATTTAAAACCCATAATTAAGCGGGTTTGAGTTCCTTCTTCAACTAAACTCAAAGAAGAGATATAAATCACTCCCGGTCCTTCAGCCTGGGTCTTATAGGAAAAGCCATCAACTTCATCTGTGATCCACATTACTTCTGTAGCGGTTTTTCCAAACATAATCCGGGTTTCTTCCCACTTCAAACCAATCAGTCCATCTTTAGGTTTCTCAAGGATCTCAATTTTCTTAATTCCTGAGATTCTTTCATCCGATCCCTCGATATCAGAGATCAACTGCCATACTTTAATCCGCGGAGCCTGGATGGGAATTTCTTCCTGGATATTCATCGTACTCTCCTCATTTATTAAGATATCTTGTAACATTCAGACGAAGAATACACAGAAAAACTTACATCCATCCATAGGGTTCAGTTTACAAACTCACCTGAGTCGTAAAATAGCTCATCATCCACAATAATCTGCCCACCATCCCTCATATCACAGATCATATCCCAGTGAATAGCGCTTTTATTGAGGCTGCCAGTAATGGGATATCCTTGCCCCAATGCCATATGGATGGTTCCCCCGATCTTTTCGTCATAGAGGATCTTTTTGATAAATCGATTAATTTTCAGATTGGTTCCGATGGCGAATTCTCCCAGGTAGCGGGAACCCTGATCCATATCCAGCATCGAAAACAAGAAATCCTCATTCTTTTCTGCAGAGGCTTTTACCACTTTTCCATCTTCAAAATGAAGCTCCACTCCACTTACTTCTTTACCTGTGAGAATACACGGGTGGGTGAAACGGACCCAGCCATTCACTGAATCCTCAACCGGACCGGTGAAAATCTCTCCACTCGGCATATTCTGTTTACCATCCGAATTGATAAAAGTCCGTCCTTCAATAGATAGACTAAGTTCGGCATGTGGTCCTCTCACCTTGACCTCTTTTTTTCCTTTCAGCCAATCCACCAAATGCTGTTGTTCAACCCTCATTTTTTTCCATTCCCCTACCGGGTCATCAGTATCACTGAAAGTTGCCCCATAAACATAGTCTTCAAAATCCTTCAGACTCATCCCCGCATCATCAGCATAGGCTTGGGTTGGGAAAAGCGTACTGACTCTTCGTAGATCACCAGACGACATGCGTTCAAAATAAGTATCAAAGATCGGTCTATTTGCCTTTTTATGGATTATTAATCTCTTCGGATCGATATCTTTAATACTCTGGGTGCTAAACTCACTTTGGATAAAGATCCGGACATCAAAATCATTATTCAGGATCTCCCAATAACGATTCAAATGTTTGAGCTGATCATCATTGGCTTCTTCAAAAAAGATCTGATCAAGTCCTTCATAACCAAGCGTTGGCAGGGGGACTTTATAAGGCAGCAAGTACGGATATCCACCACCACGGAGCACTTCCCGAACGACCTCTTGGATCAAGGGTGTGGCCAGAGGTTGAGCAATGATCCCTACTATATCTTTTTCCCTGACTTCTACACAATAGTTAACAAGCGTTCGGGCCAGGTTTTTAATCCGTTGGTCTGCCATAATTTTCTCCTCAGTATTTCAAATCAATGATTAGTCCTAGTATAAAACCCTCTGCTCAGCAAATCAATCTGATAAAGGTAATGACCTCCAGGGAAGACCATTCAGCCAAAATGATATAATGCCCTCATGCTGCCAGATTTAGAATTAAACGACTTGTTAAAACTACGAAAAACCCATCCATGCGGAGAAGATCGCTGGAAGGTTATCCGATTGGGAGCAGATATTAAGATCGAATGCCTGGGTTGCAGCAGGCATGTAATGCTGTCCCGCCGCAAGTTGGCCCGCAGTGTAAAAACCAATCTCTCCCTGGAGGAGCGAAAAAATGAGTGACCTATATCTGGTCGCCACACCAATTGGCAACCTGGAGGATATGTCTTTCAGGGCTGTACGGATCCTAAAAGAAGTTCCGCTGATTGCTGCTGAGGATACCCGCACATCTGCAAAACTGCTGAAACATTATCAAATTAATACACCACTTACTTCTTATCACGATCACAACAAGGCTTCTAAGACAGAGATTTTGTTAAACCATCTCAAAGAGGCTGACCTGGCCCTGGTATCAGATGCGGGGACCCCTGCCATTAACGACCCAGGTTTCATACTGGTCCAGGCGGCTCTTGCTGCTGGGCACCGGATTGTGCCTGTCCCGGGACCCAGCGCACCAATTGCTGCTCTATCGGCCGCCGGGCTCCCTACAGATAATTTCCTATACCTGGGCTATTTACCCAGAAAAAAAAAGGGGCGTCAAGACCTCTTGATATTAGTGAAAGATCTTCCATGGACACTGGTTTTCCTGGAAACACCCCACCGATTGCTGAATGCGTTGGAGGATTGTCTTTCTATCCTAGGAGATCGGCAGATTGCCGTCGCCAGGGAGCTGACTAAACTGCATGAGGAATTCAAACGGGGAACGATCGGCCAGGTACGGGATCATTACACTGAAAAAGAACCTAAAGGCGAAATTACATTAATTATCGCTGGCAGAGAAAAAGATCAAATTTGGGATCAAAAACATTTGCTTGAAGTTATCAAGGAAGAGACCGGACAGGGGGGGATCAGCCCCAGCCAGCTAGCTAAAAGGTTGGCAAAAGAATCAGGCTGGTCACGTAAGGACATCTATGATTTAATGCAGGGGTTGCATGAATAAGATTTTCAAATTTAGGGATTGAGTCCCTTGCAAGGGACTTAATCCCTTAGGAAAGTAAAGGTAGATATGAACTTAAATAATCACCAAGATTTTTCGAAACTGGATTCAAAAAATATGCTGGCAGAGATGAACGGGCTGCCTGAACAACTGCTCACAGCCTGGGAAGAAGCCCAGAGCCTGCCGCTATCTGATTTTAGCGGTGTAAAGCAGGTGTTAGTAGCCGGGATGGGCGGATCCGCTATAGGCGCCGATTTGCTAAAAGCCTACACTGCACCATTATCTTCCGTTTCCGTGGAAGTGCATCGAGATTATGATTTACCCGCCTGGGCAAATGGCCCTGACACATTGGTAATCGTATCCTCTCACTCGGGTAATACTGAAGAGACCAATTCCGCTATGGAAACTGCCCTGGAGAGGAGCTGCAGCCTGCTGGCTATTTCAACCGGCGGAAAAATCGCGGAGCTGGCCAAGAAGAACGATGTCAATTTGTGGATTTTCCAACATAAAGGCCAACCGAGGGCTGCTGTTGGATATTCCTTCTGTTTGCTGCTGAATGTATTCACCCGCCTGGGATTTATCGCTGATCCATCAGAAGAACTCTTCGGCGCTGTGGAAGAAATGAAAAAACAACGCGAAACCCTGACAGCAGACCTACCCGACCATCAAAATCCTGCTAAACGAATGGCTGGCCAGTTAATCGATCGCTGGGTGAGTGTATTTGGAGCGGATTTACTGGCTCCTGTAGCGCGACGGTGGAAAGGACAGATCAGTGAAGTCGCCAAAGCTTGGGGTCAATATGAAGACCTTCCAGAAGCAGACCACAATACCCTGGCCGGTGTGCTCAACCCGGAAGAAAACCTGCTAAAAACCATGGCTTTGTTCTTATATGCTGAGACCAATCATCCCCGCAACCGACGCAGGATCGAACTCACCAAGAAGAACTTCATGATCGAAGGCATTAGCACTGACTTGATCCAGGCTAAAGGTGAAACCAGGATGGCCCAAATGTGGACCACTGTTCAATTTGGTGATTACACTGCGTATTACCTAGCCATGGCCTATGATGTAGATCCCACACCCGTGGCGGCCATTGAAAACTTAAAACGAGAGCTGTAATTCTTTTTGAAAAATATCCGGCACTGATCTGGAATTTAGAAATTTGCACCTTTGCCGGAATTTTCTAACCCATGAAAAAGACTCCTGTTCGGCTATTCCTGATTGGATTGACTCTTCTTATCTCGCTGTTGATGGCTGAGGTCATTCAAGCCCAGGGCGATTCTGCTACCACAGTGATCAATACCATCAATCAACTCCGGGCGCAAAACGGCTTAGCTGCTCTGCAATCGCACCCTGCCTTAATGCAGATCGCCCTACAGCACAGCCAATATCAGGCCTCACTCGGCACCTGGACCCATGTCAGCGCGGATGGATCCCGACCTAAAGACCGGGCGATAGCTGCCGGTTTTGGAAACGGAGCTGAACCTTTTATATCCAAGAACGTTGCCTACGGGCAAAATGCGTCTATCATGGAGATCATTAATGGGCCCTGGAATGATCCAGACCATCATCACACCATGTACAACTCTAGTGCAAAATATATTGGCGCAGGTGTAGCTTACTCTGGAGATCTCGTCTTTTATACTGTCGATACCGGTTACTGGGTCGGGGATCCGGCGCCAACACCTGAGAATCCTGCCATATCCATTACACCTTCAACTTCCCAGGAACCTACTGCGGTACCGGTAGTGGTATCCACTCCGATGTCTGATGGGTCTGTAAAACATATCATCGCTGGCGGTCAATCTCTATGGACAATTGCAGCCGTTTACAATATTTCACTCGAAGAATTAAGGGAAATGAATGGTCTTGAGCCAGATGCAATCATGAATTTGGGGGATAAGGTCATTATCCAACCCTCCTATACACCGACCAACACCCCAATTGGCCAGGCCAGCCCAACCTTACCCCCTCGCTATTCACATACACCTTCACCAGTAAGTCCAAGAGGAACTTCCATCCCATTCTCACCTGCTACTCCATCACCAACAGATATAAAAGCCAGTGAACCCCGTTTCCGGACCAGCGCAAAGAACCCCACTATTGTCATCCTGGCAGTGGTTATTTCTGGGGGAACCCTAGCAGCGGCTTTGGTATTCAGTCTGAGAAATAAAAACGATTAGTCTTCCTTAAGTTCTCCCCCTACCCAACTTAATCTTTCAACACTGGCTTCCAAATTCAATAATTCCCCAATAATTCGTTCAAATTCTTTTGGATCTCCGCTCGTGAGAAATTCAGTCTTGCCTTTTCCTCCGCCATCGGTCAGCAGATCATACTCAGCAAGAAGCCGGCCTGCTTGCCGGGCAACCGCTGGAGCAGGATCGATCACCTGAACATCATTTCCTACAATCTCTTGAATCAACGGGATCACAAAAGGATAATGAGTACAGCCCATCACAACTTCATCCACACCTTTATCTAGCATCGGATAAAGAGCTTTCTCGAGAATCTCTCTGGTCCCAGGATGATTAATTTTACCTTCCTCAATTAGTTCTACAAGCCCGGGACAGGTATCTGGCAAGATCTTGACGCCCCTAGCAAATCTTTCCACGGTGGATGCATACAGGGCACCCTGGAAAGTGGCTGGTGTGGCCAAAACTCCAACGATACCTGTACTGGTCTCTTCCGCTGCAGGCTTTACAGCCGGTTCCATGCCAACAAAAGGCAGGCCCGGATAGGATTTCCTGAGAAATTCCAGGGCCACGGCGGAGGCAGTGTTGCAGGCAATAATAACCAGTTTGACTTTTTTATTCAACAGGTATCGGACTATGCCTTCAGAAAAACCCAACACATCTTCCCTGGAGCGGATGCCATATGGCACATGGGCCTGATCAGCAATATATAGCAGATCTTCTGCGGGAAATTGGTGCCGCACTTCCCTTAATACAGAAAGGCCGCCAACCCCGGAATCAAAAATACCTATTGGTCTGTGATGTTTATTTTTTCTTTCCATCTCAGGGAATACTCTCTAGATAGTTACTTGCTTCTTCCTGGAATGCAAGCCAACCCAATTTGGGGGTGCCGTCATTTTCCTTTAAACCCACATAAGTCAAAAAGTCCACAAAAATAATCATAAATTCCTCATCCTGGATCAGGTAAGAATCGTCTGGCAGGAATGACAGGGCTGCCTCATAAGAATTTTCAAGTTTGCTGTCATGAAGATTAAACCATGAAATAAATTCTATCTGGTCCCGATGCAGAGATAGAAGTCGAAAAGTTTCCCGGACAAATGCTTCCTGATCCTCCTGGGTCCCTGAAAGGCTTTCTGCGGTATTCCAGCCCAACTCCGCAAACGCCACTGGTTTATCTCCTGCCAGATCTAGGATTCTGTCCAGATAGGCCTCCAGCTCAGCTGGATCGCGGTCAAACTGGAAATCCTGATTGTAAAGATATAAAGTGAGCGGCAGGAAGTCTCCCAGATCCAACTCCTGAATGATATCTATTGAATTGGAGGTTTCTGCATCATGATAAGCGAAGGTCATACCAACTTTAAGATCCGGATGTTTCTCCTTGATGGCGGCCTGGACAGATAGGAAAAAGGTCCTATAAGCAGGAATCTCCTCCCTGTGCGAGACAAAGTAATCATTCACCTCATTGCCAATACTGAGATACTGGACAGGATATCGATCCAGCACTTCGAGGATGAAATCAGTAAAGCGTTGGATGAATTCCGGATCATCAAAGGCTTTATCTCTCAGATCCTCCGGCATGGAACCCCTCAGGGCAGTGTGTATAACATTCACAACAAGGGATACTTCAAAACCCTCACGGAATCTATACCCCATCAGTGCATCTTGCCATTCCCAGACCCTTTCACCGGGTGTTCCTTCCACTTGTCCCCACAGCATGTAGCTGTGTAATACCTGAACGCCATTCTCTTTGGCCAACCGAATAGCTGGATAGTATCCCTCCCAAAAATCATCCTTGGCAGGGTTGGCCATCAGGCCGATCTTTCCAGTAGTTAGCTCTGGAACCAAGAATTTTTCCTGACAGCTGGAGGATGTCAGAACCTGCTCGAACAGATCCGAATTCTGAACAGTATCCCTTCCACCTGTTACCAACGCATAAGTTTGCCCCTGGCAATAATCCAATACTGCCTGGAGGCGCATGGTCTGGTTATCTTCTCTGGTTGTGAACTCGAAAAACGGTTTGCCATCCAGCTCACCTTGCTGGACAAGGTAGGTATTGCTGTCCTCTTCAATATAGGACAAGAACTGATCCGCAAAGATTTCTGGTAAATTCTGGTAGCGATTGATACTAATAAACTGCCCATCATTTATCACCATATGCAGGGCATCAGGATCAATTTCCAGAGCTACCTCCCAGTTGGGCAGCACAGCCTCATAGTATCCATCCCGGAAGAACTCAAATGAAAAACTCTCCTCGGTTGGTTCATGAGGCACAATCTCAGAGCCAGTGCAGGAACTTATAAAAGCAACGGTCAGAATCAGGACAAAAACAAATCTGGTTCTCATGGATTTCATTATACTCAGGTTTTTGGAGGATTCCCCCGGCTTAAAACAAAAAGGGCACAGAAATTTCTATGCCCTCCTTTATTTTTAGATCGGTACGATCAGGATGTGAATTTCTGGCGGAGCTTCGCCTTTTTACCACTGCGTTCGCGCAGGAAATACAGCCGTGAGCGGCGGTGGTGGCCCTGGCTCTGAACAGTCACTTTCTCCACGATCGGGGATCGGGTCAGGAAAGTCCGTTCAACTCCGATGCCATTGCTGGCAATCCTTCTAACCGAGAAACTTTCACTGTTTCCCATACCGTGTATCCGGATAATAACACCTTTAAACTGCTGGACACGTTCATTGTCGCCTTCTTTGATGCGCACAAAAACGGTAACTGTATCGCCGGTTTGGATATCGGGAACATTGGGGTTTTTTGGCGTTTCTAACGCCTTGATCAAGTCGCTCATCCTATAATTCCTTCTTAGTAAATCAGTAAACTTAACTACTTTATTTTGTGTTTTTTAACACGGCTGGTGATTATAACACGCAGGTATTGATTTGGGAAGTAAGTTAAATAGAACCAGTCTAGGGACCCTGGATTTCTTCCAGTAGTGCAGATAGGGCATCTGCCGGTTCGACCTGGTCTTTTAACACGCTGATCACTGCATCTCGGATCTCAGGACCAAGGTCATCCAGCAGGTCATTTCCAGGCAAAAGCACTGCCGCAGGAAGCAACTGCTGTAAAGTAGAGTAGAAAGGTGTCTCGGACCAGCTATCCAGTCCGGATGGGCGGACAGGTAAATAACCCGCTTCAACTCCCCAAGTATTGAGATAACTCGATTCAGTGAGGAATTCGATCAGTTCTACCGCTTCTTGTTCTGTTTCTATATTAGATGGGACGACACACCAAACCCAGCCACTTGCATAAGAAAAGGGGTTTGCTTCTTTGGTCGGTATGGCAGCCAAAGAAGTATTGGCGGATTCCGCAGTGAGGAGAATTGAGCTCCAGGTAATTGCCATGGTTGATTGGCGGTCTTGATAGGACTCCCAGGCTTGTTCATCAGTCTCAAATTGGGTTAACCAGTATGGCATCACACCGGCGGCCTGGGCATCTTGATAATAAGTGAACACTTCCAGGAGTGATTCTCCCTGGATCAAAATTTCTTCATTGGTTCCTGGCATTTCCCCAAAGACACTGTGATACAAAGCCAGGGTTACCAAACCGCGTGGGTCTGAAGCTGGAAAAGCCAATGTTTTCTGAGCCGTGATCACTGCATCCCAATCAGGCAGTGGGACATCTCCCGTATCATCCTTATAAGCCAAGACCATCAGGTCGCCTGCAAAAGGGATACCAGCAATCTCATCATTAATGAGGGCTAGATCCAATGCATAGTCATACCAATCATTTTCCTCGATTAATTCAGTATACCCATCCAAAGTCAGTATTAAACCAGCTTCAAAAGCCTGCTCAACCAGCGAACGAGGCAAAGCTACCAGGTCCGGCATGATAAGGGGAGCAACTGAATCAGTGACCTGAAGGGATTCCAGGATACCGAAATCACCAGTAGTCGGTTTGATGCGAACCTGGATCTCTGTTTGAGGACGCCTTTCGATGAACTCATCAAGGCGAGACAGGAACAGATTCCCAGCGGTTGTGGCCGCAGCAGGATCGAACTGGGGTGGTATCCATACTATTAACCTCCGGTTTTGAACCACCGGGATATTTGGCGTCGCAGAGGGCCTAGGTGTTGGAGAGGCCGCAGCTGCTCCGGGAATTTCCGTTGCGGAATTGGAAGAGAAGATCCCTCCCAAATTCGGGAAATTACAGGATGAGATACCAAATACCATTAAGCCGATAATAGTCAAACCAAGTATCAATCTCAAGAAATTTCTATTTCTATTGTAATTCTCAGGTTTTTTCATAATTACCTTTCTTTTCCAAAGAAATCACATTAAACCACAGTTTTATTTAGAAAACATAGTATTTGTATGAAATTAACATTTCAACGATAAGGGCGATCTGGGAAAAAAGACTGCAAAAGATCAAAAATTAATCAGTTTTAGCAGTTGGCAAGGGTGGAGGTTCTGTCGCTACTGGTTGGGTTTGTGTATAAGTGGAAGTTGGTGAAGGCGTAAAAGTGTTTGTTTGTGTAGGGGTTGATGTGGGTGTATCTGTTGGGGTTGATGTGGGTGTATCTGTTGGGGTCGCAGTTGCAGTCCTGGTAGGCGTAATCGTAGGAGTATTTGTTGGTGTAAAAGTGGGAAAACGGGTAGGTATGATTGGAGCTGGCGTGTTGGTAACGATTGGAGTTATTGTATAAGTTACACTGGAAGGAATCCTGGCAGTGGGAGTGGGTTGATTCTTTTCTTTAATGGACACAAAGGTATATCCCAAAGCATAGCAGGGGACGGTAATGCCAATCAAGGCCAAAAAGATGATTTGCAATCGTTGTTGTTTTTGGTTGGGAGTTCTCATAAATAAAAATGGAAGGGGTCAAGAATTAATTAGCCCCTCTCCAAATATCATGTTTTTACCCACTGGAATAAGGGGTAATGTATAATCTTATATATTATAGTGTAAATTCTTAGATTGAATTAAAATCCACTTATTTAGGTGATTGGATCAACATCCTTTTAACGTTTTGGGAATAACCTTTAACTATGACACTACCCATCCATATCACAACATTGTTTTTTGACCTTGATGGTACTTTGATCCATCAGCATCCTTCCTCCCTGGATGTCCTGTTTACAATTCTCGATGAACATTTAGTGCCAGTGATGGCAACCGCGCACCGGGAAACCCAGCAGTTCATGTTCCGCTATTGGGCAAAGTCGAAAGAATTGAAACAGGATAAAAGAATGTATGGTGAATTGACTGAGGAGTTCTGGCTTCATTACCTGAAGCGCAAGTTATGGGCTGCAGGCTTGACAGAATTACAAACAACAGATCT
Organism: uncultured Anaerolineales bacterium; assembly: GCA_964406305.1. Taxonomy (GTDB): domain Bacteria; phylum Chloroflexota; class Anaerolineae; order Anaerolineales; family UBA11858; genus B10-G9. Next base: position 17,942 of record CAYORF010000022.1, on the reverse strand, counting down.
GGCCCCAGTCATCCAGAAAGAACTCATCGAGCGTTATAAACCCGAGGTATTTATCTCCGATGATGTTCGCCCAACCTTAAAAACCCTTCGTGGTTTAGGATACAAGATGGGCCTTATCAGCAATCGACAAAACCCCATCGAAGCTGAGGTAAAAGAACTGGGATTTAAATCCTATTTTGATTTTTCCTTCACATCTGGTGATGTTCAATTAACAAAACCTGATCCTGAGATATTTGAACATGCTCTCTATCTGGCCGAAAGCGGTCCTGAGATTTCTGCCTATATTGGAGATAATTATTATACAGATATCGTTGGTGCCCAGAACGCAGGCATCTATCCAGTTCTATTTGACCCACGCAATATATTCCCGGATGTTGAGTGTCATAGGATCTACAAGATCAGCGACCTGGTGTCCACGATATAACTCCCCTACCCTTCACTTTCCAGCATAACGGTTTGGGTCGGATAGGCAAACTCAATACCCTCTTCTTCAAATCTCTGATAGATTTTCAGGTTAATAACCTGCTGAACATCCAGATAGGCAGCATATGCTGGCTCCAGCACATGATACACCACGCTAAAATCGAGGGAAAAATCCCCCAGCGTTTTGAAATGCGTCCGGTCAAACTCGACATTCTCAAGAGGAGAGATGATATCCTCGATCATTCCGGGGATCTTCTTCAGTTTTTCAACCGGGGTCCCATACACTACACCAATTCCAAATGAGATCCGCCTCTTTTCCAGCCGTTTAAAATTCCGGACCCTGCTGCTGAGTAGATCAGTGTTGGAAAAGATCAACTCCTCTCCAGAAAGACTTCTGATCCTGGTGCTCTTAAGGCCTATATCCTCCACATCCCCCTCGAAATCATCTACCACTATAAAATCACCGATGGCAAATGGCTTATCAAGTGTGATCGAAAGAGAGGCAAATAAATCTCCCAGGATATTTTGCAACGCCAGGGCAACAGCAATCCCGCCAATCCCCAGGCTGGCAACCAGGGTGCTGATTTCCACATTCAGATTATCCAGAATGATCAAAAACAGAATGGCCCATAAGATTATTTTTCCGATCAACCCCAGGGCATCCAGAGTAGTAGCGTCCTCACCGTGATCTTCTTCGACCTTGGCTTTTACTCCGCGGTCAATATATAACGAGATCACACCTGTGCCCCAGAACCCAACCTGCAGAGCCAGAACTAATTTTACAATTCTAATAAACCAATTTTGGATATCTGCTGGCAGGGCCAATACCAACGATCCTCCCCACAATCCCACAGCTAATATACTGAACCAGCGGGTTTGTGAGAGAAGGGGGATCAGGTAATCATCCAGGTTCATTTTTGATTTTCTTATCAAATTTTTCAGTTGATTTTTGAAAATCCGCTTGATAAATAGAAAAACCAGGAATATACCCAGAGCTATACCAACAGCAATCAACCAGGATTGAATCGAGTTTTCCAGGATCTCACTTTCCAAAATACCCATTTAGCCCTTCCTCCCAGAGAAAAATAACTCTGGACATCTATCTAATTTGAACCTTTTTTCTGGATCTTGACATTCGTCTCGATCCAGTTCACGCCGAAATCTACCAGTTCCCGCTGGGGAATTAATAGAGAATCTGCCATACCAATCTTGCCCTCAACAAGTGATCCACCTGCATTCTTGTAGGCTTTGCCAAGCTCAATGAAGTTCTCACTGTGCTCCTCCCAATCGCGGACCCTTATCCATTGGCGTTTGCCATCCACAATGATTGGTGCTCCCTGCTTGATCTCTTTTTTCCCCTCAAAGTCCGCCCAGTATTCGGCCAGGTGCAGGCTGGTATTATTATCATGTTCAACACCCAATAACAAGATCCGCCCTTCTAGATCATAGATTCTGGCTAATGGAGATCCATCACCAAGAGAAAAATCAAGGGAATGGTTATCTGTGATTCTACCCATGGCTCTTGTTGGAGTCATCTCCGGATCGAAGGCCGGCATAGTCTGGCGAATGATCTCCTTCCATTCCTGAGGTACCGGGGGGTTTGACCATTCTTCCGGATCTGACAGATCTCCTGAATGTGTTGGCATCACCAGTGTTCCTTCTGGGCCAAGCACCTCTTCCAGGGCCAGGATCACCGCCACTGGCCCTCCACTAACCCAGCCAATTTTACTGAGCGATGTATGAACTAACAACACCATACCTGGCTTCACGCCAATCGCTGCCAAGTCTTTCTGAACAGACTCTGAAGTTATTGGCCCACCTACTGTATTCTTGATAATATCTGCTTCACTCATACTAATCCTCACAAATACGAAATTATCATACCAGAATATAGGCCCAAATTAGACCGAAAAATGCTTATTGGCCTGATCCTAAAGACTCGTTATGGTATAACAGTTATTCATGGAGGAAAAACACGTCTTCTATCCCCCAAAACAAATGGGAACGATCATTCACCTACTGCTGATGCTGATCTTTTCAGCTGCCGGTGTGTGGGGCATATGGGGAGTCTCTAATGTTGAGGTTGCACCCCAGCTTTTACCCTATATCGCCCTGATCATCCTCTTTCTAGCTACAGTTCCTTACCTGATATATACCCTATACGCCTTACACCGTTCTGAATATATCCTCGAGCGAGGAGGAATCAAATTACATTGGGGATGGCGGACAGAAAGCTTGCCCATGGAAGATGTGGATTGGGTCTATCGTGTGGAAGATCTAGAAACTGCACCCCATCTCCCGATCATCCATTGGCCTGGAGCAGTCACAGGAGTACGGCGTTTTCAACGGGGACCAGAAGTGGAATATCTGTCATCCAGTACAAAAGGGTTGGTTGTTATCGCCGTGGGTGAAAGATATTATGCAATCTCTCCCAATCAGGTTAACGACTTCATTTCCGCGTACCATGAATTCACGGAGTTGGGAGCGATCAATCCAATTTCTCCAGAGTCGGTCCAGCCAGCATTGATACTGAGTGAGGTTTTTAAAATCAAACCAATCCTCTGGATATTGATCGTTGGGGGCTTGTTAAATATCAGCCTTTTAATTTGGACTTTGCTGGTAATTCCTTCCAGAGACCTGGTTCCGCTAGGTTTTTCACCAGGCGGTGTGCCTCATGATAGCCTCGATAGTGTTCGCCTGGTCTTATTTCCAATCCTAAATACTACCGCTTATCTGGCAAATCTAATTCTTGGTTTATTTTTATTTAGAAACCAGGAAAACCGGTTCCTGGCCTATCTCCTGTGGGGTGCCAGCATCGTTGTCGCGATCCTGTTCCATATAGGAATGATATTTATCCTCACATAATCCCCAGAGAATCCACAGCTTTAGTCAGTTATCCACAGAGAAGATAACCTTATCCCCAGATTTATCCAGATATTTTCCAAATTAGTAAAATAAACCTTCGATTCTAACCAGTTTAGTACCCGTAGAGTAAAAGATTTGGTACACTAGGCTGGAGCACTTAAAACTGGCAGTGGATTTATGGCTAATATTGAAATCTGGATCACCCTGGCTCTATTAGGCGCCGCCATTCTGTTTTTTGTCACAGAGTGGCTGTCAGTGGACCTTGTCGCTCTTGGCCTGGTGATCTCTTTAATGGTAACCGGGATTCTTTCACCTGAAGAAGCCCTGGCCGGATTTTCTAGTCCGATCGTGATCACAGTTGCCACATTATTTATTGTTGGTGGCTCAGTGATGGAAACTGGCCTGGCAGACAGCGTTTCCAACAAAATCATCCAATTTGCTGGAAAAAGCAAATCTCGCCTGCTGGTTTTGATCATGAGCACTGTAGCCGTATTATCCGGGTTTATCAGTGATACAGGTACGGTGGCCGTGATGGCTCCTGCCATTATCAGTATAAGCCGAAAAAAAGGCATCAATCCTTCCAAGCTGCTTATCCCCCTATCCTTCGCATCTATGCTGGGTGGGGCAATGACTTTGATCGGCACCCCGCCAAATATCGTTGTCAGTGATCTTCTGGCAGAAAACGGATTCCAACCATTTTCATTTTTCGATTACACGCCGATCGGTCTGGTCCTCTTATTGGTTGGAATCCTCTATATCACACTAGCCGGGCGCTGGCTGCTGCCAGACAGGAAAAGCGACAAAGAATTTCAGAGAGTTGACTCTCCGGAAGAGTTAATGGAAGTCTATAAATTACCAAAAGACCTATATAGACTGCGGATCCGGCAAGGATCTCCCCTGGTTGGGAAATCTCTGTTGGAAAGTGATTTGGGCAGCGGCTTTGGGATCAATGTACTGGAAATATTCCGCACTAAGGAAACTCCAGGGCGGACCCCGATGGGAAATATCCGATTTCTGGCTGACGAGGAACCAGGCAGCCAGAAAATCTCAACCAAAGATTTGTTGCTTCCAGACGACCTTTTGATCTGCCAGGGAAAACTCAACGATGTCAGCCATGCTTCAGCAGCTCTGCGGCTTGGAGTACAGCCGGCCGAGTCCGTGGACCAAAAAGCCCTGGTTAATAATGAGGTTGGCGTAGCAGAGGTATTGCTGCCACCCCGGTCCCAGATGATTGGCAAATCCCTGGTATCCTCCCGTTTTGGAAGTCTTTATCAGCTGACAGTACTGGGAATCAACCGGCCAGGATCCGATGAAAATCTATCCCTCAAAGATACGGCCCTTCAGTTTGGAGATACCTTATTTGTCCAGGGACCTTGGAAGAATATTCGAGCTTTAACCAGCCAGCGGAAGGATTTTGTGGTGGTCGGTCAGCCAGAAGCCATGAAAGGCACTCCACCCCGATCCAAAATGATTCTTGCGGCCCTGATCATGGTAGGAATGTTGGTATTCCTGATTGCAGGCTGGCTGCCGCTTGCTACGACAGCTATGATAGCTGCCTTCCTGATGATCATCAGCGGCTGCCTGAATATGAAACAAGCCTATAACAGCGTGGATTGGAAAAGCATCGTTCTCATCGCCGGTATGCTGCCAATGACTACTGCTCTCCAGAAAGTGGGATTGGTTGATATAGGATCAAACTGGGTGGCTTCCACGCTAGGCGGATTGGGAATTGTACCCACTCTGGCATCCCTGTTCCTTATCACATCCCTCTTCACACAGGTGATCTCCAACACAGCCACAACTGTTCTAATCGCACCAGTGGCCCTTTCCCTGGCTCTACAGCTTGGGTATCAACCTCAAGCTTTCCTGATGACAGTCGCCTTGGCAGCTTCCACCGCTTACGCAACTCCAGTTGCCTCGCCAGTGAATACACTAGTGATGGCGGCCGGGAATTACCGCTTCAAAGATTACGCTAAAGTGGGTATACCATTGATTTTTATATCAATGGTGATCACTGTCTTACTGCTGCCTATCCTTTGGCCACTGCACTGATCATTAAATAAATAAGCTCCCGGAGTTTACAAAATCCCGGGAGCTTATTCTTTATTCCCTAACTATCTCTCAAATGCGGGAATAACAAGACTTCCCGGATAGTCTGTTGATTCGCCAATAACATCACTAATCGATCCACACCCATACCAAAACCGCCATTAGGCGGCATGCCGTAGCGCATTGCCCGCAAATAATCCTCATCGAGGGGATGGTGTTCATCTTCATTGTTTGTATAGGAACGCCCCATTTCCAGAAATCGTTCTTCCTGGTCAACTGGATCGTTGATCTCGCTGAAAGCATTACAAAGTTCCATGCCACCCATAAATCCTTCAAAACGCTCAACTGTGTTGGGATCATCCGGTGTGGTTTTTGCCAGGGGAGAGATCTCCCGGGGGTAATCATAAACAAATGTAGGCTGGATAAAGGTCGGTTCCAGAAAACGTCCAAGCAGGTCGTCGATCAATTTACCGCGGGACGCCTTGGGGTTAAATTCCAAATCCAGGGATTTCATAGCCTTGGCCAGCTCCGCTCCGGTTTCATGATCATTTATATCAATCCCCGTTTTGTCCAGGATCCCCTGACGCAGTTCAACCCGCTGCCAGGGTTTGTCAAGATTAATTTCCTGATCTTTATAAACAAACTTTTTGGTTCCCAACACTTCCTGAACAACAAAAGCCAGCATCTCTTCTGTGAGGTCCATCACTGCCCGGTAATCCGCGTAAGCCCAGTAAAACTCCATCTGGGTGAATTCGGGATTATGTTTGAATGAAACTCCCTCATTTCGGAAATCCCGTCCAATCTCATAGACTTTGTCAAATCCACCCACCAGGAGTCGTTTCAGGTACAGCTCAAATGAGATCCGTAGGAATAATTCCTGTTTCAGTTGGTTGTGATGAGTGGTGAAAGGTTGGGCTGCGGCTCCACCATAAATGGGCTGCAGTATCGGTGTTTCAACTTCCAGGAATCCCTTCGAATCCATAAAATGCTGGATAGCTCGGATAGTTTTTGTCCGCAAGCGGAAAACCTCGCGGACCTCCGGATTCACTGCCAGATCCGCATAACGCTGCCGGTAGCGGGTTTCCGGATCGGTAAGAATGGCATGGGAAACGATCTCCCCATCTACTTCCTGGTCCTTGGCTGCTGGCAGCGGTGTGATGGCTTTGGCTGCCATCTTGAACTCGGATACCCACAAGGATATTTCTCCGGTTCTTGTGCGGAACACTTTACCGCTGGCCTGGATGAAATCTCCCAAATCAAAGTGATCTTTGAAAAAACTCAACTGCTCTTCCCCGATATCATTAGCCCGGAAAAAGAGCTGGATCCTGCCGGTTCCATCCTCAATATGGGCAAAAGTTACCTTGCCCATAGGGCGGACCGACCGGATCCTACCGACCAGAACTGCCTGGACTTCAATTTCTTCTGACCCATCCTCACCAGGCAGGAATAGATCGATCGCTTCCTGGATCGAGTGGGTCCTGTCTACCCGCCTGGGATAGGGATCAATCCCCAATTCCTTGAGTTTTGCGATTTTTTCCAAGCGTATTTCTTCCAGGTTCGTGTAATCAGCCATATATTCTTCCTTATGATTAAAAAAACCCGTGCCTTTGTTCTGGGCACGGGGGAGAGTTCAAAATAAAACAGTTCAACTAATTTTGAGGATTTTCACCGTGAAAACCCCACCCGGTGCCGGAACATCCACCTTATCCCCTTTGGCATGCCCCATCAGAGCGTTCCCCAGGGGAGATTCGTAAGAAATTTTGCCTTCAATAGGATCAGATTCAGCCCGACCAACTACTATATAGGTCTCTTTTTCTTTCTCGTCTGTTTCAATGGTCACTTTGGTTCCGATCTGAATATCATCAGTTTTGGAAAGATCTTCAACAATTTCGGCCTGGGCCAGGATGTTTTTCAAATACTGAATGCGACCTTCGACAAAAGCTTGAGCATTTTTGGCTGCTTCAACCTCAACATCAGCATCCACGCCGAGAGGACTTCCGTCCAGGGCTTCCCGCAATCGTTCGGCCACTTCTTGCCGGCGTTCTGACTGCAAATATTCAAGCTCAGTCTTTAGTTTATCATACCCTTCTTGGGTCAAATAGGATGGTGGCATAGTTCATACACTCACTTCGTAGGATAGATGTTCTTAATATAAAAAGAGCTTTTATTAGAGATTTTTCACCCTAAAAAGCCCTACCCTCTGAAAAGTGCGTAAATTCTATCATAGGTAATCACTGACTGCAAGGTAGCAAAAACACCTAAATTTTCAGTGATCCTCGACTGCCCTCCAGAGCTTAAATCTTCCCATAAAGGTAGAAAATTCCCTGATCTGAAGCCCAAGATCCTCATCATTTTCCCAAAAGGTGCTGATCTGAGAACGATAGGCTTGAGCAGCCAGAACCCAGTTCTCCAATCCGGTCTCAGAAACAGGAAATTCATCGTATTGCCATTCTGAAGATCGTTCCATAAATTCCAGTGTTTCTTTACCATCAACTTCCCTGGCGTAAGGATAGTCAGCGTAGAAGGCTAACGGAATTCCCAAACGATTAGCAGCCTTGCGGGTCAGCTCATGGTCTACATGATTGCCTATTCCCAATGGAGCAACTACCCAGGCATCATCAGGAAGGTCCTCCAGGAGTTGTCCTGTCAACTTTTCAATCAAATCCATTTCACGGGGATCCAATCCACCAAAAATATCTCCATCAGTGGAATAGTAGAACTCTCCATCTGGAGTCTTCCGATAAATGCAGTCCAAGTAAGAGAAATAACGCGGGGCTGCTCCAATGATCTGACAGGCCTTTTGATCTTCATTCCGCCGGATCTGAACCGCATCCAAACCCAGTCCCCAATTAAGGTGAAGAGCTTGCGCCAAAGGTGAGAGATCATCATCCAGGGGATTCCCGGCGTTAATGGTCCAGATCTCTACACTGTGACCGCTATTAGCCAGATCCCAGACCAGGCCACCGCACGAAAAGGCAATATCATCCAGATGGGGGGAAAGAAAGATCCATTTCATGACCATTTTGTATCACATTCAATCCAATCGTTCTACCCTGATCCAGAGTTTTTCGCCATTCGTGCTGATGTGGATGGTTCCATGCTGGTCAGTTCGGAGTAACGAATATCCTGCTAACCGATCAATTAACCCACGATTTGGCAAGCCCTGACTGTCTTTGATACCCACACTTAACAAGACCAGTTGAGGGTGGAGATTGTCAATCCACACTGAAGGATTACTCGATTGGTAACCGTTATCTGCCAGTAATAAAACGCTCACCTCTCCAATATCTCTACCATTATGGAGACCAGTTCTGATCTCATTGGTGATCCCATATGGCAGTACAGCCCGGAAGTTCTCATATTCAACCAACACGGTTCCTCCCCGGGAGCTTGCAGAGAGAATTTGAATTCTCATACCATCTCTGAAAATCAGGGTTTGACCCTCTTCACCAAACATCAAGGGGATTCGATCTTCATCCAATGAGAAACGTAAGTTCTCCGACTCCCAGCACAAAGAAGGATCTCCCAGCCAGACTGCCTTCTCTGGCATAAATCAGGGTAGATTTCCAGTCAGGGCATCCAGATCTTGAGCTTGGGGTGAAAGAACTAGCACCAGGTCCAGATCCCTCTTAAAAGGGGGAAGTTTGCGCCCCAGATGGTCAGATAAAAGTTTCGTACTGGGTCCGCCGTTGATCAATACCCGATCTCCTGAGGGACTTTCCAGATAGATAGCGCTGCCAGTTCCGACATCCAGGAGGTAAAAATGCATATTGCCATCTGGTGTAGAAAATATAATCCTCCAAACGAAGAGAGCTAAAAGAGCCAGGCTGCTTGCAGCCAGAGATGGTGTGAGATAGCGGCGCAACTGAAGCATCAATGGAAAATAAAACGTGACCAGAAGCAGGATGGCATAGAAAAGTATGATCCAGATGATATCCACCTGCCCCAGGTGAGCAACCTTGATCGGCAGCCTGCTGAACCATTCCACCACACGGATGGTAAATAACACAAAAGGATATACCAACGGCCCTGCCAACTTGCCAAGTGGAAACCAAGCTGAAGCCAGGATCAAAGTCAGTCCTCCAAGCACCATAATAGGCGGTTGTACCGGCAGGATAGCTGGATTTGCCAGGAAAGTAGTCAGAGAAAATGAGTGGAAGTGGTAAATCATTACCGGCAGTGTAGTCAGTTGCGCGGCAAAAGTGAAAAGGACAAACTCACTGACAGGTTGAGTGATCCTCTGAGCGACTTCGATGGGGAAAAAACGAGAGCATAATCGCAAGAACCAAGCCGAAAGAGGGTCAGCGTATAAGACCAACCCTAGAGTTGCGGAGAGTGAAAGCTGAAAAGATACATCCCATGGAAGCTGGGGATTAAACAGCATCATCACCAGGCTGGCCAGGGCAGCGGCATTTAATCCATGCTGTCTTCTCCCTATCTGCTGGGCGAAAATAGATAACCCTCCCATTACCGCAGCCCGGACCACGGCTGCATCAGCACCGACCAGGATAGTATAGATACTAATTCCAGCCAGGGCTGCAAAAGCACCTTTGCGGGGGTTCATGATCCGGCTGAAAAAACGGGAAAAGAATCCAGCTACAATTGTGATGTTAAATCCGGAAATGGCAATAATGTGGGTGGTTCCTGTTTCCCGGAAGGCTTTCTGGACAGACTCCGAAATCCCGGATTCAACCCCCAACAGGATCCCGGCCAGCAAGGATGCTTCTGGATCCGGCCAAAGACGATATATATTTTCCAGAGCTTTGGTCTTTAATCCGTAAATAGCCCCCAGGAAAACAGAGCCTTGACCCGTTTCCAAAACCACAATCTCTGCCCGGGTTATATAGACATCTACGCTCTGTCTAAATAAGTACTCCCGATAATTGAAATCCTCATCTTCTGGCGGGACCTTCAGGAAACCTACCACCAGAACTCGGTCTCCGTATGAAACCCGGGTTTCAACAGGTGCCTTGGCTAATAATAAACCTTTAAGAGGTAAAGGGGGTTCTTCCTTTTTTCCTTGAATACTTTCAGCCTTGATCTGAAGGTTGACGATCTGATCTCTTTGATCTGGATAATCCACTACAACCCCGGTAATTTGCACAGGAACTGACCGCCCAGTATAATTCAAGATATAGGCTGGGTCCTGATAATCGGGTAGAGAGATTTGATAACGAATGCCACCGAGAAAAAAGGCCAGGATCACAGCCAAGATCAATCCCCAGGACAGGGATGGGAGATCCGAGATCCTCTTCCTGGTAAACCAGAGAGTGATACCTGAAATCAAGCTGACAATTAATCCAACCAGGATCCAGACCAAGGTGTTCCAGGATAGGTTGTCCGCCGCGATCAAACCAGCAGCAAAAGAAATTGTGGTCCAAATAACCGGCATCAATATTCCCCCTATTAGGTTCTACCATTATACAAAAATATAAAATCCCTCATAAGAGGGATTTGGTTTTAATTAGCCGTGATTTTAATCTCTTGTTCAAACAAATACAAATCCCCCTTTTCCTATATCCCCCTACTCCTCCTTAAATAAAAATACCCCCTCCGGTCAGTTTGCTTGAGTTTATTCGATATTTACCAGGATAAAATTATCCCGCAGAGACCGTTTTTCATTAGCGGCCTCATTGGCCCGATACATCAACTGCTGAGCCAGGATCGCAGTACCAAAAACAAACAGACCTCTTGGTGAAGGGCTTTCCTCTTGCAGAATGACTTCATCCGGGATCTTGAGACGTTTGCACAAATTTCGGATATCCATTTCCGAGAAACTTCCCTCCCCCATGTCTCGGATAAATCGGTTGCGAATGTGCCAGATCAAAACCAGGTCATGATATTCAGTTCTACTGATCAAACCCAAGCCGTAGGCCGCTTTGATGCGAGCTTCAAAACTACCCAGCGGATTTTCCTCCCCCAGGAGCATTTTTGAGATCTTTTCATCATCGATAATAAAACATTCAAGCAAGCGGGCTAAGTGAGTATTCAGGTAAGTAGTACCCAAAATGGCAACTGCCCGGTCGCTTTTTTTCTGGAATTCATCTACCAACCGCTTCCATTCTCGTGTTGATGCTGATTTCTGATCTGCCATTCCCATTTCCTCAAAATCGATTTCATGATCTCAGGTTTATTTATTATACATGACAACTCGATCAGGTCGAGTTGTTAATCCTGATAACTACTCCCCTTGACTGGCTTCCGCATAGATCCAACCAAACTCTCCCAGATAAATTTCGGCGATCTCTTCGTTATGGATTATCAAAGTATTTTCATCGTTTCTGACCTCTGCGCTGCGGGTCAAATTATAGGAACCGGTAATAACGATCTTGTTGTCAATGATTATGACTTTGTGATGCAGCTTTTCGGGATGGACATCAAGATAGACATCCAGCCCATAGTCATTCAGACGCTGAAATTCCCCACCCAAACCCGCACTTTCCTGATAGGTATCCAGCACACCCCGCACCTGAACTCCCTGAGTGGACTGAAAAAGAAGCGCATCAGCAATTCCATCAGATGTAAAAGAATAATATAGAAAATCTATTGACTCTTCCGCTTCAAGGATTAGCCGGATAATTATCGCGGCCGGAGAGTCATCTGGTGAAAAATATGTTTCGATCCGAATTCCATCAATCGTCAGATCAGGATGAGGTGTGTCCTCAAGGCTAATCTCACCAAAAAATCCGTCCAGGTACATTTCTTCAAATTCCATGGAATAATTGTCTGCCAGCCGAGCTGAACGGACCCGGACCAAGTTATTCAGGTGGCGGTAAGCGCCGTTTATTGTCATATTCATGGATCCGGTCCAAACCTCACTCCCATCGATCACAAAAAACTTGTTATGCATCAAGCTATCTGTTTGGTCAAAAACCACCGGTATCCCAGCCCCGATCAACTCTTGGACTTCTCCTCGATCCTGGGAATCGCCCTCCATCACCATCCTGACACTAACACCCCGTTCGTGAGCACGGATCAAGGCGTTTCGAACTGACCAGAGATTAAGGTCATAGAGAGCTGCGTCAATCCCGGTGCGGGCTTGGTCAAGGGCCTCAACAAGGAATTGATCAGGTCCTCCCCGGAAATCATCATTGGCAGGCGCTGTAAAATATATACTGAAGATCTGATCCGGCGAGGTATAACCAGACGCCGTGGGACTGGGTAAAGGATCAAGCCAACTGATTTCTTGCGGTATACATCCAACTAAAATGAATATAAGTAGAAGCGGCAAAAAACGTTTTAGAATGTTGAACATGTCAACCTTCTTTTCAACCAATACTCCCCCTTCAATCCACTTTCAGACAACGAATCAAAACAGATCTGTGATGAGATCGTACTCTGTGCTCAAATAAGTAAACTCCCTGCCAGGTTCCAAGCGACAAAACACCTTCATCTATGGGAATGCTCAAGGTAGTTGCGGTGAGAATTGCTCGCATATGGGAAGGTGAGTCATCCCGGCCTTCCAGAGTATGGCGATACCAGGTTTCTCCTTCTGGTGCCAGGTTCTCCATAAATGCTTCCATATCTTGCCGGGCAGAAGGATCGTAGCTCTCATTGATCACCAACGACGCACTGGTGTGGGGGATGAAAAGATGAAAGATCCCCTCCTGGATACCCCAGGATTGCAAAAAGGGCGTGAGCTGTTGTGTGATCGGATAGAGTCCCTTGCCGCTGGTCTCTACTATGATCTTTTCTTTGAACCATTCCATATAGATCCCTCCTGCTTCCATTGTAATGGATTTCTCTCCCGGGAAACAAAAAGAGCAGCGATCTCTCGCTGCCCTTTTGACTGTCTAAAGTGGAATAACTAGAATACGCTGTCGGAATCCTCGCTGTCGGAATCCTCGCTGTCGGAATCCTCGCTGTCGGAATCCTCGTTGTCGGAATCCTCGCTGTCGGAATCCTCGCTGTCGGAATCCTCGCTGAAGTCATCTTCGCTGTCTTCGCTGTCTTCGCCGAAGTCATCTTCGCTGTCTTCGCTGTCTTCCGGCTCGGTGCTGAAGGAAGTTACG
>CAYORF010000022.1:0-4493 GCA_964406305.1 uncultured Anaerolineales bacterium | reverse complement strand
GAAGTCATCTTCGCTGTCTTCGCTGTCTTCCGGCTCGGTGCTGAAGGAAGTTACGCTTTCGCCCAGGGCTTGAACATCCTGTGCTTGAGGTCCCTTATCGCTTTCAACAACATCAAATTCAACTCGCTGACCTTCGTCTAGCGTTTTGAATCCGGCTCCATTGATTGCGCTGTAGTGCACGAAGACATCGCCTTCGCCATTATCGCGCTCAACGAAACCATAGCCTTTTCCTGCGTTAAACCATTTTACAGTACCGGTCTCACGCTCTGCCATAAAAATCTCCTTCGAACTAAATGGTGTCAACACAGCAGGCGTTCCCCCTCGTTCTAAACAATCAACATTGCTCAAGAAACGTACGTTCTGCTACTGGAATCAGAAAATCTAATTCCACTGAATAAATATAGCATGAACCAGAAATCCCGTCAACGGAAATTTAGTCGCTCTGCGCACATCCATTGTTTGTATTTCTAGTGGTAAATCTCAGTGAAATTCCAATTACGACCTATCACTACTATACTAAACAAACCCTTTGGATATGTAAATACGCACCCTCAACAAACGCCGCTATAATATGGATGGGAAATCTCATATGACAATTGGATCAATTACCTTATTGATATTCGCTATTGTGATCTTCGTTGTGGGAGCTGCTTTTGTGATCCTGTCCCTGATAGAAAAGGAAAAGCGGGCAGCTGTTCGAGGGGCATTGCTCATTTTTCCCTTTACAGCGATCTATCTTCTGGCTTTCCTACTTCCAGAAAAGGTACAACTGGTAATTATCCTGCTCTCATTTGGCCTCCTGGTGTTAACAGGCATCCTTTTCTTCGTGCCCACTAAGGTTCAACTGGCAGAATTCAATCAACCCACAGACCAGGTTGATGAACGGGAGATCATATTTGCCCGGGCAAGACTGGAACCCGGTACTCCTCTATATGAATCCTATTACAGGGATCACCCCCAACAAAAATCCCAGGATGATGCATCCAGGGAACAATCCGGTCTGCTCTCTCCAGAATCCCGCTTCATGGATCCTCTGCACCGGGCCTCCGCGGTGGGGAGTTTTTCGCTGACAGAAGCACTCCGTGATGCTGTTGACGGCCCAATTTCGACAGAAAGAACTCAATCCTCTAGGGAGGATTTTACAAAAATCGTAAAAAAACTGGCCAAATATTATGGCGCGCTTGATTGTGGGATCACTGACTTAAAACCTGCTCATATTTACTCTCATATTGGGCGCGGAACTGGAAAATATGGGGATAAAGTCACTCTCGATCACCAATTTGCAATTGCTTTTACTGTGGAGATGGATTTTGAGATGACTTCATATGGCCCTTATGCACCCGAGGTCATGGAGTCCGCCCGCCAGTATGTGGAATCCGCCCGGGTATCGATCCAGCTGGCAGCCGCCATCCGAGACCTGGGATATCCTGCCCGGGCTCATATTGACGGCAACTACCGAGTGATCGCACCCCTGGTTGCCAGGGATGCGGGGCTGGGAGAGATCGGCCGGATGGGATTATTGATGACCCCCTTCCAAGGACCGAGGGTGCGGGTTGGCGTGGTAACCACTGATATGCCTCTGATTTCTGACCCCTATTCTGGAGAACCGAGCATTATTGACTTCTGCCGGATCTGCAAAAAATGCGCCCACAACTGCCCCAGCCAATCCATTCCCCACGGAGAACGCGAGATCAGCAACGGGGTCCTGCGCTGGCAGATCAACCCAGAGAGCTGCTACCATTACTGGACGATCGTCGGCACTGACTGCGGCCGCTGCCTGGCAGTCTGTCCTTATTCCCATCCAGATAACCTACTCCACAATCTGGTCCGGTGGGGCATTAAAAGATCTGGCCTTTTCCGAAGGTCTGCCCTCATCCTGGATGACTTCTTTTACGGGAAAAAACCACCATCCCGTGGCAAAACATTTTTACCCTGAGAATTATAATAAATTCCTGATTGAGGATTTACCACATCAATCCTATCTGGAAGTAAAATAAAGGAATGCTGAATGAAATTTACAAAAGTAGTGGGAATCATTTTTCATAAAGAGAGGTGTTTATGGATCCTGTAATTCTATCTCGATGGCAATTTGCCACAACTACCATCTTCCATTTCTTCTTTGTCCCGGTTACGCTGGGATTGGCAATGTTCCTGGCCATTCTGGAAACGAAATACGTTATCAGCGGAGAAGAGATCTATAAGAATATGACCAAGTTCTGGGGCAAGATCTTTCTGATCAACTTTGCAATCGGTATTGTCACAGGCATCGTTCAGGAATTCCATTTTGGACTTAACTGGTCCGAATACGCCAGATTCATGGGCGATATCTTTGGCGCTCCGCTGGCCATTGAAGGGTTGATGGCTTTCTTTCTGGAATCCACTTTTATCGGTGTGTGGATCTTCGGTTGGGATAAACTCTCCAAAAAAGGACACCTGGCTGCTGCCTGGATGGTAGCGATCGGTTCCAATTTGTCTTCTCTCTGGATCCTGGTCGCCAACTCCTTTATGCAGAACCCGGTTGGTTATGCCATCCGCAACGGACGGGCAGAAATGACGGATTTCTGGGCCCTGCTTGGCAACCCGAATGTCTGGTATCAATTCCCGCATGTGGTCACATCTGGTCTCAGCGTTGGCGGCTTCCTAATCATGGGATTCAGCGCCTGGCACTTATTAAAGAACAAACCGGAAAATAATGAGTTCTTTAAGCTTTCATTCAAATGGGCCGCTACCTTTGCTCTGGTAGGTTCAATCCTTGTGGGATTAATTGGACATGCCCAGGGACAGTTCCTGGCTGTATCCCAACCCCTCAAAATAGCCGCCATGGAAGGCCATTGGGAAACGGAAGAACCCGCTTCCTTCTCAGTGATCGCCATCGTTAACCAGGAAAAACAAGAAAATACCTGGGAGATCAAGGTTCCAAAATTCCTTTCCTTAATGCTGTTCAATGACCTGACCTCAGAATTCAAAGGCCTGATCGATCTACAAGCTGGAGAGGTTGCCAAATACGGCCCAGGAGAATACATACCTCCAGTTGTGATCAGCTACTGGTCTTCCAGAACCATGATCGGTCTCGGATTACTGATGGTTCTCTTAGCAAGCTTTGCTGTCTGGTGGTCCTTCAGGGATAAACTTGAAAAACAAAAATGGTTCCTTAAAATCCTGGTTCCCTCGGGTTTGCTGCCAACCATAGCCATAACGGCAGGTTGGATCATCGCTGAAACAGGACGCTGGCCCTGGATCGTGCATGGTTTGCAGAAAATCGAAGATGCTGTATCTCCCACAATTACCCCCGGGAACATTATTTTTTCACTGGTCAGCTTTGTGGTCCTGTACTCTGTGCTGGGATTTATCGGGATCAAGCTGATGTTAAAATATGGTACTAATGATCCCGCACTCGGGGAAGGAAAAGGAGAGTAATCATGGATCTCAATATACTCTGGTTTATTTTACTGACCGTGTTGTTCAGTGGATTTTTCTTCCTGGAAGGATTTGATTATGGTGTCGGCATGCTGCTTCCTTTTGTTGCAAAGACTGACAAAGAACGCCGGGCAGTGATCAATACCATCGGTCCTGTCTGGGACGGGAACGAAGTCTGGATGATCACCGCTGGAGGAGCTATGTTCGCGGCCTTCCCTCACATGTACGCCACTCTGTTCAGCGGGTTCTATGTGGCGCTGGTATTTATGCTGATCGGCCTGATCATCCGCGGTGTAGCCTTTGAATTCAGGAGCAAACGTGAAGACCCCGCCTGGCGCGAGCGCTGGGACTGGGCTATTTATTACGGCAGCCTCCTGCCCGCTTTGTTATGGGGCGTAACTGTCGCCAACCTGATGCGCGGAGTGGCGATCGAATCGGACTTGAACTATTACGGCGGGTTGGTCCCTCTGCTAAATCCATACTCCATGTTCGGCGGAGTAGTTTTCCTGGGATTATTTCTTGTACACGGAGCCAGCTTTTTAGGTATCAAACTGGAAGGCGATCTAAAAGATCGAGTGAAGAAACTCTCCGGAAAGATCTGGATTGCTGTTGTTATTCTGACAGTCATTTTCCTGGTCTGGACCTATTTCGCTACAGATATCCTCAACAACCCTGGTTTTGACGGGTTGATCCCGGCTATCCTGGCTGCGGTCGCCTTGCTGGCTTACGGTTGGTTCCTGCGCCAGGGAAAAGAAGGTTTAACCTTCATATGCGGCGGTTTGGTGATCATCCTGGCAACGGTGATGGTCTTTTCCGGCCTTTTCCCGAACCTGATGGTCTCCACCCTGGATCCGGCTTACAATCTTACTATTTACAATGCCTCATCCAGTCCCTACACCCTGAAGGTAATAACCATCGTGGCGGCGATCTTTATGCCGCTTATACTGGCCTACCAGGGCTGGACCTACTGGATCTTTCGCAAACGCTTGAGTCCGGATAGTCCGGATCTGCACTACTAAAATAAAAAAAGGGGCTGTCCCAAAAGTAAATGGCACAGTCCCTTATTTTTTAATATA
>CAYORF010000021.1:0-34897 GCA_964406305.1 uncultured Anaerolineales bacterium | reverse complement strand
GTTCGTCATCCTGAGGAGAACTTGGCTTCGAGCCCTTGCGACAAAAATTGCATCGCTTCGCTTCCTCTTGGTGTATCACAGCGAAGCAATTTTAATCGCATCACCACCGGGCTTGCATTTTACATGCAGTCAGGTGGTGACCGGTAGAAACAACTGTTGGTAATGCGCTAGGCAAGGTTTATTTGTTCCAGAAAATGTCAAAAAGCAAATGGAGTTCTTATTCGGAAAGTTTTTATAAAGAGGCAATCAAATCAGGTTATTCAGAATATCAGATAAGTTCATATCTAGATTACGCACAAAATCTATTCATTAGTGGCGTCCCAATAATTTTCGACCAAATACATCTCTCTTTATTAGTCGGATATAAATTTGACTATTTATTGAGAATATCGGCAAGTCAAGAGAAGTTCTATAATATATACCAGATTCCAAAGAAATCATCGGGGACTAGGACAATAGCAGAACCCCTTCCAGATTTGAAGATTGTACAAAGATGGATTCTTGAAAATATTCTCTCAAAAATCAAGGTTTCAAAATTTGCTAAAGCTTATATTAAAGGTAAATCCATCCGCTCAAACGCTTGGTTCCATCAACAAAGAGACATAATAGTAAGAATAGACATCAATGATTTTTTTGGTTCTATCAATTATAAAAAAATATACAATACCTTTTCTGGAATAGGCTATAACAAACCAGTCTCCACTTTGTTAGGAAATTTATGTGTTCTAGATAATAAACTTCCTCAAGGCGCTCCAACCAGCCCAGCCTTATCAAATATTGTCTTTACTTCAATTGATAAAAGAATATCGAGCTTTGTAGTTGGAAAAGATATTCGTTACACACGTTATGCTGATGATTTAACGTTCTCGGGTAATTTTAAGCCTGGAATGATAATTAAGTTCGTAAAATCTGTATTGTCTGAAAATGGATTAGAAATTAATATTAAGAAGACCAGGGTCTTAAAAAAACATCAAAGACAATTAATAACAGGTGTTGTTGTTAATGAAGGGATGCATGCGCCGAGAGAAATGCGAAGGAAATTGCGGCAATCTGTCTATTTTATTGAACAATATGGTTTATCATCTCATTTGGATATGACAAATAATGATAGAGCAAATCATGTTAGACATCTATTGGGAATCGCTAACTTCATATTATTTATTGACCCAAATGATTCGCAAGCATTAAAGTCAAAACGGATATTATCTAAATATTTGGATGATTAGAAAATCAGGAGAAATCATATTCATTTCTCAATAATCTATGCCAGACTTTGTTTACTTGTACTGTAATGCTCGGAAAAAAATATCGAATTACTAATTTATAATGTCCTTTTTACGAACAAAAATAATACTGTCGGCACAAAACAACTAATTCCTTTTCGATAAATCACCGATTTCTATCCGAAGTTCACTCCGACTGTTACCCGAAATTGGTTAATCAGCAAGAGGAAGATGCTTCCATGATTTCCCCTTCACAACAGTTCTTACAGTAGTAGTACAAACCTCATACCTTTCTGTTAATTCTTCAATCGTTAAATTTCCATCCCTAAAATCACTCCTCATCTTAATCACATCGAGGTCTGTGAGTTTAGATTTTCCATTTCTTTCTCCAAATGCATTTCGGTGCTTGGCAATCATGTCTCTGTTATTGTCAGCATTACTTCCTGCTTTCAAATGAGCAGGATTGCAACATAAACGATTATCACAGGTATGCATTACACACATTCCATCAGGGATATCTCCATTTCTTAATTGATAAGCCACTCTATGAGCTAAATCAGTTTTACCAGGAGCAATACCGAAAGACCCATATCCTTTTGACTGAGTTCCAGCATTCCACTCCCAACAATCCTCATCTTCAGTAACTTCTACTTTTTTCCAGTAACTTTTAATTCGTTTTGGTGAGTATTTTTGTTGTTTTTCTATATCATTCATATTTATCTTCTCCTATCTAGTTAATGGTTAATCTAATTATTCTTAAGTTATCTAATTGCTAAATCTTATTTATAAGGGAAACTAACTTCAGGTTAGGAAGCCTTTTCCCCCCTTGACAAATAAAATACAAATATTCGTTAGGGGAGAAATAGAACTTCAGTATAAGGAGTGCTATCCTTCACGGGACACCCACTATTCATTGAATAGGGCCTCTGGTGCGGTCCCTCGTTCCTGTGAAACCGGAGGGGGTCTCTTAAGTGTTTCTGGAGGAGGCATTCTTAGTTCTTGGTCTGGTTCTTGTTATGCAGCACCAAACTGCGGTATACGTGGGTAGTTATATAAGATAAAAATATAGGACTAAGAAAGTATATTTTTTCTGTTTGCCATTTTCACATTATCCCGACTAATTCCAGAACTGCCCTGTTCTGTTTCTAACGTCTCATGAGAGTTAGGGGTTTTCGTTTGAATGGATATATTCCTGACTATGCCTTTCATAGGCAAAGACAGGAATCGGTTCTTTCCGAGAGGGATTTGTGTCCTCTATACACTACAGTCCATTTACTATGAAATCTTGCAAAGTTAGGTGTGTAAGAAGATGGTTGATTTATTCCCTCTATCTACTACAGTCCATTCACTCAAGAATCTTGCAAAGTAATCATTGCTTAAATGAAAGTAGTACATAGCCTCCCTCTATGTACTACAGTCTATTTTCTCTGATAAGTTGAAAAGGATTACATCAATTAATTGAGATAATCATCATCTTCAAACTCATCATATTCATCATCAAAATACTCAACCCAACACTCATCACATTTTTTGAGTCGTCTACGCTCTCTCCTTGACCAGTTGTAATCCTCTCGAATCCAATCAGGCCATTCCTTCGGTGGTTTCAGTTTGCCATTTTCATCTAGCAAACCATATTCCTCTTCGCAATCTCTACATAAATGAAATCTTTCTGATATCCGTTTCATGCAGATAATGCATCTTTTTGAGAGGTCGTAGATAACTTCATACACTAAAGTTGTCTCCTAATCATATACAGCTCCTTTACTAAGATATTCTGGGATAATTGTTTCGACATAAATTTTGCCCACAAACTTTACGTTTTCCCTTTTAAAAGCAAAAAACTCCCTGTTTTGGGAGATTTCTTTATTTATCTGGGATAAACTTTCTATTCAAGTTTTCCATTTTTCAATTAGTCTTAAACTTTCTACCATAACAACTTTCCTCCTTTCTGGTCTAGTCTATTTGTCTAAAACCTATTCAATTGTATACTTTCAAAACCTCTCACACTCTTATCATGTTACACCTTGTTCTGAAAGTATTCCCTGCCTGGTTCTTCGTTCTCAAGTTCTCATGTGCGTCACCTCCTTTTTTTGTCCTGCCTGCCATTATTGGGGCTAATTGATTTGATACTCATCGAGTACCAAGCCAATTAACCAACCTCGTATTTTCACTTATACCCGAACAAAAATGAGCTGTCAAGGGTAAACAGCCAAGCCACAAAAACCCCGAGCCATCGGCAGAATTTCCCACAAAATCTGTGAATATGTGTATCACAACCGTGTCCGTTTATACCTTATTTTGAAGATTTTTAGCAAGGTATGGGGGGTATGTTTTCGGATTAGTTTTGGGCAAACTTTCTACAGAATAATCTGCCAAATTTAACTCTGCCAATGGAATTGTCATGAAGATGTGTGGGGTTTCTTCATGCTATACTTTCCATATAGTATTGGAGCAAATATGATTGATTGGGTTTCTATATTAATTTCAACAGTGACGAGTTCGTCCATTGTTGCTATCTCGCTTGTGATTCTCGGTTTTATAGCAAAAAGTCTGTATGGGCAAGTCTTATCAAAAGATTTGGATATCCACAAATCAAGTCTTGAAAGAATAGCACATGAGCATAGTGTTAAATTTGAGAGTCTCCATGCAAAAAGAGCAGAAGTTATTTTTGAAGTATATACAAGGATAGTATTTGCAGAAAACCATTCTTTTGACATGTTGAATGTAATTGATGATTATTATAAAATATCCATAAAGGAAAGATTTGAACATGCAAAAGAATCTATAACAGAACTTGCAACTTACTTTGAATTTAATAGACTATATTTTGAAGATAAAACATGCAAAAAGATAGATGAAATAATTAAAAGAATGGGTAAGGTTTTATTGGATTATGAACCTATTTTGAAAGCTGTTGAACCTGAAGATTTAAATGAAGAGCATTTTGAAGTTTGGAAGCATTCATTTATTATAATCCTCAAGGATATTCCTCCAATAAAGAATGAAATCGAGATTCAATTTAGGACTCTTCTTGGTATTGAAAATTCGACAATTCAGTAGAGATGAGTTGATAATTTGAAATAATTATCAACTGTTCCATGAATCTTCTGAAACTTTAGTACTTCTGAGTTATCCTGCTTTAATGCTCAGTTTTGCATAGCTTTTCCCAACAAGAATATAGTATGGTTGTCTAATATAACCATCATACTTTTACAGTCGCAGAAGCGATATTTGATTCACCAGAATCGATTTCATGGATGATATATCCACCCATAAGTGATAGTTAGGAACTCATGGATTCCACCTATCTACAGGACTCGCCTTCCGATGAGCAGATTCACAATCAGCTTTTGGTTAGAAATAATTATCCACCGTACCATGTATTTTCTGAGCATTCAATACTTCTGAGTTATCCAGCTTTTGAACATAGTTCCTAGTAGTCTCAATATCTGCGTGTCCCATCAGGCTTTGGATGTAGATAAGGTTCATTCCAGCTTTGACCGACAATTTAGCGAAGCTTCTTCTAAGTGCATGAGCTGAGAACTCAATTCCAGACTCTTCTTTCAGCCTGACCATAACAGACCTCAATCCCATCGTAGTAAATCGTTTTCCGTGAATGGTTTGAATAAGGGGTTTTTCAGATTCTGTGTTCTGTTTTCCTAGCTGGGATTTGTATCTAAGGAGTAGCCTTCTCACTTTAAATCCAACTCCAACAACACGATATTTCTTTCCTTTTCCAAATCTCACAAGCAGGGAACCATCATCAAGATTGATATCTGACCAATCCAGCATACACAGTTCATTCAGTCTGATTCCAGTATCTACAAAGAGCAAAATGATGAGCTTATCTCTGAGCTTCTCACAGTGTGAAATTAGAGTCTGTATCTCAGATACATCAAGTACTCTAAGGTGCTTAGCGGCTATCTTTGGTGATTCAAAATCGATTACCTGAGGGATATAGCCTTCCTTATATATAAAACTAAGGAAAGTTTTGGATACTCGTGCATACTGATGGATGTATGAATCGCTTAGATTTTTTTCTCGTAAATCCTTTAGCAGGAGTCGAAAATGATAGGCTCTTAAGCAGTCTACTTCTTGCACGCCTGAGTCTCTTAAGTAGTCTACTATTTTTGAGAGAGTGAACTCGTAATAGCTGAGAGTTCTCTCTGTGACATTTATTGCTTCTCGTGAGAGGATGAAGTCTGTATATGCATCTTGGAGGTTCATTATTGTCTCCTTTTATCCAAGTTGCACAATTTCAGAAAATATGAGGAAGCTGATGCCTTAAAATGAGGATTTAAAAGAAAATACCCCGAAATAAAGGAAATTCTCCCTTATTTTAGGGTAATATATTTTCTTTCCGTGAATATCAGCTTGGAAGGCTGATGCCTTACCACTTGGCCACACCCGCTGATTTTCTTTATCCCCCAAGCCCCAAGATTATATCAAAGAGGTGTTTATCAGTCAATTCAGGAGTGTATTCTGAACTAGTATGGATAATCCAACCAGCAGGATTCTGTCATCCATAAGACGCCCGGCTGCCAACCAGCTTCCTCAAACATGATCAAGAAACTGTCTGTTGTAGTGAGTCCATCTTCGGTGCTAATATATCGAATCGTGTGAATGCGCGAATTGACATCATTCCAGAATGAAACGGAATACGTCCCCTGCATTTCCTGGACAAAAGGTTGCACTGCAAACCAACCTTCGATGATGGCAATTGTGCCTACCGCACTATCATATCTCATGTTATCCAGTCCATCTTCACAGAGGAAGCCAGATGGTTGCGCCTCTTCAGACTGACCTTCACTTGCGACCAAGAGGGTTTCATTTTCCGCCTGTAGGCTTGCAAGCTGGTCTGTAAGGTCTTCTACCTGGTACTCAAGCACTGCGATGGCACCATCCTTCTCGGTTAACATTGCAGTCAAGTCTGTAGAGTCAGCGGATGAGGCTTCTTCCGCTGAAGGGGCGGCTGAGCATCCAACCAAGAAAACCAGGGATATGAGTAGCAAAATTTTCTTCATTTGATCATCTTCTTGTTACAATTTGATTTGACCAAGACTTATTAATTTCAATTCCACGGGGGAAATCTGACTATTCTTGAAAGGGTATCTCAACTTTTTTTTTCGCCGAAGTGATTAGCTGGGTATAGAAGACTCGATCTTATTTCTTTTCTACCCTTTGATAAAATCCCTAGGGACATGTAAACACATCCGTCCATGAACCGAGTGATTTCACTACCGAAGACGAATCAACCTTTCCATCACACCACCAGGTATACCTCACATTATATTGACCGGGAATCAAAGTAATCTTACTAACCGTTTTACTTCGGACGGAAAAGAAACCAGTAACTCCGGTATCCGATTCTTTAAGTTCGATTTGGAGCCAGGAATTAGTCTTATTCTGGACGACATATTTTACACAGTGATTAGGATAATCCAAACACCAGCTTTGCAGCATCCAGGGATTTTTAGGTGTGGGCTGGGGATCTACCGTTTCATTTTCTTCGCCATCCCCCTCAGCATCTTCTGTTTCCTGCGTCCCTTCAGCTGGCAGGGTGCTATCAGGCGTAGCCGTGAATGATAAACTCGCCCCAGCCTCTTTGGCTCGTTCTGCAACCAATGTGCTTGCTACCGCAGTCTTAATATAGGCATCGGATACTTGTTGGTTGGCCGGGGCAGGGTTAATTGGAACGCATGCTGATAAACACAACGTCAGGGTAATGATGATCGAGAAGATGAGTGATACTCTCTTCATAGCACCTCTCTTACAATAAAAACCTCTCTTGGAAGGTGATTGTGTTGATTATAACATTCTAATAAGTCCGCCTGAATGATTCCTCAATAACCCTTCATAAGTGTAAAGACCCCTGAAAACAGCATGGTAAATCATTATTCTTAGAGAATGTTAATTTTCCCTCCTAGCCCCTGTTTGTTATAATGAGAACTGCATTCCATAAAGGTATTCTCAATGGAGGAAGCATGTTAAAGGAATTCAAGGATTTTGCGCTGCGCGGTAACGTACTCGACATGGCGGTCGGTATTATTATCGGCGCATCGTTCAGCACCATTGTTAACTCCCTAGTTAAGGATATTCTCATGCCCCCCTTTGGTTGGCTGTTGGGTGGGGTTGATTTTGAAAATATCTACCTCACCGTCAAAGCCGGGACACCCATAGGACCTTACACTTCCTTAACTGACGCCCAGGCAGCTGGTGCTGTAACCGTTAATTACGGCCTTTTTATCAATTCAATTATCAGTTTTCTAATAGTGGCTATCGCTATGTTCCTCTTGATCAGGGCCATTAACCGCCTCCAGAAAAACAATAAAGAAGACTTGGATAAAACAACTCCCACATCCAAGGACTGCCCCTATTGCTTCACATCCATACCCATCCAGGCCACACGCTGCCCCCACTGTACCTCCAAGCTGGATTAAAAACACTATGTCTTCCAATCCTACTCGAGACCGCATAAACACCCAGGATGAAAGCGAACACAAACGCCTTCCTCCCTGGCTCCGGGTTAAATTCAATAACAACCGCGCCTATCATGAGGTGGATGCGTTAATGAAGGATCAATCCATTCATACGGTCTGTCAGGAAGCGCTCTGCCCTAACCGGGCAGAATGTTGGGGCGCAGGCACTGCCACGTATTTGCTCCTGGGAGATGTCTGCACCCGGGCTTGTAAATTCTGTGACATCAAGCACGGCCAGCCAGGTCCCCTGGACTGGGATGAACCCGAACGTATCGCTCAATCAGTCAAAGCAATGAAACTCGAGCATGCCGTGGTCACCAGTGTCAATCGTGATGAACGGCGCGATGGCGGTGCTCCGATCTTTGCCATGTTGATCCGCCGGATCCGCCAACTGCAACCCGGTTGCTCCGTAGAAGTGCTCATCCCTGATTTTAAAGGCAGCCTGGAGGCATTAAAGATCGTCATGGACGCCAGACCGGATATTCTCAACCACAACCTGGAAACCATCCCTGGACTTTTTAAAACGATTCAACCTCAGAGTTCCTATCAGGCATCCCGCTCTATACTGGTAAATGCCAAGAAACTCAATCCCGGCGCTCTCACAAAATCAGGATTAATGGTCGGACTGGGTGAATCTCTGGATGAGATCAAAGAAACTATGGGGGAAATCCAAAGTTGGGATGTCGATATTCTAACTATCGGGCAGTACCTGCAACCCTCCAAGAATCATTTACCCGTGGAGCGATTTTATCCCCCTGAAGAATTTGAAGAATTAAAGAAATATGGATTGGAACTCGGTTTCAAATGGGTCGAAAGCGCACCCCTGGTACGCTCATCCTATCATGCCGCGGAACAAGTCCGAGCTCTCAGATCTCCCTAATTGTCTAAATTATATTCAGCAGAATTATTTATGGAAGAATCCCTATCCTTTCTACCTTTATTAATTGTCATTTTTCTGGCTTTCTTAGTGCCTATCGCCCTCTCCCGTTTCAGAAATTTTCGTTTGCCTATTGTTGTGGGCGAGATCATCGCTGGCATTATCATTGGCAGAAGCGGTTTTGGCTGGGTTCAACACCATGATGTGGTCCTTGATCTGCTGGCTGAGTTAGGATTTGTTTTCCTGATGTTCCTTTCTGGAATGGAAATAGATTTTTCAAGCCTAGGTCTTTTCACCAATAAACAGAAGAGTGAAAATCAACCTGCTAGCCCCATCCGCCTAGCAGTAATTTCCTTCCTCTTAACACTGGGACTCTCGACTTTAATCGGTTTTGCATTCACCCAGGCAGGGCTGGCCTCCAGTCCTTGGATGATCGCTTTGATCCTCTCAACCACTTCCCTCGGTGTTGTTGTGCCTGTTCTAAAAGAGCAGGGCCTCAGCAGCGGTAGGTATGGCCAAACCCTCTTGATCGCTGCCCTGATTGCAGATTTTGTGACCATGCTGTTGATCACAGTGGTCGTAGCAGCTCTCTCTCATGGTCTGACTCTTGATATTCTATTGACCGGATTGCTGTTTGTAGCATTTTTCTTGGTGTATTATTTCGGCGGAATTTTCTTCAACCGTATTAAAGGAGTCCGGCGAGTACTGGAGGAGCTTAGCTCCGCTACATCTCAAATCAAAGTCCGGGCTGCTTTCACGATGATGTTAATTTTTGTCGCCCTGGCCGAAATGCTCGGAACAGAGATCATTTTGGGCGCATTCCTGGCCGGAGCGATCGTTTCCCTCTTAAAACGACCCGAAGACTCCGAGTTGGTCCATCAACTGGACGCGATTGGATACGGATTTTTTATCCCTATCTTCTTCATTATGGTAGGAGTCGATTTTAACCTGGCTTCCCTTATCAGTTCACCAAGCGCTCTGCTTCTGGTTCCGTTCCTGCTGATTTCAGCCGCCGCAGTGAAGCTGCTCCCGGCTCTTGTCTTTAAAACCAGCTTCAGCTGGAAACAGACTCTGGCTGCAGGCACATTACTTTCCAGCCGCCTCTCACTGATCATTGCTGCGTCTGCCATCGGCATGCGCATTGGCGTGATCAGCGAGCCTTTTAACGCAGCTATTATCCTGGTCGCTATCTTGACAGTAGTGATCGCTCCTCCACTCTTTGTGAAAATGGTCCCGCGGGACGATTTGGAAGAAGAACCTGCCATCGTGGTTATGGGCGCTGGGCCACTAGGTCTCCAGGTTGCCCAGCACATCCAGGGCCATGGCGATTCTGTCGTAATAATCGACGAAGATCCTGTCAGGATTGAACGCGCTTCCCGCAGTGGACTGGACACCGTCCAGGCAGCCACAGATAGATACGATCCAGCTTCAGAAGAGATACTCAACAAAGCAAACCGGCTGGTTTGCGTTTTCAGTGATATTGAAAAGAACTACAACATCTGCAAGCGAGCCAGGACAACATACGGAATCGATCATGTGGTTACCCGCTTGACTGCCCCTGGTGAAATTCCGCGTTTTGAAAAAATTGGAGTAACCCCCCTTAATCCCGCCACCGACCAGGCTATACTTCTCGGCCTGATCATCCGCAACCCGACCATGTATGAGCTTTTGACACGGTCAGATGATTCCAGGGATCTGTGTGAGATCACTATCCGGAACCCGGAATACCTCAACAGACCTCTCAAAGAGATCGATTTCCCTGGGGATTTACTTGTTGTAGCCGTAAGGAAAAAAGGGGAACTGATCGTACCCCGGGGAGACACGATCCTGCGAAAGGGGGATCATTTGACAGTTCTAGGATCAAATGACTGCGTTGGAAATACCAGGGATCTATTTGGGTAGATTATAAAAGTTCCCAGGGCGGTTTACCAGAATCAGAGCTTGATTTGGGATACAGGGAATCCCGGATCTATTCTCCGATCAAGGGAAGTTTATCGGCGGCGGCTGCCAGGAGCCCAAAACATCCTGTTAACATCATATCTCCAAAGGGCGCAGCAAAATAGGTTCGTAATGTGGACTCTCTCATTAGATTTCGCCGCGGTCCAGTGATGACAACATCAAACGCCCCTTCCCCCAGATCATATGGATCTTGAGCATAGATCAACGACCCGTGGCCATGGTCTGCGAATACCTCCTGGTGTGTCAGTGTTCCAGAGGCAAACCCCCTTAACATCCGGTCCATTTTTTCCCTGTCGACCAATCCGGTATGATGCTCAAAAACTCCCTCAACTTGATCTTCCTTTAACCGAAAGGCCAGCGTATGGAAGTTGCCCACGTTAGCCACCATTACTTGGTTCCTATCGCCCACAATGGGATCCAGCGTTGCTCCCAGAACTGCCGCAGGAGCAGTATCCATCACCAGCAGTGGGGCATCCAGATCCAGGGCCGAATTTTCTACAGCCTGGAGTCGGGTCATTTTTGTGGGGATCTCACCCCTCCGAAAGGCAAGATTGCTTAATAGCGCCGGTCCTACTTGGGCATCAAGACGTTCAGCCAGGTAATCAAATCGGAACTGGCGGTCAGAGTATCCTGGCGGGGCAGCGCCATGATCAAATACCGCCACTGCCGCTCCATCCAGATCTGTCAATGAGACATCGAATTCTGCCAGTGCCCGGGAGATAGCCCTGAGGTCAAAATCCTTGAGGGTTATCCGCCGTATAGCGGAAGGTAGGGCTTTTTCCTCATCGTCGGAGATGATCTCTATTCCGCTTTCTTGCAAGGCATTAAGATCGTCATCGAAGGTCCTGGCCGCATCGGGTGTTGCATAAAGTTTATATCCGGCTTTTAAATGATCCCGGGCTGCCCAGTGGCTGGGTCCTCCACCCATGGTGAGTCCGTTCAAAACCAGATCTTCCCCTTTTACTGTTGCTTCCTTGATCCTGTTGAAAACGAGCATGATGGGAGATGGAACGACCAACTTAAACCCGTTCTCTATAGCCAGGCCGGATTGGAAAAGATAAATATCCTGGGTTCCAGTACCAATATCTACCGCAAGAAATTTCATGGGTATTCCTTATTATTCATTTCCCTCAAATTGCCCCAACCAATAGTCCACTTCCCCATTGGAGATCTCTGGAGTGTCTTGTTTATCTGGATCCCTGGAATCCCCAGAATTCGCTCGTCTTAACTCGGCTGCAAATTCTGCTGATTTCAGGGTCTGACTGTGTGCGCTTTTTGCTTCGACCAGGATCTCCCGGTCAGACGTGACAACAGTCCAATTTTTAGCGTCTTTCCCCATCCGGGACAGCCGATTGATCATGGCTTTATCCGCTGTAGAATCCTGGCGCACAAAATGGGCTTTCACAGACCCGAAGGACCGGCTGCCTGCTCGGGTGGCAGGCGCCTGATCAAAATAAACCTCTACTCTGGTTTTTTGCTGGCTGGCAAAACCCTGAAGCACCTTGATTAATGCAATCTCATCATCCAAATCCTTCAAAGAAAGGCCGGGAATATAGGGAATCAGGTTATGTCCGTCAACAAGGTATGGCATATCGTTCTCCAGGGTCTTGCCTATTCAAAAAATGGTGTCGTAAAACCGATAATATGCTATGATGGAGTACAACTTAGACCATTATACCAAAGGCGATTTTCCCCATGAATCAGGCGAAAAAGCTGTTATTTTATATCGTTCTAAATATAGTTGTATCGGCAATTACTATCATCGGTGTGCTCTATTTATGGGAGAACACTAAACTGAAAAATATGCTTTTTGATTCGAGCGATATACCTGCCGAGGTTGGATCAGGAGACCCCTCTTCTGACGAGGCTGCCGTATCCGAGAACCTGCTGATTGAAATTGGCGAAGTGGGTGGTATTGGCAATTTAGCGACAGAATATGTCCGGCTAGTTCGTCCTGGAAGTGAACCCGGGGATACAATCTCTCTGCAAGATTGGTCGATCAAAGATGAAACTAACCATCAATACAATATCCTGGAACAGTCTGGTGTAGCCAGCCTGGACCTGCATGGCCAGGGAGCTGTTAATATCTACACCAAAGAGGGAGACAGCAACCCGATCGAGTTATACCTGGATCTTTCCGATCCGATCTGGCAGCCCGGAGAGACGGTTACCCTGATCGATCCCGACGGTGAAGTCCACGATACATATTTGATCCCGTAATAAAAATGGGGACAAGGTTTCTTAAACATAAGCTCCCGGAGTTTCTTGGAACTCCGGGAGCTTATGATTTAAAAACAAAACCCCGATCAATAGATCGGGGCTAGGTAATTTATACGCTCACCAAGGGGCGGAATTTATACCCGTAAACCAGCAATCCCCTCTCATCGCCATCAGAGCGAATTTTTCGAGTGATCATTTCCACCGGCATGCCAATTTCCACTTCCTGGTCACCTACGTCTGTTAATTGAGCAGTTACTACCGGGCCTTCATCCAATTTGATCAAGGCTACAGTATATGGAATGGTTTCTTCAAAACCTTCCGGGGCATTGTAGATATCAGTAAACGAATAGACCTCGCCTCTCCCACTGAATTCAAATTCAGTCTTGGCTTCATCTCCGCATTCCGGGCAAACATCCCTGGGTGGGAATATCTTCGCGCTGCAGTACGGGCATATTTCACCGGTTAAGGCATATCGTTGTTTGTTTAATCGCCAGTGGCGTGGAATATCCATTCGATCAAATTCTCCTGTAATTGATGTTATTCCTGTACATCTGCATCAGTATAATAGGGGGAAACTATCAAGAACTATCAATTTTCAAGAGAAAATTGGGCGGATAGCTCCTCAGGGTTCATTTCAGAGTGATTTTTCCCCGCATTCGAACATATTCTGCATAATCGATCTCGGTTCGCCGGCTAATATAGTCCTCAGTGGTCAGGGCCTTTGATTGTCTGTCAATAATCTGGTCTGTAACCTTGAACGAAATCGCATCCGAGCCAGCACCAGAGCCAAAAGAAGCCATCAGTACCTGATTTCCCGGTTTTGCCTGGTCAAGCACAGCGGTTAACCCGATTAGTGAAGAGCCTGCATAAGTATTCCCGATCCGGGGAGATAACAGACCCGTTTCGAGTTGGGATGTTGAGAAACCCAATTGCTTTGCCACCCGTTTGGGAAATTTGGTGTTGGGCTGGTGGAAGACAACATAATCGTAGTCTTCTGGAGTTCTTTCAAGCTCCTCCAGTAAACCATTAACGGAGTTGACAATATGCTTAAAATACGCTGGTTGACCGGTAAATCGTCCGCCGTGTTCGGGATATTTCTGATTTTCTCTTCGCCAAAAATCGGGCGTGTCTGTGACAAAGGACAGCACTCCCTCGATCTCTGCCAGGGATTCCTCTGCAGGGCCGATGATAAAAGCACCGCCACCAGCCGCGGCAGTGTACTCGAGGGCATCGCCAGGTTTTCCCTGGGCAGTATCCATTCCCACTGCCAGCGCATAATCCCCCATTCCTGAACCAACCAAGGACATGGCTGCAACCATGGCTTCTGATCCAGCTTTACAGGCAAATTCAAAGTCAGCTGCCAATGTATAGGGAGTGATACCGAGCGCCTCCGCAACTATTGTAGATGACGGTTTAACCGCATATGGGTGGGATTCAGACCCAACCCATACCGCCCGGATCTCTTCCGGATCAATATCCGCCCGCAATAGTGCATTCCGGGCCGCTTCCACTGACATGGTAACTACATCTTCATCAGTTCCGGGTACAGATTTTTCTTGAATGGGTTCCAACTGTAATCCTCCCCGCCAAATGCGGGAAACTTCTGTGGCTGGGAGCCGGTATCGGGGAACATATGCGCCGTAGCCAATAATCCCAACTGGGCGGGATGGTTTCATCATTTTCATATTTTCTATTTTATCCATAGTGTTTATTTTTTACTGGTATCTTGTTTCCAAGTCCCCAGGATCTCTTGAGCCCGGTCAATCCGGATCTTATTTTCTTTAACTAAATATTCTGCTAGTTGATCAATCTGATCACCTTCTGCACCGGCCGCTATAGCTACCTGCCGGGCATGCAATTGCATATGCCCTTTCTGAATACCATCCGTTGCCAGGGCTCGAAGGGCAGCCAGGTTCTGAGCCAATCCGACAGAGACCACTATCTCTGCCAGTTCTTTAGCAGTATTCACATCCATTATTTCCAGGGCAGCTTTTGCACCTGGATGCACCCGGGTTGCACCACCAACAATTCCCAGGGCCAGGGGGAGCTCTAATTCCCCTTCAAGATTCCCTTCGGGATTTTTAAACCAGGTTGAGAGCGAGCGGTAAAAACCAAAACGGGCGGCATAAGCATGGGCGCCAGCCTCAACTGCTCTCCAATCATTCCCTGTCACCAGGGTTACTGCATCAATGCCATTCATGATGCCTTTATTATGGGTCGCGGCCCGGTATGAATCTGAGTCCGCAAAGGCCCAGGCCTCTATAATCCCGTCCCGTACCTGCTCCCCTCTATAATCCTCAAAAGCCAATCTCTCAACTGGGATGACACAACTTGCCCGGGCTAGGCGTCGATCAGCCAAATTGGACAATATTCGCAGATGAACCCGGCCTCCTGTTAGGTCCTCTAAAGAAGGGGCCAGCCTTTCACAGGCCGTGTTAACCGCATTGGCACCCATTGCATCCCGGACATCAATAAATAAGTGAATGACCAGGAATGGACCGATGGCAGAATTGTTAATGATCCGCACCTCTAGATCTTTGGGCCCTCCGCCTAATTTCTTAAGAATAGGATCCAGGTCTTCAAGGCTGGCCAGGAGTTCTTCTTTTTTATCCAGGATATCGTCCCTGGCAGCAGAGAGATCTTTCACATCCAGGATCTGGATCTGCCCAATCATGACCGGATCGGTGATCTCGGCGGTAAACCCTCCACCTTCCCGGGCCAATTTGGCCATGAAAGAGGCCCCGGCCACAATAGATGGCTCTTCAACCGCCATTGGAACCAGTACATCACGACCATTAACCTGGAAGTTCAGGGCAATACCAACCGGCAAGCTAAAAATGCCGATCACATTTTCGATCATGTTCTCAGCTATCTCCAGGGGAAGGGCGATCTCAGGGTTGAAATTCTGCAGATTCTCGAATGTAGAAAATCCAAGATCAATAAGTTCCTGGCGCCTTTTTTCAAGGGAGAAGTTATAAAAACCCTTTATACGGGAGCTTTTATCCTTTTTTGTCATAGCTACTCATTTACAAACCATAAATGGGGTAATAATCATTCTCCTAGTTAAGATAAGCCATCTGGACTAGCAAAAACTATCAAAATCAGAACGGATAAGGTAAAATGTCTCTGAAACCATGGTTCAAAAAACTAAGAAAGAACTCAAAGAACAAATAGGATCCCTTTACCAGGCCAGCAAAGACCTGGTAGGTGATTTTTCCCTGGAAACTCTCCTGACCCGTATTGTCAGACTGGCCCAAGCGCAAGTACAGGCCGAATATGCCGCCCTGGCGATCCGGGATGAAAACGGGAAAGTTGTGAATTTTATTCACTCCGGAATGTCCGAGGAAGAATTACATCTCATGCCGCACCCCCCGGAAGGGAAAGGCCTGCTGGGAGAACTGCAGCAAAAACACGAAGTGATCCGTATCTCGGAGATCACCGAGGATTCCCGCTATTCCGGATTCCCTCAATACCATCCTGCCATGAATTCTATGCTGGGAGTGCCAATCACAACAGGTGAAAAGATCCTGGGACAGATCTACCTGACAAATAAGATCGGTGACGCAGAATTCACCCTGGATGATGAGCGGCTGATGAAAACGCTCGCTGCCTATGCGGCAGTTGCCATCACCAATACCCGGCTCTATACAAGTATTCTCAAGCAAGATGAAGCTATCAACCAGCAGTACGAAGATCAAACTCTGATTTATGACCTTGCCCAGGGCATTGCCAGGACTTGGGACATCAAGGAAATCATGAGCCTGACGCTCAAAAAAGTCCTTCAATATCTAGAGGTTGAAACAGGGGAGATCTTCCTAAAAGATCGGGGGGAGAAGGATTTGCGCCTGGCTCTATTGCGGGGAGATGATTTTGAAGCTTTTTATACAAAAAACGTTTTTCGCTTTGGCGACGGAGTTGTCGGCAAGGTTGCCGGGATGAATAAAGCCCTGGTAGTCACCAATATGGAAACCGATCCACGCATTTTGCGGCCGGCGATCATAAAAGCGGGTTTTCGATCCCAGGCTGTGATTCCTTTCCTGGCTGCCCGGCAGGTTGTCGGGGTAATGACCCTTTCCAGCAAAACCGACCGGACCTACTCGATCCGGGAATTGGATTTATTGACAACCATTGGCATGTGGGCAGGTACAGCCATTCAGAATGCCCAGCTCCAGCAGCAGACCAAACATATAGCGGTCTTGGAAGAAAGGGAGCGGATTGGAATGGATTTGCATGATGGGGTGATCCAATCCCTGTATTCCCTGGGATTAACTCTGGATTATGTGAAAGCCATCCTGGAAGAAGATTCTAAAGAAAGCATGGAAAAACTGAATTTTGCCACCGACAACATCAACAGCACTATTGTTGATATTCGAACCTATATTTCCGACCTTCGTCCTCGGCAAATGCAAGAAAACCTCAGTTTCAAAGAAAACCTGGAAGTATTGCTGCAAGAATTCAGGAATAACTCCCAAATCTCGGCCGACATCCAGGATGATATTGAAGGTCAATTGGAACTGAATTACCACAACACTCTTACCCTGTTCCGCATTGTCCAAGAATCGCTTTCCAACACTGCTCGGCACTCAAAAGCCCAGAACGCAGAACTGAGACTCTGGGAAGAGGAAAGTCAGATCTACCTAGAAATCATCGACAACGGAGAGGGTTTTAATACCGACAAAACTGAGACCAACCTGGGACACGGCCTGGCGAATATGCAGCGCAGAATCCGCAAAGCTGGCGGGGGTATCCAGATCGACTCCTCTCCCGGCAATGGCACAAAAGTGATTGCTTGGGTACCGAAGGAATAGTAAGGAGTAAATAGTAAGTAGATAATACATTAGTTAAATGTAAGGGCGACCCAATGGGTCGCCTTTTTTGTTTCTTTAGAACTTAATCGACTTACTACTTACTACTCACCATTTACTTTCTCCCGTTGTCTCCCACCTGCCAGTAAGGACAACAAGATGCTCAATCCATATAGCAAAAGAAGAGGAACCATCACCAGCATCATGTTAAGGGGATCAATGGTTGGTGTGATCACGGCTGCCAGGACAGCGCTGACCACAACAGCAATCCGCCAATTTTTGATCAAAGCCTGGGGAGAGAGAATCCCCATTACAGAGAGCAAGTACGCCAATAGAGGGAATTCAAAAAGGGCACCAATCCAGAATAACAAGTTGGTGGCAAATTTGATATAGGAGGATGGACGGATCTGAGTAGATATATCCAAAAAATTCAATAATACCGGCAAACCTACAGGGAGGATGAGATAATATGAAAAAGCCATTCCTCCAAAGAAAAATACAACAACAAGTGGAATGGAGATCAAACTGATCAAGCGAACCCTGCGGGACAAAGCTGGAGCAATAAACAAAAAGATCTCAAACACAATATAGGGAAGAGCCGCAGTAAAAGCTGCTAGGAGCACGACACGCATGGCTACACTGATGGGTTCAGTTACATCTACTGCTGTTAATTGGTCCAATCCATTTATGGGTTGGGAGATGA
Organism: uncultured Anaerolineales bacterium; assembly: GCA_964406305.1. Classification (GTDB taxonomy): domain Bacteria; phylum Chloroflexota; class Anaerolineae; order Anaerolineales; family UBA11858; genus B10-G9. The sequence continues at coordinate 16,631 of CAYORF010000021.1, read as the reverse complement.
ATTCCAATAACGGTGACAGGAAAACAAAAGCTACAACCGCACATAATAACAATGCCAAAAAAGCCCTTACAAGGTGTTTCCGAAGATCACCGATATGCTCCAGAAAGCTGGCTGGTTCATCAAATGCCATTTGAAGACTCTCAGCTACAGGAGAATCTTCAGGTTCTTCCATGAAAAACGCCGCAATCCCTTTAAATGGCTTTGCTATCCAGGATCCAAATTTCCTGAAAGGTTTTACGATCGCTTTCCAGAATTCTTTCAGTTTTCCCACTTATCCCTCGGTTATTGTCAGTAGGACATGATATTAAACGACCGCCGGTTATCAGCGGTCAAGTTGAATGGACAGTGGTTCATAGACGCCAAAATCTTTGCCACAAATATCAGGTGAGAAATTATTTCTCTTCAGATTCTACGTCTGCTTCTTCTTCCTCGTCTCCGCCCAGACCTTCTTTAAATGCCTTGATGCCGCTGCCCAGCTCACCACCAATCTTGCTGATTCGGCCTACCCCAAAGACGATAACGATAATCACCAGGATGATAATTAGTTCAGTAGGTCCTAGTCCTAACATTATATACCTCCGTAACCATTGAATAATTCAAATATATTATACCTCTTCGCTTTTATTTTATAAGTTATGAGAGGGCTTCTAGGAGAGATCTAAACCATCGAATATTTCTACGATCAGTGAAGAATCCAGGGTGACCTGATCAAGATCAATTATCCGTGAGATCTGCCATAATCGGGCCGCTTGATCTATCAGGGACGGCCGGATCACAATCAATGCAGTTGAATAATCCCCATTTTCTATCACAGAAAATCCATTCACCCAACCTTCACCCCTCTGGAATTCCAGCGGGCCTAATTCATCGATCATCAGCAAATCGCAGGGAACAGCTTCCTCTAACATCTTATTCCCCCAGTCTACGACCTCTGAGTAAAAAGACCAATGCTGCGTTTCCAAGTCGGTTTGATGAGAAGTTCTTAATTCAGCCAGTCGTTTTCGAATTCCACTTTTCAGGTCTAATGCATCGATGGCGGTCTTTCTACTTCCCTCAAAAACAGCAGGGGATATTACTCCTCCTACCCGGATCCAAGCTTCTTGGGCCAGCTGATATATGTTAAGGCACAGGTTTGTTTTTCCAGTCTGGAATTCACCAGTAAGGAGAATGATCTCACCCATCGTCTTCCATCTTATCCATCACTACCATCGTGTAACCGTTAATCTCTTCCACTCTGATTGGGGTCCTGTAGATCATGGAGAGGTTTTCTGTGGTGATTACTTTCTCAAGTTCCCCTTCAGCAGCGATATTACCCTGATTCATCAACACAAAATGGTCTGCTGCAAAAATAGCAGCATTGGGATCATGGGTGGTTATTACAGTAGTGACACCCTGGGCGGCCATCTTTTTTAATAAAGATAAGATCCGATTCTGATTCTCCAGATCTAGGTGCGCGGTTGGTTCATCGAGAAGCAAAATCTTTGTTTGTTGTGTTAATACTCGAGAGATATGGACCAGCTGCCGTTCCCCCCCACTGATCTCGGTCACAGGTTTTTCAGCCAGATGGCTGATACCAGCTTCTTTAAGGGCATTCTCCGTAATTTCCAGGTCCACATCCCCTGGCAGCTGGAATGGATTCAAATAAGGAGATCTGCCGAGCAACACGTATTCGATTACTGAGAAATTAAAAGGAATGGACTCAAATTGGGGAACAAGGCCGATCAACTGACTCAACTCACGCTTTGAATATTCCTTGTGAGATTTTCCAGCCACTCTAACGTCACCCTGGAATGGTTTTAACAATCCCAGCATGATATGCAGCATAGTAGTCTTACCGGTGCCATTTGGTCCCAAGATCGCGGTGACCTTTCCGGTCGGAATATCCAGGGAGAGATCAGCCAGGACTACCGGATCCTCTTCTCCATAACTGAAGTGGATGCCTTCCAGGGAAAGTATCTTATTCATTGCGCCTGACCTTGATACTCATGCTGACCATCAAATATATAAATAACCCGGCTCCTATTGCGGAAGTCAAAATTCCCAGAGGGATCTCCCCAGCAAGCAGTGTTCTGGCTAGATCATCAGCAATCATTGTGAAGCCTCCGCCCAGCAACATGGCGGCCGGAATGGACTTCTCCGCACTGGCGCCAAATATTCGGCGCGATATATGGGGTACGATCAGACCTACCCAGCTGATCACACCGCTGATCGCTGTGATAGCCGCTGCAGCAGCAACAATTGTGATTAATAGGATCAATCGTTCCCGCGTCAATGAGGCTCCCAATGAAAAAGCTGTATCATCATTCAGGGATAATAAATTCACTCGCCAGCGCATCACATAAACAACGACAATACCAACCAGCGCAAACGGCAGAACAAAGAGCAGGTCCCGCCAGGTAACACTGTACAATCCTCCCAGGAGCCAGAATGTGATTTCAGGCAGTTCTGTCAACGGATCTGCAATATATTTCAAAACTCCCACCCCGGACGAGAACAAAGCAGAGACTGCTACGCCGGATAGGATCAGACGCAATACCCATCCGCCATAACGGATTCGCGTGGATAGATAGTAGGAAGCAGCTAACGCAAGTAATCCAAAAAAGGTCGCGCTTAATTCGATCACCAGGGGATGGTTGGCAAACCACAGGATAGCAACTGCTGCTCCAAAGGCTGCTCCCTGGGAAATACCCAGGAAACCGGGCTCAACCAGCGGATTCCTAAAAATCATCTGTAAAACGGATCCGGCTGCGGAGAGGACCATTCCTAGTAGGAAGGCGACTAGCAAACGGGGAAGTCTCAGATTCAGGACCAGCTGCCGGGCCAAACGATCCTCAAATAGGGTGCGAGGAGACATACCTGGTGGGCTGGGATAACGGCCGACAAAGACCGATACCACAAACACCACCAGGATGCCTAAACTCAAGAGTAAAAGAAATCTATTGTATTTTTCTTTTGTCATGATTGTTCGATCAGGGTATATCGCCTGTCAGGATCGGAATCACATTTGCGTCGATCGTTTCCTGATCCATTCCATACAGGACCGAATAAAATGCATTCACTTCTTCTATAATATCAATATTTGAATTTAACTCTGGTTGGATCTTCGTTGCCAACCACTGCAAACCAAGGATCCAGCGCGTATCCGGCTGATCCCAACTGTAAATATCATACCCAAAGGCAAACAGCTGATCATTTTGGACCGCCCTAAAATTGCTCCAAATAGGATTATCCATCAGCTCCTCCGTGATTTCAGAAGCATTTCCATCATAGCTGATGATGAATACCTGATCTGGATCCCATGCTGCGATCTGTTCCAGATTGACAACGACCCAGCCGCCACCTGTATCTATTTCTTTCCAAACAGGATGTCCACCTGAAATTTCTACAAGGCGGGTCTGCAGCCAGGATACAGGGGGTACCTTGAAGGCCACTTCGCCATCTCTATCGGAATATTGCAGGATAAGCACACCAGGTTTTTGTTCATCAGAGACACCAGCAACGTTCTCTTCAATCGTAGCTACACGGGACTGATAAAATTCTGAGATCTCTTCTGCCCGTTTCTCATCACCAAAGACCTGGCCCAGAGTTTGGATATCCTGGTAAAAAGCTTCCGGAGTTTCCAGATCAAGATATAAAACCGGCAAATTAATCTGCCCAAGCGGTTCACCCAATTGTTCAGCCATAAAGCTTTTCATCAAGATTAAATCTGGTAGGACAGCTGCGATTTGTTCCGGGCCGACATTCTTCTCAAAGATCTCCTTTTGCTCAAGACCAGGGTCGATGAGAGGTAAAAAGCTGAAAGCTGATTGACTGCGATTCTCTAGCGCTATAACTTTTTCGCGGGCATCCGCAAACATAAAGATCGCATCCTGCACCATAATGGTCGCTTTTCCTGCAATTGCGATCCGGTCAGGGAGACCATCCAGGGTTTCCGTATGCCCGGTCGCATCAGTTATCTCAATAGGTTGGCTCAAACTAGGGATCACGCTGCAACCAGCCAGCATAATCACTGTTACTACCAATAAAATTCTCTTCATTTTGTTTCTCCTGAGTATGATATGTGATGATATTTCAATCAGGGATTGAATTCCTGAGGTTTTTCAGCCATTCAAGCATTGCCTCAATTTGACCAATTCGGAATAAAAATACCTGGGAGTTAATATATTCGGTTTTCTCTAGATTCTTATGTTGGCGTTTCAGATTATCCAGCCAGCCCTGGCAAACTTCAATTTGCTTGGTGACCAGATCAGCAGCCAATTCCCTGTTTTGCCTGAGAACAAAAAACAATTTCGATAGAAAAGCCAGGCGCACATATCTGCTGCTCATTACAGGGGAGTACATCCATTTTTCTAATATATCAATCCCCTGATTTGTAATCTGATATACCTTTCGATCCGGGTAAGGGCTCTGGCTTGTTATAGAAGACACCAGGAGTTCATCTGTTTCCAGTTTATCGAGCAGGTAGTAAAGTTTACTGCGCTTCACCTGCCAGATCAGTGATAGTTCTGCTGTACTACGCAGTTTTTCATACAGGGCATAGCCATGGGCTGGCTCTTCTCGGATCAGTCCCAATAAAATATATTCCAGGGTATGTGCAGATGATTTTTTTGCCATACTATTCAGATATTGACTATACAGATACTGACTAATTTTAATTCGTTCCCGGATCCAGTCAAGGATCCGGGGCTTTTTATTATTCCCCTATTCTAACCGGTTTCTTATTCGTAGGGATAATATCAGAGACCGATTTACAGCAATAGTCGCGATACCTCTTCGATTTTCCAATCAACCACCACTTCTCCATTGATATAAAAAGTGGGAGTGGTTAGATTTCCTCCGGTCCACTCTTTCACCTGTTTAGCTGCAGCCTGATTCCTGGTGACATCATATTCCGTGAACTCGATCTTTTTATCTTCAAACCAGATCCTGGCCCGGCGGCAACCGGGGCACCATTTGTTACAGAACAGAACTACACCTTCCAGATCCAGTTCATCCTCTGCCTTTTTCTCTTCAGGAGCTTTGATCGGTTTGTGGTCGGGTTGAATGCGACGGATCTCCTGGAATAACACTTCGTTTTCTGGCTGTTCATCTATGTCGTGGATATCCACATACTGAACAATCCCATCTTTATCAATAATGAAGATCGCCCTTTCTGATCGGCCTTCATGCTCACGGAAAGCGCCATATTCTTTCGCGATTTCACCGTGGGGCCAGAAATCGCTGATCAGGGGATACGAGATACCTCCCAAGCTTTCAGCCCAAGCCTTTAATACCGGTACGTGGTCAACACTTATGCCCAGAACCTGGACATCTAATTCCGCAAATGCAGCATACTCCGCTTCATAGGACGGAATTTGGCTGGTTCAAACCGGGGTAAAAGCTTGTGGGAAAAAAACCAGAACTGTGGTCTTTCCCCGGTATTCACTTAAGATCACATCTTTATCAAGATGGCTCTTAAGGCTGAATTCCGGAGCCAGATCTCCTACTTTGATTTTCATAACTCTCTCTCCTCACATAAACAACCATTATCAGACTTTACTATACTCTCTTACAGAAATATATATCCTTAAATTTTGAATATTTTATACAATACTTATGATTTATTCAAGTCGGCGATGGTCGCAGTGAAGAACCTCTGGGGAGTAAAAATGGCGTAATAGTCCCAGCGTTTGACCCTAAACTTCTGAAGGTATTTAATTTGATAGAAATTCACATTCTCCAGGTTTCAGTCAAAGTTCTGATGCCTCGCCCACCCTACCTGGGCCAATTTACCCTGATCGCCTAACAAAACACCGCTATCAATGATCTCTTTTTGCATCAAAGATTCTCCTAACAGTCTGGGTCGGAAGCCTGTTCCTATTATATGCCGAGAAATGGCGAAAAATAAAAAAGGGCGACCCATAGGATCGCCCAAGATTTCAAACTGTTCTTTTCATTTTTAAATAACTAAATCGACTTACTACTTACGATATACTACTTACGCTTAACTCTTTATGCCTCACTGGTTACAAGTTCAGCTCCCCGCACAAATTCCCTCCAAGCCAAGGTCCACAATGTGGATATATAAGCACTGAAAGCACCTTGCACCAGAATCAGAATGGGCCATAAGAGGCAACATAAAACCATCAGAATACCAGGCAATATCATAACAATGAAGAGTCCGATGCTGACTGCGATCTGAATGAGAAACAGGATCAATGCGGTACCCAGATTACCAGCCAGGACCTCAAATCCTCGTCTGTAGGAAGCGACCACGCCCAAGTCCTCCAGCATACAGGCCCTTGTGGCAAACGTCCGCATCATCGAAAGGAAGAGGATGATCGGTAGCAGCAAACAAGTCAAGAGGATCAGCGGTAGAAAGGGTCCTATACCAGCATATGGCCAAACTCCTTCCATCATATCAACGAATCCCCCATAGGATAAAAATATTGCCAAACTACCAATGAATAAGGCCAGGCCAGGAATAGCTGGCACAAGGTCTATCCCCAGTAATCTCCAGCCTTTTTTCCATCCAGCCTGGAAGGCAGATGAGAAATTAGCAGGAGTATCAAGTTCAATATCATTAACCGCGCTGATCAATCCACCCCTAGCTATGGTTCCAACCACCCAGAACGCAAACCCCACAATAATTAATCCAACTACCAGCGCAACAATACCAATGATTGCCAGAATCGATAGATCCGGATTATAGAAAGGGGTACCGTATTCAAACCTGGGCATATCATTCCAGGGAATATCCCCACCTTCAAACATGTACCGGCTTTGGTTGCCGCTGGATCCACTTGATCCACTCAGAGCGACCAGTACACCCAGGAGTATCAAAAATTTGTATTTCCAGATAATGTCCCACGCTCTTGTAAACAGTTTTCCGTAATCCATGTTTCCTCCTCGAAGAAGAACCCTCGCCTATCTTAATCTTACGCCATTCATGGACCAGATCGATTCCAGTCCTTATAAATCATCTAATACTTCAATATACGGATAATATGTGGGAGAGTTGTATCCTGAATTCTTATTTGAGATGATTGTACATAGAATAATAACCAAGTGTCGGCATCTGTTACAATCAAGAATAATTGAAATGTAGTTTTTGGAGGAAATTTATCATGAAAAAGATCCTGGTTCTGGGAATGGTATTCGCCCTATTAACAGGTTGTCTCCCTCAGCAAATCGAACCATCTGCCGATACCGGGGATACAATTGCCACTCTGGTCGCAGCCACGCTGACTGCTGAACCTGAATCAAAGGATCAACCCGGCCAGACAGTTATTGCGTCCGTATCTACTGTTACTCCGGACCCATCCATCCCGACCGAGGAAGGATCAACAGCCACGCTGACTCTCACCCCCACCAGCACTGCTACTGCCACAGCTACACTCACTCCCACTATCACCTTAACACCCACTCTCGCTCCGGAAGATCCTATTCTCTCTCTGGGCGTACCTTCCGTAAAAGATACCTTCGATAGCGGCTCGATTATCTATCAATATGACGAATCCCAATCCAGTTTCCAGGTTGATGATAATAAATTAGTCCTGGTCGCGAAAAAAGCCAACGGCTATGAAACCTGGAGCCTTTCCTGGGAGGAATTGACGAACTTCTATCTGGAAATCACCGGTTCGTTCGGTGATGATTGCAGTGGAAAAGACCGCTACGGGATGATCTTCCGGGCACCGGACACAAGCGAAGGTTACCTGATCAGCATTTCATGTGATGGTTCCTTCCGGTTAAGTAAATGGGAAAGTGAAGAAGAAGAATACACCACAATCAACAATTGGACCTCCAGTGATCACCTTAATGACGGGCCGGGGGGAGTGAACAGACTTGGCGTATTGGTTAAGGGAACAAAGATCACCGGCTTTATCAACGGCCACCAGGTATTCGAGCTCAATGACGGGACATTTACCAAGGGGCGTTTTGGCGTTCTGGTAGCCGCTTCGGACACAGCTGGGTTTACGGCCTATCTGACCCAGGTGGTATACTGGAAATTGCCCTGAAGGTTATCTAAGTTGAATTACTAGATTGGAGATACTTTATGAAACAAAATAGAATCTGGCATACACTTGGAATCCTGTTGATCAGCATCCTTTTATTATCAGCCTGCAGCACATCGGGGATAAACCAGTCTGTTGAGGAATCCCTTCCGCCTGAGTTGCCAGAGGATACCGAATCGCTTGTTATTCTAGCTAAATTCGACCTGACCATCAAGACCGGCGTTGACATCGAAAATATTGTCACCAAGAACATCAAGGAAACCCTGTTTGATGACGCCAGCCTCGGTGTCCCGGAAGCAGGCATTACCTACGACGCCATAGTGACCCCAGGGTACATCATCATGCTTGAAGCGGGTGGCGATCTATATGAATACCGCGCATCGGGCGCGAAGGTTGTTCAGGTGCCCACGGAATAAGGGCGACTCGTTAGAATTTGATTTATATACAAAAATAGATCCGAAATATCTCGGATCTATTTTTGTATCACAACAACTAGCAAAAAGTTCATAGACTTATTTTGTTAACATCCCTCTGGAACTCCACAACCGCAACATCCGGGGTGTTTCTTTAGGGGATCGTAAGGACATTCATCGATCCAATCATCATAGCCATCCCCATCCTCGTCGTGGTTGCAGGGATTTCCTACAGGGTCATTAGGATCGGCAGGACAGGCATCCTCACAGTCCGCAACACCATCTTTATCAGTATCTTTGTCATTCACGCCGCAGCCACAGGCGTCAGGTTTGATCTTCTTGGGATCATCTGGGCACTTGTCTGCGCAGTCGGGAGTTCCATCTCCATCCCGATCAGTTTCTGGGTATCCACAGCCGCAATAGCCCGGGGCGGTCTTATTCGGATCCAAGGGACATCCATCTGCAAAGTCATGTTCACCATCATTATCTTCGTCATGATCACAGGGATCACCGATCGGATCAGAGAAACTGTCTACGCACTCATCTTCACAATCAAGGAAGCCATCCCCATCTGTATCAATATCTGGAGATCCGCAACCGCAAACACCAGGATCATTCTTCTCAGGATCTTCTGAGCACTTATCCTCACTATCAGGTATTCCATCATTGTCTGAATCTTTTTCAGGTGCTTTACAACCATTTTCTCCCGGGGAGGTCATGTCAGGATTTTTGGGGCATTTATCATTACAATCCAGGGTGCCATCTCCATCAGTGTCAACATCCGCCACGCCGCAGCCGCAAGCACCTGGGGCAGTTTTCTTAGGATCATCAGGGCAGAGGTCATCCGAACCTGATTGGTCATCTCCACCTGGATCTTCCCCTCCCTCGTCATATTCAGGAACATCAAATTCGAGGGAATAAAACGGTTTTGTGGATGTATCATCCTCATAAAATCTGATGACCGCTTTCTCGCCAGGTTGGAGACTGGGACCTGAACACTTCAACGTATCATCCACCATCACACAGTCATAAACCACCCCGTTGACGGTGACATAGTAACCTTCATTGACATGACGCAGATAGAGAATCAGGTTACCATCATCGGGATGATCAATCTTGGCAATCGTGATATTTGTCTCAGCCGGGAATAAAAATGTGCACGCTGAAAGGAAAAACAACAATAATACAGGAATAATTAGATATTTTTTCATAATAGTAACCCCGGAGGCCTGGAGTATGATGGATTATCAGTCCTCGTATCATATTATGAATGGAGAATCATATCCTGACCAGAGGGTGCTTGAACCTGTAAGGTTATCAGGGGACACGTCCAAGCAATAAGAATAGTTATTGGATCACAGAGGAAAACCCTTCTGAGGGGATATTTTCCCCTAATTTTTGGATGATTTTGGGTGAATTCTAGAGGAAGTCCCCGAATTTTCCTTCAATTAAGCAGAGGGTGACTAACATTTTTGTATGGGGATGAAAAGGGGGAAATATACAAACTCCATCCAAAAAAGACCCCAGAAGTGGATACTCCCTGGAAGAATTATTCCTGAATTCAGACTCGTGTATTACAATTTGGCTTATTTTCTATGATATTATTGATAATTATTCTTTTAATTAACTGTGGTGGTTCTGGAGGTATTTATGGCAGCTGAATCAGGGCAGGATCGAAAATTAATAACCATGAATATAAAATCAAGCCTTAAAAAAAGCTCGAAAATTTGTCGCGCCGCAAGAAGACAAACACTCGCCTACTGGTTGCCAGCATGGCATTTTCAGGAGCTTCAACCCTGGTCGCGGGAATCACATCAACTGGCGGTCCTATCATTGGATCTGGTATTGAAGGCTGGAGACTTGCCTGTATAGTAACAGCGGTCTTTGGATTTACATCCACGATCAGCACTGGTGCAATTCAACAATTAGAGTCAACCGATCGGCTCTCAAAAGGGAAAGAATGTCTTAGTAAGCTAAGATCACTTGACCTAGGGATCACAACTGGCAAGAAGAATTGGGAAGAAATCATTAAAGAATACGAAGACCTCGCGATAACTTATCCCGAGCTGATCAGCTAAAACTATTACGGAGATCATATGACCAATCAGACAACACCCTTTACCGTGGCGGCTGCCCAAGCCGCTCCCTTTTTTCTAGATCGCGACAAGACGGTTGACAAAGCTTGTGAGTTAATAAAAGAAGCCGGAAAGAATAACGCCAAGTTAATTGTCTTTCCAGAAGCTTTTATCTCAGGATATCCCGACTGGGTTTGGTTAGTACCAAACGGAAATGGCAGCTTATTAAATGAGCTCTACACTGAGCTGGTCAATAATGCTGTGTCCATTCCTGATGATTCCACTCAACAGCTTTGCCAGGCAGCTAAGGAAGCGGGCATCTATGTGGCCATGGGTGTACATGAGATCAATACCGAATCCAGCGGCGCCAGTCTTTTTAACACCATTCTTTATATCGATGATCAAGGAGAGATCCTGGGTAAACACCGGAAACTGATCCCCACTGGCGGAGAAAGACTGATCTGGAGCCAGGGAGACGGCAGCACTTTGCCAGCCTACGAAACACCTTTTGGCAAATTGGGGGGATTATTATGTTGGGAAAACTTTATGCCCATGGCCAGACAATCCATGTACCTTCAAGGCGTCCAGGTCTATGTTGCGCCAACCTGGGACTCCAGCGAAAATTGGCTACTAAGCTTAAGACATATCGCCCGTGAGGGTGGTATGTACGTGATAGGGGTTTGCTCAGCTGTGCACATGGATGATATTCCTGACAAATATGAATTCAAGAAACTTTACGGAGCAGATCAAACCTGGATCAATCCCGGCAACAGCTGCATTATCAATCCTCACGGAGATATAATTGCTGGCCCTGTCGCGGAAAAATCCGAACTGGTTTACGCGGAGATCGACCTTAATCAGATCCCCGCAGCCAAGCGTATGTTTGATGTCACAGGCCACTATAGCAGACCGGATGTATTCAAATTCAAAATTGTTTAAGATTAATGGTAGGGCACAGTTATTGGCAGAAAGAATAGAATTAGGCGCTGAAAGGTTGGCGATTTTTATTGAAAGTTTAACAGATACCGAATGGGAAACCACTATACCAGGGGAAGAGCGGAAAGCTGGAGTATTGGTCCATCACGTTGCCAGCTCCTACCCGGCGGAAATAGACCTGGCCTATACGCTGGCTTCCGGAAAACCCATTACTGGTGTTACATCTGATGATATTGACAGCATCAACGCTGATCATGCTCGGGAATATGCCCAGGTCAGTAAAATTGATGTCCTCAATTTACTTCGTACTAATAGCAAGGTAGCCGCGGATCGGGTCAGGAAGCTTTCTGATGCTGAACTTGACCAGGCGGAAAAGGTATACCCGAATGCGGACGCACCTTTAACCACCCAGTTTTTCATTGAGGACCACGCCTTACGACATAGTTTTACTCACCTAGAAAGCATCAGGAAATCATTGGGGAAATAACCCAGAATTTTAAAGTAAACTTTGGCGACATTTCAGAAAAACAAAAAATCCTCTTAAACAGAGGATTTTTTGCTACGTGGGAAAAACTTGGTTCAAGCTACATGCATTAACCTATCCTAATTTGAGGCCGTTAAACTTTCACTTAGCTCCCAGAGTTCCCGACAAAATTCAAGGTCATAAGAAATTTTTGAAGAAGGGATAGATTTCTCTTTTACAAAATATCTACCAGAAACCCCAGATACTTCCAGGGAAGATGCTAAATAGATGATTGTTCTTGCGCCTTCTTCTGGCGTAATTCCGCCGATCTTATCAACAATTCCCTTGACCATGGCAGTGAATCCTCCGGCAGCATTTCCCACATTGGTAGCAACCAGTCCGGGATTCATGGCATTGACAGTCACGCTCTGATTGGAGATGCGCTTGGCCAATTCATAGGTAAAGGCAATATTTGCCAGTTTGGTACGTTGGTACGCTTTTGAACGAGTATAACCATTATCAAAGGGGATATCACCAAAATCCAGCTTGCCCATTTTGTGCAGACTGGAAGACACATTGATAATCCGGGCTGGGGCACCTTTTTCCAGCAGATCAACCAGTAAATTGGTTAACAGAAAATAACCTAAATGATTCAACGCGAAGGTCATCTCAATACCATCGATACTCTGTTGGCGCTCATTAAATGTGGCACCGGCATTATTAACCAGCACATCTAGGCGATTATACTGATCCTTAAACTGCTGGGCCAATTCCCTAATATCTTTTTGGGAAGACAGATCCGCCTTGAGAAATGCTACATCCGGGTTTCCTGATTTTTCTTTGATCATCCGGATGGAATTTTCGATTTTGGCGGGGTTGCGACCTACCCCTACTACGGTTGCGCCCTGTTTCGCTAAAAGGAGGGCAGTTGCCTCCCCTATTCCAGCTGTTGCGCCAGTGACAAGGCAAATTTTGCCCTCCATGGTGTGATTTTCCATTCTTATATCATCCTTCTGTGAATTTCACTTACAGCAGATTAGTTGCTGATCGTAAGCGCTTTTCCAATATTGGTGTTTTGCTCCAGTTCTTTTAAGATCAAGTCAGCCACATCAGCGCGGGCGATCTTGGATGTTTTGGCAGGGATTTTTTCCCCAAAATCATAAACACCAGTCCGAGGGGTGTCCACCAGTCCGCTGGGGCGAATGATCGTCCAATCCAAACCGCTTTCTTTGACAGCGGCTTCTTGGGCTTCATGATCTTCGCGAGAACTTTTCAACAGGACTGCAAAGAAAAATTTATTTATCATGGACAGTGTATCCCAGCTTTCTCCAACGCCCATAGCCGTGACAACCATCAACCGTTTAACATTATTCTGCTGCATGCCTTTAATAATATTGATCGTGCCGGTTGCACGGACTGTTGTTTTCTTCAGATCACCGCCAGCTCCTAAAGCACAGACCGCCGCGTCCTGCCCTTTGATCGCCTGGGCAACACTGGCTTGGTCAAATACATCACCTGTAACAATGGATAATTTTTTGTTTTCAATGGCAAGTCGGGCTGGATCACGAACAAAAGCTGTGACCTTATGTCCTGCTTCAAGGGCTTGCTTTACGATTTCGAGGCCTGTTTTACCCGTTGCGCCAAATACTGCGATATTCATTTGATATTCTCCTGATGTAAATTAGTGAAACGATTAATTAGTAGAACTTTGAACAAACATTGATAAGATATTGGTAATCTGCTCTTTTTGCTCGTCAGATATATTTGCAGGAATTTCACCCAGCCAGCTTTGACTGAAGATGAAATTTTCCTGGACAAATTTTTCTCCTTTTTTGAGAACAAGCACTTTCCGGACTCGGCGGTCGTCGGGATCTGAAATACGCCCCACCATATTTAGTTTTTCGAGCCGATCAACCAATTGGCTGGCAGCGCCGGGTGACACCATCATATGCTCACATAAATCAGATATCTTGATTGGCCCTTTAAAATAAAGGTAGGTAAGCGCATAACCCTGTAGCAGGGATAGCTCGGAGCATTTCAGGTAATTGAAAAATTCAGTCAGCGATTGGAAGAAATAGAGTTTTGCCCAATTCTCAACTGTCTCTAAAAATTCTGTGTTTGCTGCCATAAAATCTTTTCCTTTCGCACATATAGTTTATATATATAATTATCTTATATCTATATATATTTTATATTTATAAACTATATCGCATTTTCCTCGGGTGTCAAGGTTTGAAAAACGAATACCGATCAAGATCATTGAGCGGTACATTTGATGCCCTTAAGGTGATGAACTCCAAACCAACCCCTACCTCAATTTCTCAGCCTTAATAAGTTAAGAAGGTGTGTAAACAGGAAGAAAGATGGATGCAGTTCGTGGAAAAAGATCCTACTTCTTATTTGATACGCCTGACAAGCTTTTCACCCAGAGATGCACCTGTGAGATTATATACATCCATAACTATTACTAATGAAATACGTTAATATACGTATTGAAATTCTTATAGCTGTAAGTATCATAAAAAATGACCGATTAACCCAAGGAGAAAAAGAATATGAAAAATAATTACAAGATAGGTGCATTTCTGGCCTTCTTAGGACTGCTGGCAGGGATTCTATCTCTCTATTTTATTGCCGATACATATAATACTGTCATCCACACCCATTTTAATGCTGGACAATGGGAAGAAAGCAATACCGTTCGGATAGTATATGCAGTCCTGGGTTGGCTGGGAACAGCTGCTGGCGCTCTTAGCGCCGCTGTCCTTTGGGGATTCCTGAAAAAACAGTCCTGGGCTTGGTTCTGGGGAGCTGTCGCTGCGACTATTCTCCTGTTAGCCGGATTCTTCCCCATGATCCCCGCAGCGGATAGCGGATTGGCAACTCCAACCATGTGGGTCTTCCTGCTCGCAGCAATTATGTGGTTTGGTATGCTTTTGATTGGCGATGTGAATAAAAAAGTCATCGGACTAACATTCGCTGCAGGGTTGGCTTATGTACTCACTTTTATTGACGGCGTCGCTCCTATTTCCAGATTTCAGACCACTTTCCAAACAGCTGAAACCTTTGTCCAGAATACAGATTCATTCTGGAATGGCGTCTTTGTTATCTCCCAGCAGGTTAATTGGTGGGGCGCAGCAGGGTGGGCGATCTTTATCTTTGCAGCATTAAAGGGAAAATCATGGGCAGTTCCAGGGGGAATCTTTGCTGCCACTATGTCGATCATCGGTGGTTATCCGATGGGCATCAGCCACGTATTAGAATCCGGTCGCTTCTCCATGTTCCTCCCAGCCCCTATCATGAGTACAATTATGTTGGTGATCCTGTTATTACCAAGCACTCAAAAGCTAATCCTAAGCCAGAGTGAGAATTAGAGATTTTAATAGTACCGTCTTAACCAAAGACCTCCGAGGTTGTGTAAACCTCGGAGGTCTTATTCTTTGGTGCCCCCACGGGGACTCGAACCCCGGTTTTAGCCTTGAGAGGGCTATGTCCTAGGCCACTAGACGATGGGGGCAAAGCGAGATTATTTTAGCACGCACCTCCCGCGCCGTCAACAAAACACAATCCCGGGTTTGCCCTGATACTGTTAGAATACTCCCAGGTAAAAAATGAGAAAGGGAGAATCCATGCCTCAGAAAGTCACCGCTAAACAGCATAATTCCAAGATGTGTTTTGTATGCGGCCTCAAAAACTCGTCTGGCTTACACGCTTCCTTTTACGAAGTGGAAGGCAATCAACTGGTCGCACTCTTTACTCCCAGCGATGAACACCAAGGATATCCAGATCGGATGCACGGCGGATTGGCTGCCACGATTCTCGATGAAACCATCGGTCGGGCGATGAATATTAATCAGCATGAGATCTGGGGTGTCACAGTTGAATTTAATGCCCGCTATAAAAAACCCATTCCCCTGAATGTGGAGCTGCGGGTGGTTGGTCGGATCACCAATGAAAACCGGCGCCTCTTTGAAGGCACCGGTGAGATTCTATTACCTAATGGTGAAGTGGCCGTGGAAGGCCATGGAAAATACATCAAACTCCCCCTGGATCAGATTGCGGATTTTGATTATGAAGAGCAAGAATGGAAAGCCGTTCCGACCGATGAGGATCCAGAAGAGATAGAGCTGCCTTAGTTTCAAATCTACAATACGGTATTCATTAAGGAAACCGTATCGTTGTTATATAAACTCATCCTAATTCTGATAGTCCATAAATTTCGGATGTCTTACTCATCTTTCTTGTCCAACAACGCTCTTAATCCTTCCATGCGCGGATCAATATACTCCTGCTTGTGACCACAGTCTTCCTGGTTCAAATTCACTCCGCATGTTGGACACAAACCCTTGCAGTCATCTTTGCAGACCTGGCGGATAGAAATATCAATAGAAGCATAATCACGAATAATTGGTGTCAGATCGATCGAGCCGTCAGCAGGTAATGGCTGTTCCCCTAGATCTTTCTCCGCAGTGTCAACCGGATGGGAAGAAAAGATTTCCGCAAAATCAATGTTCACAGGCTGCCAATAGAGATCCAGACAACGGCTGCACGAAAGTTCCGTTAAAGCATGGATCTTTCCTTCAGCTACCACTCCATCCTCAGTAACCGACACAGTAATTGCACCCTGTATATCCACTAGCAGCAAATCTTCCGGCAGGGTCAGTTGAGGAAAATTAAACTCAAATTCTTTATGTGTACCAGGGGAACCCTTGATAAGGTAGCTGACATCAAGCCGCAGGGGATCATTCTT
>CAYORF010000020.1:0-35224 GCA_964406305.1 uncultured Anaerolineales bacterium | reverse complement strand
CAGATAGGAATTTATACCAAAGCCAGCGATGAATCCCTCGCGCACAGCTGCGATCATAGATCGTTGACGAAACTCCTCCCGTCCCAGGATATTACTTAAATGAACCTCGATGACGGTGATATCAATCGCGCGCGATGTATTTATCCTATACACCGCGTGTCTGTAGATCGGAAAGAACGCTGAGTCAGATATTGGCTCCTTCACCACTTTCACTCACCCGGTATGGAGTCATGTCTTTGGTTTGTCAAAGAATGTTGGATTATAAATTTACACTGGAAATTGGATGCCCTTTGTCTATTTCCAAAAATAGGTGCACAGATCCCATGATCCCTGTCTATATTGTTAATCTAGCGCAGAGATAATTGATAATTGGGTGCCTCCTTGGTAATGATCACATCGTGTGGGTGACTCTCAATCAGACTGGCGTTGGTAATCCGAACCAAGCGGGTACTCGTTCGCAGTTCTTCAAGATTCGCAGCCCCAGCATAGCCCATACCAGAACGCAAACCACCCACAATTTGAAAAATGTAATCGACTAATCCTCCTTTGTAGGGAACGCGCCCCTCGATGCCTTCAGGTACTAATTTCCTTTCCCCGCTTTGCCCGGCACTATAACGGTCCCGGCCGAATCCCCTCATGGCTCCCATACTTCCCATACCGCGGTATTCTTTGAAGTGACGACCTTCATAGAGAACAACTTCCCCCGGAGACTCTTCCAATCCAGCCAACAGACTTCCCAACATGACAATGTCTGCACCTGCGGCTAGCGCTTTGACAATATCACCGCTGAATTTAATACCTCCGTCAGCGATAACAGGAACCCCGCGGGAATGAGCTGCGCGTGCACAATAATAAATAGCGGAGAGTTGGGGCATGCCTGCACCGGTCACGATACGCGTGGTGCAGATCGACCCAGCACCAATGCCGATTTTTACCACATCGGCCCCTGCCTCGATCATCGCAATGGTACCCTCTTCGGTAACCACATTCCCAGCCATAATAGGCACATTTGGCCAACCAGCCTTGATACGCTTGATGGCTTCCAGCACAGGCCGAGAATACCCATGGGCGGTGTCAATAGTCACCATATCCACCCCAGCTCGAACGAGACCTTCCAGGCGCTCTTCCAGGTCAGTCCCCACTCCTACTGCGGCACCCACCAACAGTCTGCCTCCCTCATCTTTGGCTGCATGGGGGAACTCACGCTGTTTTTGAATATCCTTGACAGTAATCAAGCCTTTGAGCACGCCATTGTTATCAACCAGAGGTAATTTCTCTATCCGGTGTTCCTGGAGTAAGTCTTTCGCCTTGACTAAGGATATCCCTACTTCAGCAGTAACCAAAGGGGGACAGGTCATAAATTTGCTCACTGGTTGGTCGTAATCCCCTTCGTCTATGAAACGGATGTCGCGGTTGGTGAGAATGCCTAGCAAAATGCCCCGATCTCCGATGATTGGTACCCCGCTGATATGATAAGCTGACATGATTTTTTCAGCATCCCCGACAGTCGCATTGAGAGGTAGAGTGATAGGATCGACAATCATCCCCGATTGGGAACGTTTGACCTTATCAACTTCAGCGGCCTGTTTTTCGGGGGATAGATTGCGGTGGATAATGCCGATACCGCCCTCCCGAGCCAGGGCGATCGCTAACCGGGCCTCGGTGACAGTGTCCATGGCAGCAGATAAGATGGGGATGTTCAATTTCAATGTGGAGGTTAGATTAACATGAATATCTACATCCGAAGGCAATAAATCGGCATAACCCGGTAAAACCAAAACATCATCAAAGGTTAGGCATACACCGTCCTGAAATAATTTATCATTCATTTAATACTCTCCTCATTATTAATGTCTGAAATGCCTTACCCCTGTGAATATCATGGCAATTCCATGTTGATTACACGCTTCAATCGATAAATCGTCTCTTAAGGATCCTCCCGGTTGGACAATAGCGCTGATACCATATTTGGCAGCGACTTCTACGGTATCCGGGAAGGGGAAGAAAGCATCCGAAGCCATTACCGCTCCCTTGGCTTTCTCTCCTGCATGGTTGTGAGCAATGCCCACACAGTCCACACGGTTGGGTTGGCCGCCGCCAATGCCAACCGTGGCTTCCCCCTTAACAAAAACAATAGCATTTGATTTCACATGCTGACAGGCTTTCCAGGCAAATTTTAAAGAGACCCATTCATCTTCTGTGGGCTGTTTTTCAGTGACAACTTTCCAATCTGCCTCTTCAGGATCGCCTGTATCTAGAGACTGGCGCAGCATCCCCCGTACTACGGAGCGCAACTCATGCAGAGGCTCAATCCGGGTATCTGGCATTTCCAGCAGGCGAATATTTTTCTTTTGTGAAAGAATTTCCAGCGCATCCTCATCAAAACCGGGAGCGGCAATACATTCCACGAAGAGATCACCCAATTTATGGGCAATTTGAGCATCAAAGGATCGGTTGACAGCGATTACACTGCCAAAGGCCGAAACAGGGTCCGATTCCAGGGCTGGCGTGTAAGCCTCGGCCAAGGTGTCGGCGGAGGCAATGCCGCAGGGGGAAAGATGTTTGACGATCACCACTGTCGGGCGCTCAAATGATACAACCCCCCGCCAGGCGGCATCCAGATCTAAGGCATTGTTATAAGAAACAGGTTTACCCTGGAGAAGTCTGCCACCCATTGGTCCATCGTTTGGGGAAAATCCATACCAGGCAGCCTCCTGGTGCCAGTTTTCACCATAACGCAATTGCTGGATGGGATAGAGTTTTATGTCCAGGGATTCATCGCCGCTAAGATATCCCGAAATCGCTGTGTCGTAATCGCGTGTATGCCTGAAAGCTTTATTCGCTAATCTGCGGCGGGTTTCCAGCAGGGTGTCCTTGTGGGTTTGAATTTCCACTAGCACTGGATCAAAATCGGCCGGGTCAGTCAAAACCGTCACCCGGGCAAAGTTTTTCGCCCCAGCGCGGATGAGGGTGACTCCGCCAATATCTATATTTTCTACAGCTTCATCCAGTGTTACATCAGCTTTGGATATGGTCTCCTGAAAGGGGTAAAGATTACAAGCGACCAGGTCAATCGGGCGGCCATTGATTCGGGCTAAATCGTTAATATCAGCCTTGGTATCCCGGGATAATAAACCTCCTTCCACAGCTGGATGTAATGTTTTCACACGCCCACCTAAGATTTCAGGAGATCCAGTGTAATCTGAGACAGAGGTCACCGGCAAATTAGCTTCCCGAAGGACTTGAGCTGTTCCACCACTGGCAAGAAAATCCCAACCCAGGGTCAGGAGTCCCTTAGCAAAATCAACCAGTCCAGTTTTATCTGAAAGTGAAAATAAAGCAGTTGGCATAATTTCTCCAAAATATATAAGTTATGTCTGATCTGTTATGACCAAACGAAGTGCATCCACCAGTAGGCGATGTTCCGCTGTATGGATTCTTTTCTCTAAGGCTTCCAAGCTTTCCTCTGGAAACAGGGGAATTTCTTCTTTTAAGATGATCGGTCCATCATCAACCCCTTCGTCGGGGACAAAATGGACCATGATACCCGTGTGATCGATCTCGCCGTTTTGGAAAGCTACAAATGCCCGGTGAATGGCATCCGTGCCCGGAAAGGTGCCCGGGAGAGCTGGATGCAGGTTGATAACTTTGTGAGGAAAGTGGGCTAAAAATGACATCGTAAGCAGCCTCATCCAACCGGCCAGGATCACAAAATCAGGCTGGTAGGCGAGGACGGTCTGCGCCAGATGTTTATCATATTCCTGGCGGGTTTTCCCTGCCCGGCCAAAAGGTACCCAGGGATTAAACTCGGCAGGGGTTTTGCGCTGCTGGGCCCGTTCAAGGGAAAAAGCATTTTTTTGATCGCTGATAACGGCAACCACTTCCGCTTTCAATTGCTGATCGCTGCAGGCGTTAAGAACAGCCCCTAAATTGCTGCCATACCCTGAAGCGAGAACAACCAGACGAGCTTTATCCCTCACAATAATGAAACTCCTTCACCGCCAGTTACTTCTCCAATTACCCAGGTTTTCTCAGGGATTTCTGCCTGGACGATTTCTATCTTGTCCGGGGGAACAACAGCGAGCATCCCTAAACCCATGTTAAAAACTTTATACATCTCATAATCTTCCACATTGCCCAAACGCTGGATTAATTCAAAGAGTGGGGGGATAGGCCAGGCATCACGATGCAGATTTACACCATAATGCTCGGGTAATATGCGGGGAATATTATCAATAAAACCACCCCCGGTAATATGTACCAAGGCAGATATTGGGGATGATGGCCCAGGGAGAAGGTTGGCTAATAAGGGCAGATATGAACGATGAGAAGCCAGGAGGGTTTCACTGAGGGGTACACCCAATTCGGGGTAGA
This sequence comes from uncultured Anaerolineales bacterium, assembly GCA_964406305.1. GTDB lineage: Bacteria > Chloroflexota > Anaerolineae > Anaerolineales > UBA11858 > B10-G9. The sequence continues at coordinate 30,850 of CAYORF010000020.1, read as the reverse complement.
TCGTTTCCAGGGGGATATCCGCAAAAACGTGGCGGATTAACGAGTATCCATTGGTGTGGGGACCGGTGGAAGAAATCCCGAGAATCAGATCCCCTGGCTGAATCCCCGCCCTGGGTAGAATTTGGGAGCGCTCTACTACCCCAACAATGGTACCGACTACATCAAAGTGATCCTCGGCATAGACACCCGGCATTTCGGCTGTTTCACCGCCCAACAAGGCGCAGCCTGCTTCCTGACAGGACCCGGCCATACCGCCAACAATTTCAGCAACCTGTTCCGGAATCAATTGGCTGCTGGCAAAATAATCCATAAAGAACAACGGGCGAGCTCCCTGGACCAGAATATCGTTGATACAGTGATTGACGATGTCGGACCCAATCCCCCGGTAGCGTCCTGCCTGAGCAGCGATCGTAACTTTGGTTCCCACCCCGTCAGTAGAGGCCACAAGCACAGGATCAACCAGCTCTTTAATCTTTGATGCAGAATACAGGCCGCCAAATGAGCCAATGCCGGCCAGCACTTCAGGGCCGTGGGTAGCGTTGACAGCATCTTTCATCAGCTCGACGGACCGGTTTCCAGCCTGGATGTCAACCCCGGAAGCAGCATAGGCGGATCCTTCCAGGTGGATAAATTCTTCAGGTTTTGGTTTTTTACTTGTCATAGGGATCTTATATTCTCTCTTTTCTATTTCTGTCCATCCATCAACTACACGGTTCCGGTAGCGCCAATATCTTGACGATATTGCATTCCCTCGAAGTGAACCTGTTTGATACCTTCGTACACCCGAGCCCGTGCTTGATCAATGGAAGGGGCCTGGTTTGTAACCCCTAATACACGTCCGCCGTTGGTAAGGGTAAGTCCATCCTGGCTTTTTGTGCCCGCCTGAAAGGCGATAATACCTTCGGGGAGCCTATCCAAACCCTGAATGGGCAGCCCATTCAGGTAATTTCTTGGATATCCCCCGGAGGCCAGGATCACACATACAGCAAATGCATCCTTCCAACGGATGGAAGACTTATATTCGTCCAACCTGCCGTCCACACAGAATTGCATAATATCGACGAGGTCGGAATCGAGTAAGGGCAGGATGACCTGTGTTTCAGGATCACCAAAACGGCAGTTGTATTCAAGCACCTTCGGCCCGGCATCGGTGAGGATAATTCCAGTGTACAGCACACCCAGGTAAGGAAAACCCTCAGCGGCTAAACCATCAATTGTGGGCTGGACAATTTCTGTTGTGATTTGTTCTATAAGTTTTGAACGGGGATCAAGAGAGGGTGCAAAAACACCCATCCCACCGGTGTTGGGACCTTGATCATTATCTAACAAACGTTTATGGTCTTGTACTGGCGGCATGGGTACCGCGATTTTCCCATCCGAAAAAGCTAACACCGAGACTTCGCGGCCGAATAAACGTTCCTCGATGACGACTTCACTTCCCGCATCCCCAAATCTTTTTTCCACCATCACCTGGCCCAGAACATCTTCAGCCTCAGCGAGAGTTTCAGGTAAAAAGACACCCTTGCCCGCAGCCAGACCAGAGGCTTTAATCACCGGCAAACCTGGGTGGTTTTTCCTATACTCCAGGATGTATTGATGGGCATCCTCATATTTTGTGAAGGTTTGATATTCAGCGGTAGGAAGCTGGTGGCGATTCAGGAAGTCTTTGGCAAAAGATTTCGAGGATTCTAACCTGGCGGCATCTTGGGAGGGGCCAAAAACAGGGATTCCTGAAGCTAGTAAGTGATCAGTTAGGCCGGCTGCCAAAGGCACTTCAGGACCAATAACTGCGAGGTCGATCTTATATTTCAGAGCCAGTCTGGCAGTATTTTCCAGATCAAGGGGATCATCGGGTAGGTTGATTCCAAATTGAGCTGTGCCGGGATTACCAGGCAGCGAGTAGAGCTGCTTGAGCCGGGGAGACTGAGCAATTTTCCATGCCAGGGCATGTTCTCGTCCTCCAGAGCCAATGATCAAAATATTCATTTCTATACCTCAACAACGTTTTTGACCTCAAACTCACCTTAACTTTGGTGGCGGGCAATTTCAAAGGGATAATTACCAGTGAAACAAGCATTGCAGTAACCCGAGTTAGAGTTGATGGATTTCATCATGCCCTCTAAGGATAAATAATGTAAACTGTCCGCTCCCAAAATTTTTTGGATTTCGGGGACACTGGAACGGTGAGCTATCAGTTCATCGTAGGTTGGCATATCGACACCCATGTGGCAAGGATGGCGAATAGGTGGGCAGGTGATTCTCAAATGAACCTTACTCGCGCCAGCATCCCGAAGGATGGTAACCAGATGTTTGATAGTAGTGCCCCGGACTATTGAATCGTCAATGACAATCACTGATTTATCTTTAAGAACAGTTGGCAAGGGATTGAACTTCATGTCCACGTCACGCTCGCGGATATTTTGAGATGGCTGGATGAATGTCCTTCCGATATAACGGTTCTTGATCAGGCCGGTGTTATAAGGAATCCCGCTCTCTGCGGAATATCCCAATGCTGCAGGAATTGAAGAATCCGGTACGGGAATCACAACCTCAGCATCAACAGGAGCTTCTATAGCTAGCTGACGGCCCAGGCGCTGGCGAATATCATGGACAACGTCGCCATCCCAGATGCTATCAGGGCGGGAGAAATAGATCTGCTCGAAGGTGCAGAGCGCGGAAGGATTAGCAGGCGGTACTGCCTGGTGAACAATTAATGCTGCATCGCGAATGCTAATTACCTCACCAGGTTTAATCTCCCGGATAGCATTGCATCCTATGGTTTCTAATGCCCCGGTTTCAGATGCCACAGCATGACCTCTATCGGGAAGCTGGCCAATGGTCAAAGGGCGGATTCCCCAGGGGTCTCTGGCTGCGAAGAGACCATTTTGAGTAAGCACTACCAGAGCATAAGCCCCTTTCCAGATCTGCATACAATGATCAATACAATCGATCCATTCCACGCCCGGGGCACCTGCTAACATGAGTGTCATCACTTCGCTGTCTGAAGTTGATGTCAGACCAATACCGCGCTTTAGAAGATCCTTTCGAAGAGCACCTGTATTTATCAGGTTCCCGTTGTGGGCAACTGCCAGAGGACCATGGCGGGTTTCAATCTGGAATGGTTGGGCGTTGCTCAAGCAGGATTTACCGGTAGTGCTGTAACGCGTATGTCCGATAGCATAATCGCCTTGAAGATTGGCGATGATGTCATTATTAAAAACCTGGGTGACCAATCCCATTCCCTTGTGGATTTTCATGTTAATCCCATCACTCACTGCCATCCCCGCAGATTCTTGACCGCGATGCTGTAGGGCATGAAGGCCCAAAAAGGTCATTTGTGCGACATTATCTTGTGGTGAAGCGATGCCAAATACACCACACTCATCTCGGGGTCGATCCAAAACTTCTGGATTGACCTCAGGATAAATAAGGTTCGCAGACCTGAAAGAACTATCTTCTTTATTCCATGAGTGTTTCATCGGCATCAACCAGACGTTCTCGGTAAGTTTGCTGATAAGATTTCACTCTTTCAGTGAGATTAGGATTTCCTACTGCCAGGATTTTAGCAGCTGCCAGAGCTGCATTAGTTGGTTCTAACACGACCAAGGGAGCAACCCCAGAAGGCATTCGCAGTGATGAGTAAATATCCCCTCCCCCATAGCTGGCGCTGTAAGGGGGGCAGGCAATAACGGGGGCAGTCACGTTGCCATCAACCATACCGCTCAAGGCGTTGCTGAGTCCGGCCACCGTGATATATACCTTCGGGCTCTGATCAGCTTCATATTCAGCAAGGATTTCAAGCAGTCGTTGGGGGGTCTTGTGCGCTGAAGCAATCCGCTGCACGCTGGTAATCCCTAAAATATCTAATTCCGTGACGATTTTGTCAACATGGGGGCGGTCAGATGCAGATCCCATCAATATAATTGCTAAAGAATTTTCAGTATTCGTTACCATAAGTTTTTTATATTTTCCAATAGACGTGGTTCAACAGGGTAATCACCAGGCTCAAACCTTTTGCCGGTGAGTTTTTCATAGAGCGTAATATATCGTTCGGATACTCTCTGCCATAAATCCTCAGGCATCTCAGGCGGTTCGCCCTCCCCTTGATATCCTTTCCTGGCATATTCCAAGCGCAGAAATTCCTTATCGAAGTTTTCGGGTTCTTTCCCGGCTGCCAGGAGGTCTTCATAGGTATCTGAAATCCAAAAGCGTGATGAATCAGGTGTATGAATTTCATCAATAATCATGATCCGTCCATTCGGGGCACGGCCAAATTCATATTTTGTATCTACCAAAATCAGGCCGGAAGCAGCAGCTATTTCTTGGCCCAGCTTAAAAATATCCAGGGCAGCTTTTTGCAGCGACTCCCAGGTTTCTAGGTCAAGGTGGCCCTGAGTAACAACTTCATCAACGGTAAGACGCTCATCATGTTCTCCAGGACCACCCTTGGTTGTTGGCGTAATGATCGCCTGGGGTAGGGCCTGATTTTTATTCAGCCCGTCGGGAAAAACGTGCCCATAAATCTCTCGTTCTCCCAATGAGTAGCGATACCACAACGCTGTGCTGGTGACTCCGGTGATATATCCACGCACAATCACCTCGATTGGAAACGGCTCGACTTCCACCGTCAGCATAGCATTGGGATCGGGTGTACTGATTTTATGATTGGCAACAATATCCTGGGTTTTCTCAAACCACCAGGCGGACAGCTGATTGAGCACCTGCCCTTTGTATTGCACTGCGCCCAGGATTCGGTCAAAAGCCGAAAGGCGATCGGTGGTTACCAGGAGCAGCTGGCCGCCAGCTGGGGAATATATCTCACGCACTTTGCCGGTTTTACGTCCTGGCAGGGGAAGATTAGTGGATGTAAAAGTATTTGAAGATAAGATATATAGCTCCTTATATTACGGATTGCTAACCTTGCCGGGGTTCTCCAGCAGGGCAGTTTGTATGCTTTCGACCAGTTGTTTTGTCCGCTGGGGAGCATCACCGAGATGATCCCCAGCATCCATCAGCTCACTCAGTTCGTTTGGAGATAAATAATTTAAGATTTCCTCATCGGTAGAGATGAGATCAATTAATGGATTGGAATCTCCTCGCTGGATAGACCCCCAGGCAGTCAGGGAGTGCTGACGCAGCCGCTCGTGCATTTTCTGACGGTCCGCGCCGGCTTTCACCAAGTTCATCAACACCCGTTCGATAGCCGCAAAGGGACCATACTGGGTCAAATTGTTTTTCATGGACGCCTCGTTGATTTGCAAGCCGCCGATAATACTCTCAGTAACAATCAATATTTCATCAGCTGAGAGGAATGCTTCCGGCAATATCGTGCGGCGGTTGGCGCTGTCATCCAGGGTGCGCTCAAGTAATGTATGGGCGGCATTATCCCAGGCAATACGGGGATATTGTGCCAGCATACGGGCGAGAGAATCAATCTTCTCCGACCGGATAGGGTTGCGCTTAAAGGGCATAGCAGAGGATCCGATCTGCTTTTTACCAAAAGGCTCACTCAATTCACCAATTGTGGGAGATTGCAGCAGCCGTAAATCAAATGCAAATTTGTACAGCGATGCTCCCAATCCAGCTAAGGCACTGAGAATTTCATAATCTTGTTTGCGGGGATAAACTTGCGTGGTAACAGGAAAGAAGGGTAATCCCAGAATTTCCGAAAGACGAGCCTCGAAACGGGGCAGGTTTTCCTTTCCCAGGAGTTCAGCAAAAGATGCACCTGTCCCCACTGCGCCTTTCACACCTTTCCCTTTCAGGTTGTCACGCAAACGAGTTAGATTTTGCCAATCAAAGAACAAATCCTGAGCATATTGAGCCAGCCTGTACCCCAATGTCGTTGGTTCGGCAGGCTGCAAGTGAGTAAAACCCATCACAGGTGTATCAGCCCAGCGACTGGTCAGATCTGTTAACGTATTAAGCAAAACACTCAGCCGGGTGATAGTCAAATCTAAGGATTGGCGCGCCCTGAGGGCATCTGTGTTATCAACAATATCCATTGACGTCATACCCAGATGAATAACCCCTTCCCCTACCGGGCACTGCTCAGCAAATGTTTTTACTTCGGCCATTAAATCATGCTGGATCTCTGACTCGATTTCATGGGCGCGGTTTATATCTATTTGCTCGGCATGGGACTGAAGGTCGGCAAGCTGTTCTTTGGAAACCAGACCAAATTCGGCCTGGACTTCAGCCAGAGCAATCCAGAGACGCCTCCAGGTTAAGCGTTTTTGGGATTCACTCCAGATAGACCTCATTTCATCGGATCCATAACGCCAGGAGAAAGAGGATAAATACGTGGAAAAATCGTGTTTAATGGGCATTATTGGGCCATCCTTAAACCGTTTACAAATAATTGTATACCCATTCCACCAGACTGACCGCGCGTCCAGGCAGGATGCTGGTAAGGAAAAATATGATTTTCGGGATGTGGCATCAAACCCAGGACGTTTCCTTCTTGATTGGTAATCCCGGCGATATCGTTCGGGGAGCCGTTTGGATTGATAGGGTAAACCCCATTCGCGGGTGTACTGTCCGGGTGTGTGTACGTGAAAGCGACCTGCGAGGGAGGTAAAACCTGCCCTTCGGATTGCAGGAAACGACCCTCACCATGTGCAACGGGACAGAAAATAGGCGGCAAATCTTTCAGCCAAGGTGAGGTATTTGTCGTATTTGGAGTCAGTGTGACCCACCGGCATTCAAATTTGCCGCTGGCGTTATACGTCAGCGTCGTGTTCTGACCGTTGCCCGGTAATACACCTGCCTTGACCAGCGCTTGAAAACCATTGCAGATGCCGATGACTGGTCGGCCGTGCTGTACAAAGGCAGCTACCAGATCAGCGAACAAGGTTCGCAATTCAACTGCCCATAAGCGGCCTGCCCCCAGAGCATCACCATAAGAAAAGCCGCCCGGTAAAGCCAGCAGGGCATAATCGCCCCAGATTTTTCCATTTTTATCCAGTTGGTTGAGAGGAACAATATCGGGTTCACCCCCCGCGGTGATAACTGCCTGGGCCAAATCACCATCGCGATTTGTACCTGGTGCATGAAGGATTAATACCCGATTCTTTGGCATAGTCTATACCGGAATTGTTGTGTAAGCTGTCAGGCAATCTTCTACCGACAGCGCAAAAAACGTACTATTGTTATGACATATAACAAATTGCGGAGTCTTAGTTACGCTGCCCAGTCGAATCAACGGAAAATTCTCAAAACGAGCTTCAAATTGACTGGTTTTTTCCATCTCAATAGAGACCAGCAGGCATCCATTACTTTCGGCAAAAAGAGCCAGCCGGGGATCAGCGTGCAGGGGGGTTAAGTCGAGAGCTAAACCCAGGCGCCCGGCAAGGGCCATCTCAGCAGCTGCTACAGCCAGCCCCCCCTCACTTAAGTCGTGGGCAGCGCACACAAGGTTATCGTGAATTGCTTTATGAAGGATGCGGTATATTTCTGGAGCCCTCGCCGGAAGGCCGGGTGCTTGCTCGAGAGCGATAGTCCCCCCGAAAAAGTTGATCCCAGTTATACTCTGCGCATGGCTGCCCGCCAATGCGGGAGTCCAATCTCCCAGCAGGTAAACTTGATCTCCAGGGTTTTTTAAATCCATAGTGACAGACTTTCGTACATCAGGATGGATGGCAATACTAGAGATCAACAAAGTGCCTGGAATGGCATGGCGTTTGCCGTCCGTTCCCATGTATTCGTTATTAAGCGAGTCTTTGCCGGAGATGAAGGGGGTTTGGTAATGGAGCGCAGCATCGTGGCAGCCCTGCGCAGCCCGAACAAGAGAACCGAGTATCTCAGGGCGGTGGGGATCACCCCAACAGAAATTGTCGAGGATGGCGATGCGGTCTGGATTGCCTCCAACTACTACTGTGTTCCGAACTGCTTCATCAATGGCGCTAATTGCCATGGCGTAGGGATCAGCTTCCCCGATATATGGGTTGACGCCGTTGGCCAGCACAAAACCGCGCCATCCTTTGGTTTCGAAGGGTTTGAGTACTGATGCGTCAGAAGGTCCATCAGCGTGCAGCCCCACCAGGGGCTTGACTATTGTCATCCCACGCACTTCATGATCGTAAACGCGAATGATGTCTTCTTTCGAGGCAATGTTGGGGTGTGATAATAATTTTATAAGCAGCTCCGATTCAGTATGTGGAGTGTGGTCTCGGGAGATTTGTGGGGGTTTTCTTCCCGATCCAATATCTCTGATCTCTGCTTGTAAGTACAGGCGCGGGCAGTTGTATAAAAAACTGTTATCGAGCTCAATCACAGGAATTTTGTCGTGGAAAACTAGTAACCGTCCCGTAGGTTGGAATTCACCGATATCAGACCACTCGACCCTATATGTTTCACAAATTTGAGCCAGCGGGGACAGGTTTTCCGAGGGAACGGCCAGCACCATACGTTCCTGGGCTTCGCTGAGCCAGATTTCCCAGGGAGACAGTCCGGTGTATTTCAGAGGAACTTTTGCCAGATCCACATGCGCGCCGATCGCTTTGGCCATCTCGCCGACAGCGCTCGAGAGACCCCCCGCACCACAATCAGTGATGGCGTCATAAAGGCACTGATCGCGAGCCCTAACAACAACCTCAATGACCCCTTTCTCAGTTATAGGGGCTCCAATTTGAACCGAAGACCCGGCAACCCGGCCGGTTTGGGCATCCATCGTGAGGCTGCTGAAGGTAGCCCCCCGTAGGCCGTCACGTCCGGTACGCCCTCCAATGACAATGATCCGGTCTCCCGGTTGAGGACTACAGGGATGAGTATCAATCGGGCCAATACCCACACATCCGCAATATACTAGAGGATTGGCCGCGTACCCTGGATGATAATAAACCGCGCCATTTACCGTTGGTAAACCAAGTTTGTTGCCGTAATCTTCAACCCCGGAGACAACTCCAGAGCGAATACGACGGGGATGGATGACACCAGGAGTAAGCTCATTATGATCGGTGTCAATTGGTCCGAAACAAAGCACATTAGTGTTGGCTATCGGCCGGTGAGAGACTCCCAAAATATCGCGTACCACGCCGCCAATACCTGTATTTGCTCCACCGAAAGGCTCAATGGCTGAAGGATGGTTGTGGGTTTCTACTTTGAAAGAAAGATCATATTCATCATCGAAAGCGATGATGCCGGCATTATCAACAAAAGCAGAGCGGACCCAGGGCGCCGCAATCTGCTCGGTAGCGGCCTGTAGATACGTTTTAAGAATGGAATCAATACTACGTGGTTGCCCGTTGACTGTAATATCTGCCCTGAAGGTTTTGTGAACACAGTGTTCAGACCATGTCTGGGCCAGTGTTTCGAGTTCGGCATCGGTGGGGTTGCGCCCAAGCTGGCTGAAGTGTGTTTGAATAGAACGCATCTCGTTCAGGTTTAAAGCCAGGCGGCGTTCGGCGTTCAGGTTTAATAAACCCGCATCATCTAGGTTTTCCATAGGGATGAGGTCCGGATCCGGGATATGGGGAGTTGAATGAAAGAACTCCGGCAAGATTTGATCGGTTTCATAACATTGGATGGTCTCATTAACCAAGAGGGACTTTGCAATATGATGCAACTCAGACTCAGACAACGTGCCGTAAAATTCGTAGCGGGTGCCAGTTGTCGCTGCTGTCATCCCGGAGATCCCCAAGCGTTGCGCAGCACGGAGTAGCTCGTTGGCGGTGTTGTCGGTCACACCAGGGCGCAGGGTTACTTCAATAAAGTGAAGAGCTGGATGATCAAGAGAGACAGGGGTGATATTAAGCGGAGAGACCCTGTCTTTTACTAATTCTTTCCATTGATGTTGGTCAGTGACAGGGTCGCTAATAAGCGCTTTTGCGAGTTCATGGAGGGACTTTGATGTCAGGCTTCCCTCTATGAAATAGAGATCAATGATTTTGAGTTCAACCTTTTGGGTGATACCTAATGTTGGTAGTTGATTGAGAATGACTCTGGGTCTTTCAGGTAAAGTTGATGAGACAACAACTTGATAAATAGAGGGCAAGAGAGGGGGTCTTGACATTATGACTGGATTATAATGAGAAACAGGGTGTTTGGGAAGACCGTTGTTTCTGCCTATTAACTTAAAGTTAAAATGTCCACTTTTAGCTGGTACTAAAAAAGGGATGTTGACACCAGGGATATGCTGAAATCCCTGGCGGAGCCATTTGTTGTGCTTCTTAATCAGTCAATGCAGCACAGGTGTAACAATCTTAATTTACTAACAGTTCTTTGGAACTGGGATCCATCCACGCATCCAGCCCCAACCCAGGACCAGATCAATAATTGGATATTCGGCACTACAAACAGCGTTAATGATTACTTCCGAGAAAACAGTCGGGGACATTTCCAGATCAACGATGTAGGTATGGTTGGATGGTACAGCTCGGATTACCCTGCGGATTGGTATGGTATCCAGGGCGCCCCAACCGAGGATTTCATTAATCGACACCATCATAAATATATGGAAGCCGCCCGAAATGCCAGTGATGATTTCAATTTCCAACCTTTCGATCAAAATGGGGACGGAAAGCTGCCTACAGAAGAGTGCGGCATTCTCCTTCTCATACCCGGAGATCATACGGATGGATATGTGCGTACGCTCAATCTTAGGGAAACCCCTAATGTAGTTCGTTACAGTAAGAATGGGATTGAATTTTCCTATATCGCTGAGGTCTATTTAACACCAAGTTCAAGTTTTGGGGTAATAGCGCATGAATTAACTCATCTGCTCCTGGGTCATGGAGACATGTATCTAAACTTCCCCACCCATTCTGCAGCTGGACAGTATTCCCTGATGGATCAACACAGCCCGGGACAGCATTTAGATCCTTTTGCCAAACTAAAATATGGTTGGGTATGCCCAAGCCTGATTTTGAATAATGGAACCTACACCATAACCGATATAGAGACAACCCATAAGGTGTTGATTTTGATGGATCCCGGCCACAGCCTTAAAGAGTATTTCATTATTGAAAACCGCTTCCGCGGGACCTCATATGATCAGAATATGCTAGATCAAGGGCTTGGTATCTGGCACATTATGGAAGATCCCCAGCTGTTTAATACAGCGCTGCCGCCCAAAAACGTGAACGCCGCGAACTGGAATGCATTGGTTCCAGGAAATGAAACTCGATTGGCCATCCGAATGGTCCGTCCAATACTCACATTTGATGACGACCAGGCATTTTGGGATGGCTCCGACCCAGCAACAGGATACGATCTACTGTCTGTTGATAATGATCCCAATCACAATGAATTACTTTGGGGTGATGAAACCCCGAGCGGTTTTAATCTTAAAAATTTCTCCGCAGACGGAGCTTCAATGACAGTAACTATTGAGGTTCCTTTTTAAATAGCCGGACAAGGGGAGATTATTGGTGAATACTACATCGTTCCCTATGATGGACCAAAATTGAGAACTTTGGGATGAATAATAACATTCATGCCTGAATGGCTAGTATTCGTATGAGAAGAGGATAGTAGAATTAGGATAATGAAAAAAGACCTGCTTGTTATTGAAAGAAATACAAGAGACTCGCTGACAAGCCCTCTGATAGAAGAAGGGTATTCCATTTGCACGGCAGAAACAGCTGGTGCTGGCCTGGAAGCGCTAAAGCGGCATAAGATCACTCACTCGGTTGTTCTAAACGCCATCTCCATGCGAACGAATGGGGCAAGGACCTGTGCCTCTCTAAAGAGAGCAGCTCCTAGCCTTTCTATACTGGTCTACTCTGATCAGGAGAAGCCATCAAAGGCTGATATGTTTATCCGCCCAGCGATCTCTATCAGAAGGCTAGTCAACAGCATTGAGTTGTATTCTCCGTTGGACAGGAAGAGCTGCATCCAGTACGGAGACATCTGCCTGGACGAAGAGAAACAACGCGTGTTCACGCCGAAGGGGGTTACTCACCTAAGCACCAAGGGAATGCAGGTCTTGAAATACCTGATCAAAAAGAAGGGCGCCCTGGTTACCAAGGAAGAACTCTTTACCAGGATCTGGAAAACGTCTTACGTTGAGGACATGAATACCCTGTACACACATATGGCCTATCTGAGAAGGGCAATAGAGCAAGATCCTTCCGCTCCTCGCTATTTACTCACTGTTCGGGGGAAGGGCTACCTGTTGAACGGTAAGTGAGCCGCGTAGACGGACGGAGAGCGTTTTCCTGAGGGAAATTCATACTGATATTGCCTGAAAATTTGGGCTAAAATAAAGAATTGCGTATAGGCAATACAGCATTATGTCTAAACAAATTCAAATACACAAATAAAAATAATCAGGGTGAATGGGTGACGGAAAGATCTGGGAAGAAATGCCCGGTGGACAGCGGATCTATCGCAAGTATCCTGCTGCATCAGATCATTTTCCGGTGACCTGCAAAGTCGCGATAGGGTAGGGCGTTGCCGCCGAGACGATTATTTTGTAAAATCTCGAAATGATTGCCAGGCGGTTTGGCTAAGAGGTCCTGGCATTGGGTATCTTCCATTTTCGTGCGTAAATATACGGTAGGAATCCGAGAGACACCCATCGGAAGCTGTGTGGCTATTCGATCAGATCTCGGTTGAGAACATACTCGCCATACAGAATTATATTCTCCCAGCCAACGGGGCTAATGTGTTCTAACAGAGACAAATCAACTTCTGCACCATCTGGGTCACATTCCAAAATGACCCGGTTTATCTCCTTTGATTGCCAGTAGATGATGCAAGACATGATCAACGTCAAGCAACTGGCTGTATTTGTCTGCGCCTGTAAATCACGGGCTGTGATTGTACCGTGTTTCCCATAAGCCACTTGCCGCGCCAGGCCATTAACCTCTTCATCCTTCAATAAACCACGCCGAACTCGTTTGCGGACAAGCGGGTCTGACATAAATTTCAGGATGAATACTGTCTTGAATACACGACCCAATTCACGATTGGCACGATAGAAATGATTTATACCGGAATAGGAAGCCAGCCGCTTCAGGACCGTCGAAGCCGTCACATGACCACTTTCCAGCGATGCATAGAACTGACCCATTCTATCCCATTGCTCACAAATCCAATCGAGATGAATTGTACGATCCCAACGGTCAATCAAGGGTGTTAGCGAGCCGTATTCTTTTTCTTTGTCAATGCGATAAATACGCTGCTTTTTCAAGCCGCGAATACGCGGTGCAAATCGTCGCCCCAGCATAGTAAAAGCGGCAAAGTTAATCTCCGTATAGCCGTGTGTGTCAGTGTAATGTTGCTGGCAATCTACAGTTATTTTGCAGAGGCAGAGCGTGAATTTATCTCCATGCGTACCAAACAAGGTTTAGCGGCAGCAAGAGCTAGCGGTAAAAAACTGGGGAGGCCAAAAGGTAGCCGTGATAAAGAAAGGGTGTTGGATCTGTATCGTGAACAGAATAAGGAATATCTTTATCTAGGTCTTTCGTTGAGTAGTATCAGAACTATCCTCAATCCACAATTAGAGATACCGATTAGCTATCCATCTTATCGGTATTTCGTTCGTCAAAATGCAAAATTACTTGAGCTTTGGCAAACAAAGAAAGGAAAAGGGTGGATTTCTACCGTATATTTACGCACGAAAATGGGAGATACCCAAATATGCACAGTACCCTTTACACGAATATTAACAATCTGAGAGGAGCAATTCCTGATCCTGAGAATTATGTCCAGAAGGGAGTTGTTATCAATCGGACCTTGATCCAGCTGGTAAGGGATATGAGGGAATGAACTAATCCAGCTCCTAAAATAATTTTAGATATTAAAGATATCTTCTGGAGCAATTTCATAACGACACAGGGCATTTAATTTTCCATCATAAGCCAGGGCAGCATAATAACCCTGGGATACTTCCAGTGAGTTGATTGTCCAATTCAACTCACTTTTTTTAGAACCTGGGAGGTCTAGTCGAAAAATCTGGAGATCTACTGACTCTGGTATGATGCTGATCTGGTTGAAAGATCCCTGGATTCCATCACCAACTGCTTTTAGATAAGCTTCTTTGGCTGTCCAGATTGCAAAAAAATGCTCCCGGTACGTTTCTCCTGATGGCAAAGTGTGGAGATATCGGGTTTCAGCGGGACTGAAAAAATTATTGATGATCCGGTCAAGGCTGGATATAGAATAGATTTCCTGAATATCAAGACCTATTTGCTTATTTAGGCTGATTCCGCAGAGTAAAAAATCCTTTGAATGGGAAATGTTGAATTGGATCCCGGCAATGGGTAGGAATGGTTTGCCTGCCGATGTGTAGTTGACTGTTAGATTTTTTGGATCTTCAGTGACGTACCTTGAAAGAATGATCCTTAGGATACCCCGGCTGCAGAGGAATTCTTCTCTTTTGTTAGTAATTTTCAACCTGGCCAGGCGATCCTTTTCCTCGTCTGAGAGGAGAGATCTCAATCTCTCTGCATAAGATCTCCAGACTATAAGATCAGCAGTCCAAATGTGAGCCGATCCCTCGACTATAGGTTTGGTCAGACTAGTTAAATTCAAGGTTTCTTTCCCAGGCAGTGGGTACCTGCACTCCCTGAATATTAAGCTGATTCAACCTATACTGGTAGGTAGCACCCAGCATCAACTGATCTGCAATCTCAACAACCTGGCGTTGATCTGCCTCTTCAAGCTTTGTGCCTCGAGCCCAATCGTTAAATGTGCCCATAGATGGACCACACCAAATCTGATAATCCATAACCCTTTCTGGTATGCCAAGGATGCCCCAGTGTGTAGCCAAACCCAGATACCATCGGAAAATCAAGGCCATTTTTCTTTTGGGGTTATTTTCGGCCTTTTCAAGCTGGCTGGGATCCCTTTCGGAGAAGAACTTGACACATTCCTGCCAGATAGAATCCAGATCGTTTTGGAAGATCTTTTGTTCGATCTCTTTCCGTTCTGCCGGATCAATATCATTTATGCTGTCATACTTGAGATAAGTCTCATATAGCTTTTGTGATCGCATTGGAAACATGGTTCCCCGTTTCAGGACCTGTACTTTAACTCCCATCTCAAACATATCTGCTGAGGGTGCCATCATTACATCTGGTGCTGCTGCCTGAGCAAGGGCTTGTTTTACCTGGCGGGAAGTACCAGCTTCCTTGCAGCCTTGGTTTATAGATCCTGTCACAACATATGCGGCACCCATTGAAAAAGCTGCCAAAACAGAGGCAGGGGTGCTGATCCCGCCTCCAGCTCCAATCCGGACTCGTTCTGGATATTTATTCTTTTCCTGGACCTCATTTCGTAGGGCAATGATAGATGGCAGTAATCCTACTAAAGGCCGGTTATCAGTGTGTCCTCCAGAATCTGCTTCAACAGTAATATCATCAGCCATAGGGATTCTTTCAGCCAGCTGAGCTTGCTGGGATGTGATCTTCCCTTCTTCAACCAGCTGGGCCAGGATCTTTTCAGGTGCGGGATTCAGAAAATGCAAGGCAACTTCTGGTCGGGATAATTTAGCAATGATCTTATTGTTAACAATAAGATTTCCAGAACTATCAGCTGCCAATCCGGCTGCCCGGTATTGAACAACCGTTGGTGTCAAACGCAGGAAAGCGGAAGCTTCGATGGTCTCAACCTTATGCTCCAGGAACAGATCTACCGCTTTTTGTTCCATAATTGGTTCGTTTGGGCTGTGAATAAGATTGAAAGCGTAGGGGCCAGATGAAAGTTCATTTTTAATAGTAATGATTGCATCGAGTAATTTTTCCGGCCCTACTCCCCCTGATCCATAAGAAGCAAGGTATCCTGCCTTGCCCATGGCAGTGACCAATTCAATACCTGAGATAGCATTTGCCATCGAACCGGCCATGTAGGCGGATTTTAATCCATGTTTTGTTATGAAAGCCGGATCGCCAAAATCTGATGGTGAGCTGGCCCGCGAAAATGCTACCACCGGGTGACCTTTCTCATTATCAGTTCCCATCAAAAATGATCCACCGCTAGCAACCGCTATCTGGTCCTGATGATCAATTAGGAAGCAGTCCTTTGACAGATCTCTGAGGGTTTCTAAAATTTCTCTTGGTTCGAATTTTAGATCCAGATCTGATCCTTGCCATGATCCGATGACTTCTATTAATCTTGAATATGAAAGAGCAGACATATATATAATGATCTCCTAAACTGATCAGTAAGTTTCCAGGGTAATATTTTCTACCTTGTAGATTGGTTTTGAATCTTTCCAGAGTATTCCATCTGCGCTAATTTCCGCTCCTTCAGGTGTCTGGCTGATGTTTTTTATATGCAGTTCAATTTCAAATTCCCTGATATCAGGAGTGATTTGACCGCGATATTTCCAATTAATCTTTCCGCCGGCTTTACTTCTCCATTTTAGATTTTCAGGTAAATCCCAGGCTGATGCTCTTTTTATCAGCGCCTGAGCCATGGTTTCTACGCCCAGTGAACCCGGCATGACCGGATCCTGGTAAAAATGAGCCTGATAAAACCAAGCATTGTTATTGATCGGTATGCGTGAGTATAAATATCCGGAAGAAAACCTGCCCCCTGTAAGGGATATCCAGATTTCGTCTATTTCAGGCAGCCTGGCTTCACTCCGGGATTTTTCATTTGTTTTAGAAGAAATGGTCCTTAACCAACTGCCAGAACTGGGGTTTTCTTCCTGCCAGGTTCTGTTGGTTTGTCCAACATCCAACCCTGACTGGTTTTCCAGCATTGGCAGCGGAAAATATCCGAATGATGATGTGCCTTGATAAAAAGTCTGACCCCCCCAGGAAAGTTCAAAGGCGTAATTTTGGATAATAACATCTTCTAGAGCGCTGGAAGATAATAATTTAACGTGATTTGTGATGGTTTTAGTGGGGGTTGTTGGCCAGGCTATTAATGTGCCTTCTCCGTCCAGATTTCTGAAATAGAGGTCTTGGGATTCTCTGCCCTTAATGCTGCCCATGTAGGCCGATAAAAACCCACAGGGTTGCAATGCCATCTCCATAATAGATACATGGGGTAGGGGACTTAAAGATCCATTTTTATACCAGGTCTTATCAGGGAGATCGAATTCACTGATTAGGGTAGAACCTTCCACTGTTTGTTCGGACTGACCCTCGATTTCTATTACTCTATCGATGAATTGCAATTCTCCATTGGGCAACCTGGGAATTCTCCGATTCCCAAACCCGCTGAAAGTATTTCCGAAACAGATCCGGTGATCGCCCTTGGTAAAGGCCTGGATTTGCCTTTTTGAGTAGAGGGCCGTTCCACTTTTATTGAGGAATGCTTCATCATGAGGGTTGCCTGCCTGGATGTGCATCAACCTAGCCAGATTGCGGGTCAGGGTTTGTTGGTTTTTGAGAAAATCCTGGTGGCTTTGCGCTAGATCGGCCGAGAGTAGATCCATATTCTCAAAATATGACCTGATCAATGGTTTGGCCATTGTCTCCAGGACCTTGTGATCAATTTGTGGATTCGGTTTTTCACTTTCCCTAACTGGTGGGTTGAGCGGTAGGATGTTATTATTTTCAGCAACCTCTACCGCTGGATAAAGGGCGGAAAGATCTAAATCCACCTGGTGACTGAGCAGCAAAGCAATTACTTTCAGAACACCATGCAGATCCGGTTGATATCTTTTATTGATGGCTATTGCTGCGTGGGGTTTATCGTGGAGGATCTTTTCGATCCATCTGGAACAAGTTTTCTGGGGACCAACTTCGATAAAGATTCGGGCGCCGTCATCATATATCTGGTTGACTAGGCGAGGAAAATCAACCGGATTGCAGGTCATTTTCGCCATATTTTCAGCTATTTCTATTTCATTCAGAGCCAGTTTTTGATATTCCGAAGCGGAGTAAAAGTTTATATCAGCTCTGGGTACGGTAGGAATATTGTAGAGATCAACAAATGATTGATATGTAGACTGCATGGTCGGATTATGGATGACAGCATTAAATGGCATGGGCAAAGACTTGCAATCTAGCCTCTCTATCACACGTTTACATGCTTCTGCCTCTCCAACAATAACGATTTCATCCTGTGTGTTAACAATGGATAGGAAGGCCATTTCCTCTTGGTCGCAAGCCGCTTTTGCGAGCTCCTGGTCTGCCTTGAGAATATAGGATCTCCAAAAGTCATTTGCTAAGTTCTTGTCCCTCCAATAACTGCGGACTGCTTTCATTTCCCCAAATAGCTCATCTTTGAATAGCTGCGATCTGCTCCAGATCTCCGAGCTATCTTTTGAGTTTTGCCAGATCCTGTTGGCCCAAAGCATACTGATCTCTCCCAGACTGTAGCCAAGAGCCGTATTAGGTCTGATGTCAAAGAGTTGGTCGAGGATCAATGTATGCAAAACGGACAGACTGATTCCGGATTCAATTAACTGATTGGGGTGCTGATAGAAGTCTGCCATAATCCGATCCGGATCTGATTCTGGATCGGGTTTGGAAGATCGCAGATAAAGGAACTCATCTGCCAGAGAATGGCTTAAATTAGGCATGAACTGACTGGCAGCGTCCTGCAAGCCAGGGAATGAAAAGAATAAATCCCTCCCCATACCTGGGTAAGAATTGAATGCTCCTGGATAAACAAAAGCTACTCCCTCAGAACCGAGGGGTTTGGTTGTAAAATAGCTGCCGTTGGGGCTGGTCCAGTTTTCTCCTGTTTGAAAAGCTTTGGTGAATCCGATTTTTGCATGTGTCAGTTCCTTATTTAGTTGATCTCGATCTCCAGCCACCACAGAAAGTACAAAATCGTCATCACTTGCATAGTATTTCGTATAGGCAATATTCGAGATAGATATTAAGGAATCCGAGGTTGCAGACAGTCTTTCCAATGAGAGCAATTTATCGAGAATTTCGCCTTCGTTATTTCCTGAGACTGGAAATAGTAATGGATCAGAATCTGAGACAAAACGAATTGTTGGAGGCTGTTTTGGGTGGTCGGTTTCCTCAAGAATTATATATGCCGGGTCATCAGATCCAGATTCCTGGAATATTAACAAGGCAGATCGAATGTAATCAGGGCCGTGTGATAACCAGGGACGAAAATCCTTTATGGGATAAAGAGGGCTTTTTTGTAACTCGCTTCCCAATAGATCAATGTTAGATTTGCAAGCTGGAATCAGCCTGTTTCTAATTGATAAAACAGCTTGGATTAAGGTAACAATCTCAGAAGATAGGGCGCTAGCTGCGCTGCTGCAGCCCAGGGCGGCGGGAAAATCATTTACCCGATCCTGGAAAAGACCTCGAAGCAGGGTTGCTGTAGGGGCTTGATTAGAAGCTGCTGCTTCACTTAAAACAACATAATCAGCCCGGGACGGTTCAAGGCCAGGGAATTCTGCAAACTTCAATCTCACATTTGCAGGTCCCTTTATTATGGAAGAGGATAGGACCACCGCTGCAGAACCAGATGAACTCATCTCACAGATGACTGCCTGGCGTTGATTGTCAGACTGGATCATATCAGCAGCCTGCCTGATTTTAGAAAACAAGCTTTTAGATGCTGGTTTTACCTGATCAACTGAGGTGAAGGTCTTTTTCAGCAACAACAGGTAGTGGCCGAGATCTATTTGATCTGGATCATAAATAATCGACAATTTTGATCCTGGCACCGGCCGGGATTCTGAAACAGCCTGGTAGATCACTTCTCCAGCTTGTTCAACCATGGCCGGGGATAAGTTTCTTTTCCCAGCGAGACTTTCTTCAAAATGAACTATTGATGGCCACCACTGATAAGAGAGCGCCATTCCTGATACGATCAGATCCATACCGGTTCGGTCTCCAGGTGATTTTCTTTAAATAAGTCAAATAATTTATCGTTAAGCGTTATTTCTGCATCTACAACTTGAGAAAAAACATAACCATCGCGGTCATGGCTGGTCACATCTGCCACAAGTTTATGGGGGGTGGAGGATTTCACTATCATAGTGGCATACGTGGGGATATCAAAAGGAACCGGGTGAAATTGTGTTCCGCCTTTGATCTGGAGCGGTAAACCTATCGACCCAACTTGATATTTTGCCCAGATCAATAAACTTTGTAGATGAATGTCCGCTAGGTAAGGATTAAAAGTATTTACAGGGAATTGCCCCATCTCTTCAACCGGAAATTGGGGTAATAGACATTCTGTGGTCAATCCCGTTTCTGATATGTTCAATACTTGACGAATTCCATGGAATCTGGGTCCATGGAATAAGACTTTCGATTCATATAGAGCTGCCCCATCAATTGGTGATTCTGCTGCCAAACTAAAACCGGAAATCCTGGGTCTTTCTGGAAGTGTTTTCCGCAGTTCTATCTGGGCTTGATAATGGAATCTTGTATTTCCATCTGGCAGCTCGCTGCTAATTTTCCCGCTAAGGATCAATATTTCAGCTGATTTTTCCAGTTCCTGGAGTTCCAGCAAATACTCTTCTGGTGATTGGTCATCAAATACAATCCCCTTAAAAACACGGTAATCAGTGACGGAGTAAAACTGATAGCCAGGGTTCAGAGATTCGCAGGAATTGATAAACCAGGCTACAGCACACACAGTTGGCAGGACGGCCTTTCCACCGATGACGTGATCAGCCAAAAAGGGATTACCCTCCAGAGATAAACTGCGTGATATACGGTACCGCCGTAGATCTGGAGTGAGCTTTCCGACTGGGAATGGCAAAGGATTGCCTATCACATGCTGGGGTCTTTCCTGGATCTCATCCATCAGATCTACTAGAGCCTTAGTTCCTTGATCAATAGAAATCAGGGGAATATTTCTCCGGCTCAGGATTCTTTTTAATTGAGGAGTGACCATCCCTCCATCCCATGGGCCCCAACCAATGGATAGAATCTGGCAGCGGGGGAAGGATAGTTTCAGATGATGAGCCAATTTGTTAAGTATTTCATTGCTTATGCTGTAATCTGCCTGGCCGGCATTTCCATAATAGCCCGCAACAGATGAAAAGAGGATCAAATAGTCCAGTTGCTGAGGGGGAATGATATCCAGCAAGTTTCTTAATCCACTAACTTTTACTCCATAAACCAGGTCAAAATCATCTTCTCCTTTGTCTTCGATGAATTTATCAGCCAGTGCGCCAGCCCCATGAATCACACCTGTAATGTCCTGGATCACACCGGAAAGCTTATCTCGGAGATCATCAGGATTGGTAATATCTGCTTGAATATAATCAGCTCGGCCGCCCACTTTGGCGATCTCCTCCAGGGTTCCGTGAATCTCCCTGCTGGAAAGGATGCGTTTGACTTCCCGGCCCAGGTCCTTTGGAGTGAGTTTCTGGCCTTCAGATTGGTAATGGTTTAAGGCGGCCTGTTTCAGCGCTGATTCATCTTCCAGCCCCTGAGCCCAGGCAGGTTCAGTCTTGATCAGTTCTGATCTGCCCAATAAGGTAAACCTGGATTGATATGCTTTTGCTAATGCGATCGCATTTGCCGCAGTGATACCCTTTCCGCCTCCGCTGACCAAAAAATGAGAATTTTCGGTTGGTGGTAAGTAATCAATTTTGCTCATAAATTCTATTCATTCTCCCGTTTAAGGGTGACTCGGGCAGATGCGCTGAGCCCGACTTCGAGTAAACCACGGTCTGGATCATGTATTTCCTGGAGAATTAATCTACTGGCATTTTCAGGATCAATTTCGCGGTTCAGGTCAACAGCTCTACAGAATACTTCAGGCCATTCCCAGTTCAAGGATTTAACCAGACCGGTCAGGCCGCTGCCCTCCTGGAAAGAGTCACTATTATTGAGTCCCAGTGCTCCATCTGTTCTGGTCACGGTCATGAATAAATTCCTGCTGCCGGGATGAGTTTGTTCAAGATCTGTTTTAAGGGATCCTGCGATCAGGAAGACCTGTTTTACCAGCTCACTTTCCTGGTCTGAAAATAAGTTTTCTCCCCTGGACAGGGGGTGTAAATGGATAAAACCTGCAGCAGTTTCAAATTCAGCTCTGAAGGCCTCCAGGGTAGAATTGATGACCTCTTTTCCAGCTGATTTCTGGTTTATTCGATGAGTCCCTTTGGGAAATTGCTGTTTATCATAGGTTATCAGATTAGTTGGAAAATCCCAGACTGCAACTTTCCAACCACCGATTATTAACTCACTGACAACTTGCTCCGTAAAGGAAGTGCCGTCATTAGTGACAATCACTGGATGATCCGTTGGGATTAGGAAATCCAATCTATCAGGAGTTGGCAATGCGACCAGTTGAACTGGTGTATTTTGAAGATCTACTTCCTTAACTTTTTTTTTCTCTCCCTGTTCGGCTGGTATTCTTTCCTCAGCCGGCGGTTGAGATATGCTCATAAGATCCGCAATCTGTCCCAGGGTCCTCAGGTCAGCAAGTGATTCTGCTTCTACTGCCGGTAATCCCGGCACTCTTTCTTCCATCACTCCCAGGATCTCAACCCGTTTGATGGAATCGATACCCAGATCTGCTTCCATATCCATTTCAGCCTCTAACATCTCAACAGGATAACCTGTTTTTTCCGCCACGATTTCCAGCAATATAGCTGTCAGATCGTTGACTGAAAGAGATGTACCGTTGGTTTCGGTTGGACTGGTGCCGGTATTGGTTTCATCTATGGTAAGGGATTCCGAACTCAAAGGTTGAGGATTTGAGTTTCCGGCAGCTGGTTCAATTGAAGGACTGGGAGCGCTGGTTTCGCTTTCCATATATTCCACGATTTCTTGCAGTGTTCGAGTTTGTCCTAGTACTTCAGTATTTGCTGGAGGAAGAGAGGGAAAATCATCCTCGAGGGCTCCCAGAATCTCAACCCTCTTGATAGAATCGATGCCTAGATCCGCTTCCAGGTCCATGTTCAACTCAAGCATTTCCGGCGGATAGCCAGTCTTTTCAGCAACGATATTAATCAAGGCTTTTGATAGTTCTTCGCTTGTAACGGCTGCAGCACTTGAAGTATCTGGTAAATTAACCTCGCGGACTGGCGCTGCTGGAGTATCGGCTATCTTAGATTTTTGCTCAGGTGCTGTCTTTTCATCCAGAACAATTGGGGGTACATGAACCACCCACTCAGCCGGTGGAGAGGACTGCTGTTCAGGTGCCTGAGTTGTTCTGATAACTTGCTGTTTGTTATTTTCCAGGAAAGAAAGGTACCGATCAGAGAACTCAGCTTGCTGAGCTAAGAATTCCTGGTGGACAGATAAACTTTGTTCCTGGATGGCATGGAAATTATCCAGGGTGCGCTGAAATGTCTCAATGATCTTGGCCTGGGGGGTGCTGTTGCTGGAATCAAGCACCTTGCCTTGCTGGGTGAGTACCGCAGTGATAAGCTGGATATTTTCGGCCTGCTGGGCCAGATATTGCTGATGGATCTCCATCGTTCTGGCCTGGTGTGAATAAGTATGATCCAGGGCTTGATCAAGTCCATTAGATCTAACGGCGGAAAAAGATTCAATTCTCGCTGTTGTATTTTGAGGCTGGATATATTCCTTATTTTTTACAGCATCTGGACCAACAATTGATGGTCCACTTTCGGATACTTTTATCTGATCTTGATCCTGGCAATCGATCCGGTGCTGATCATTTAGGGCATCCTGAAATGCTTGCTGGCGGTCTTTATTGATAAAATTGCTGCCGTTTAGTGGTATTTGAAAGTTAGCCATTATTATTTCCTCTTTTGATTCCGATCCTGGATCAATTTCCCTTCCTTATTCACCTGGTAAGGATCAATATTCTTGATCGGTAATCCTAAAACTTGTAAAACAACAGCAGCTTCGCGAAACTGTCTGTCACTTGATTTATCCCTGCTGGGATTGATGGATACTACGGAATGGGGTTTGCCATCGAGAATATCTTTCACTAAATTTCCGAGGATCTGTCTGGGTCCGATTTCCACAAAAACCCGCCCCCCATTTTTGTAGATTTCTTCTATCTGGATTTTGAATATCACGGGGTGGAGGATATGGTCAGATAATATTTCCTGGGCTTTTTTGGTATCGGCAGGGTATGCCTTTCCCGTTGTGTTGGAATATACATGGATCCTGGATTTGCTGAATTTTTCCTGCTTTACTGCCTTGGCAAAGGGGTTTGAGGCGTGTTCTACCAGAGGAGTGTGAAAAGCTGCCGAGACAGGAAGCTGAGTCACCTTATAACCGGCTTTTGTCAAAATTTCGTCAGCTTGGTTAACCTTTTCCCTGGGTCCTGCTAGAACGATCTGAGAAGGAGAGTTTTCGTTTGCGATGATTACACCTTCTAGCTGTTCAACGATCTTCTCAATTTCAGGCAAGGGTCCTTTCACAGCTGCCATGGTCCCGGTATCAAAATCCTTTTCATTCGGCGGGCGCATGGCTGAACCACGCGCTTTTACCAATCTTAAAAATACTTCATCGCTCAGAGAACCGCCTGCCCAGAGGGCAGTGAGTTCACCAAAGCTGTGCCCGGCAGTCATATCTGGTTCAAAGCCAGCTTGTTCTAGGATTTTATAAATTCCATAGCTGACTACACCGATACCAGCCTGAGCGTAATCAGTCTCCCTTAATGCGAGCTGCTGTTTTTCCCGATCCTGATCAGAAAAAACAGGGTGTGGAAAAACAACCCTTGAGAGCGGGGTTTGTTCCTGTTCCAGGAATAGACTATCCATCAACTCAAATGCTTCCATGACTGGCGGGAAGTTGATTGCCAGTTCACTGACCATATTCAAATATTGAGATCCTTGCCCGGGAAATAAAGCAACTACTTTATCCTCAGGGACAATTCCTCTGGCCCGAAATGTAATACCACGGGGATGATCCCAGGCATCTGACGCAGGCTGTTTTTCGATAAATTTTATCGAATCCTGGATGAATTTCTGGGCTTCTTCCAGAGAATCAGAGACAAAACCCAAACGGGGGTGATCTTGCTGGGGAAGATCGGATTTGGAATCATTAATAAGAGCCAGATATGATTCCCCGGCAGTACTAGATCCCAATTCAGTCTTTATCCCTTTAAGTTTATCCAACAAAGAATCTGTTGTTTCTGCACTGACCAGGACTGGTTGGGAAACTGATTGCAGACGTTGGAATGGTTGGGAAACAGAATCGTATTCTTCAAGAACAACATGGAAATTCGTTCCGCCAAATCCAAACGCGCTAACTCCTGCTTTTCGGGTATCACCGCTTCTTCTTCTGAACCAGGGCCGAGTTTCAGTATTAATATAAAAATGTGTATTTTCTATTTCGAGTGCCTCGGCTGGCTGTTTGACATTTATAGTAGGCGGTAAAACTTTATGGTGTAATGCCAGAGCGGTTTTTATCATTCCAGCGGCTCCAGCTGCAGCCTTTGTGTGTCCGATCTGAGATTTAACTGAGCCAAGCGCAATGCTTTGTTTGTTTCCGTTGGGAGTGCCAAAAACAGCCTTGAGACCTTTAAACTCGGCCGGATCCCCGGCTTTGGTCCCTGTACCGTGAGCTTCGATCAGGCCTACAGCTTCAGGCCCAAATCCGGCTTCCTGGTAGGCTCTTTTGATTGCCAACGATTGCCCGGAAGGGCGCGGCGCATAAATACTCTTATACTTACCGTCACTCGAGCTGCCAATACCCCGAATTACCGCATAGATCCGATCTCCATCCCTCTCGGCATCTTCCAGACGTTTCAAGACTATCATGCCCAGGCCTTCACCAATTAACATGCCATCCGATTCCTGGTCAAACGGACGGATCTTTTGGGAGGGAGAAAAAGCCGGTGTTTTACTGAAGCATAAATAAGTGAAGGGGGAATTATCAGAATCCACGCCGCCGGTTATCATCATATTAGCGCGGCCTTCAATGAGCTCACTGACAGAGGATCTAACAGCCGCCAGGCTGCTGGCACAGGCGGCATCAATTACAGTGTTCATCCCGCCCAGATCCAGGCGGTTGGCAATCCGTCCTGCAATCACATTACCCAATAATCCAGGAAAGGAATTTTCGTTCCAGGGAGCATAAGCCATTTTCATTTTTTCTATGATGATTTCAGTATCTTCTGAAGATATACCGCTGCTTTTTAGAACTTTTTGCCAAATTGGATACTGCAGTCTGGAGGTGAGGTCAGTGATCAGCTTTTGTCCTCCAGCCACACCGAGGACAACTCCAGTATTTTCCCGATCGAATTCAGTTTCAGTTCCGTATCCAGCATCCTCCATGGCATCCCTGGCAACGACCAGTCCCAACAGCTGACTGGAGTCTGTAACTTCAAGTAGGTTGGGAGGTAAGCCAAATTCAAGGGGATTAAAATCAATATCAGGAATAAAACCGCCTACCTTGCAGTATGTTTTATCTTCTGCGGTTGGATCGGGATCATAATAATCAGCCGGATCCCAGCGTGAAGGCGGGACATCAGTGATCCCGTCAATTTTATTGAGGATATTATCCCAATACTCCGTCAGTGACGAAGCTTTGGCAAATATTGCTGCTTGGCCGATAATGGCAATGGGGTTTTTTTGCAGTAAATTAGTACTCATAAACAATATGCTCCTGGGAAACCGTTCTGGTATTTAAGAATCGTTAAACCAAGGTTCCTGTGGAATGACTTCGAGAAAATAAAACGCTGCTGCCGCATACCAGGACAATGCCTAAGAGGGTTTTCAGCAAGTCGCCTATCAAGAATGGATAGAGGCCCAATTGAAGCACCTGGGATTCGCCTACAAAGCGGGCGAGCCAGACCAGACCGAATACATAAATAATGACATTTCCAATGACTAAAGCGCTGGATGCCTGGAACAAAGACCGTTTTAATCTGAGTTCGGATAACATTCCGACAATATACGCAGCAGCAAGGAAGCCAAACAGGTAACCCCCTGTGGGGCCGAGCAACGTAGCCAGGCCGGATTTCCCTCCTGCAAAGAATGGCAAACCGGCGGCGCCCTGGGCCAGATATGCAGCAATGGATGCTGTGCCCAACGTTTTACCCAGAATTAACCCGGCCAGCAGGACGGCCAGAGTCTGGCCTGTGATAGGAACCGGACTGAACGGAAGATTAATTGTGATCTGAGAGCTAATAGCGATGATCCAGGAAGCTCCCAGGATCATCGCAGTGTTAACAACACGATTGGGCAATGACCTTTCCGGTATAAGAATGTCTGAATAATTCATAATTGCCTCACTCAATAAATGGCTTGATGTTAGATATCCTCACCCGGCAGGAGCGAGGGAAACGAGCAGGACACCTTTTTCAACATGGGATCCTGGTGTAGTTGAGATAAACTTTACAACACCAGATGAAGGAGCCCGTAACTTCATCTGCATTTTCATGGCTTCCTGAATTAACAGTGTTTGCCCCTCTTTCACCCGATCCCCGATCTTGACCATAATGTCAACGATCATCCCGGGCATGGGTGAGTGAATGCTGCCAGTATCCTGTCTGGACCTCTTCCTTGAGGATTGAAAACCAGATAAAACTTCGGCGCTCATATGATTACCTTCGATCTGGATATCATAAAGACCTTGTCGATTTGGTTCCAGATATGCTTCCGTATTTTTATTGGGCTGCCTGATGATATGCAGCCCATTATCATTAAGCGAATCCATATCATAAGAAATACGGTCGCCATTCACTACCAGCTGATCATCCTTTATGCTGACATCGTAGGTACGGTTTGAAATTGTGACTCTATAATCTGCCATATTGTCCTTTTGAACGAGTTCCTAGGCACCTGGGGATATCTGCTCTCTCCAGGCTGTTTGCTGCCAGAGATTTCCATCTTGATCCGTGAAAGAATTCGGTCGATTTCTTTTTTGATGAATGTGTAGAGCTGCTGCAATAGCAGCATCCCTGGTGACCGATTCGTCTGGTACTTGATCTTCAGGAGTAAAATCATCCAGGAATGATGTGGTAATTTCCCCGGTTTGGTAGGGATGTGATTCCAGGATTTGATTCAGAAAGACCAGGTCAGTTTTCAAACCGCCGATCTGATATTCCCTCAAACCTCGTTGCAGACGATCAATTGCTGTTTTGCGATCGTTGCCCCAGGCGATTAATTTCGATACCAGTGAATCGTAATCAGCAGTTACAGCCATACCCTGATAGAGAGCGCTGTCAACCCTGATACCTGGCCCACCGGGTTCCTTAAGATAGGAAATTTCACCTGATGTTGGTAGGAAATTCTCGCCAGGGTCTTCCGCCAGGATTCGGGCTTCAATTGCTGCGCCCCTGGGTTTGATTTGGGATTGATCCAGATCTAGATTTCCTGTAATTGCCAACAAAATTTGTTCCCTGACCAAGTCGTAGCCAGTCACCATTTCAGTAACCGGGTGTTCAACCTGGATCCTGGGATTGACTTCTATAAAGTAAAATTGGCTGTTTTCATCCATTAAGAATTCAACGGTGCCAAGACTCCGGTACTTTAGATTCCGTCCCAATTCGCGTGCGGCTTCTGTGATACATTCCCTTTCAGATGGAGATAAATTCGGTGCGGGAGACTCTTCGATCAACTTTTGATGGCGCCTTTGAATGGAACATTCCCGTTCACCAAAACTGATGATTTTACCTTTCCCATCTCCCAGGATTTGCACCTCGATGTGGCGAGCCTTTTGAACCAGGGGTTCCAAATAAATTGTTCCATCGCCAAAAGCTGCTTTGGCTTCTTCCCGCGCCAGACCAACAACCTCATTTAATTCATCTTCTGACCTGGCCAGACGTATACCTTTTCCTCCGCCCCCCGCGGCTGCCTTGACGAGAACCGGGAAGGATAAAGAATCATTGGTCATATATTCAGTTTGATTATCTTCCAGGGGTTGATCTGGCCCTGGTAATACTAATAAACCCGCCTTCCTAGCAGCCCTTCGGGCTGATAACTTATCCCCGAAAATGGCCATGGTTTCCGGGCGGGGTCCGATAAATATCAGACCAGAATCTTCAACAGCCTGACCAAATTTGGGATTCTCTGATAGGAAACCATATCCGGGGTGGATTGCATCTGCCTTAATGTTTTGAGCTGCTTCCAATATTCTTTTAATGTTGAGGTAGCTTTCGATTGCCTTCGTGGCGCCAATGCAGATTGCCTCATCAGCATATCTGGTGTGCAGTGAATTTTGATCAGCTTCAGAATACACAGCAACCGTCGATATACCGAGTTCTCGACAGGTACGCATGATTCTGATAGCAATTTCACCACGATTGGCGACAAGTAACTTCATATTAGATTCCTGCTATAAAGGAATGTTCCCGTGTTTTCTGTTTGGTGTAGGCACCCGTTTATCCTTAAAAGTATTTAGTGCCTGAATGATCCTGGCCCTGGTTTCGGAAGGTAGGATGATGTCATCCAGGTGTCCTTCTCCAGCTGCCAGGAAGGGAGAGGCCAGCTTCTCCCGGTATGCCTTTGATAATTTGGCCTGGAGCGACTTAGGATCTTCTGCATCAGCCAATTCCTTATGGTGCAGGATTTTCACCGCTCCCTGGGGACCCATCACAGCGATCTCAGCATTTGGCCATGCAAAATTCTGATCACCTCTAAGATGTTTCGAACCCATCACAATATAAGCTCCACCGTAAGCCTTTCTCAGTATCATAGTAATCTTTGGAATTGTGGCTTCAGCATATGCAAAGATCATTTTGGCACCGTGGCGGATGATGCCATTGTGTTCCTGCTCAATTCCCGGTAAGAACCCGGGAGTATCAACCAGGGTTACCAGGGGGATGTGGAAGGAATCACAAAATCGAATGAACCTTGCACCTTTGTCTGAGGCATTGATGTCGAGCACGCCAGCTAAATGATCAGGCTGGTTGGCAACCAATCCGACTACTTGCCCATCCATCCTTGCAAAACCAACTACTATATTTCTGGCGTAATCTTCCTGGACCTCGAAAAATTCCTCTCCATCGACCAAGACAGCGATAACTTGCTGAATATCGTAGGGTTCGTCTGCTTGCCGAGGGACGATTTGTGCCAGTTCCGGGGTTGGCCTGGTTGGTTCATCCATTGCATGGGAGGAAGGGGGAGGGGCCAGGTTATTGGCTGGTAAATAACTTAATAGAGATCGAACCTGCTCAAAAACTTCATTCTCGTCGCTTGCTTTAAAATGGACAACTCCACTTGAGCTGTGGTGAATATTTGCGCCGCCCAGGGAATTGAGGCCTATCTCTTCCTGGGTTACTTGTTTAATAACCTCTGGTCCAGTGATAAACATCTGAGATGTACCCTCAACCATAAAGACAAAATCTGTGATCGCTGGAGAATATACTGCTCCACCAGCACAGGGACCGAGGATGATTGAAATCTGGGGGATCACACCGGATGCCCTGACATTGCGAAAGAATATCTCCCCATAAGCAGCCAATGAATTGACGCCTTCCTGGATGCGAGCTCCACCGGAATCATTTAATCCAAGAAGTGGAGCACCATTCTGGTAAGCCAGATCCATGATATTGGCTATTTTCTTTCCATGGACTTTGCCAACTGACCCTCCCATAACAGTAAAATCCTGGGCAAATAAATAGACCGGCCTTCCATCTATAGTTCCTTTCCCTGTGACCACTCCATCGCCATAATTGGTCGGTTTACCATTTGAAATATGTTCCTGGGTTTGGGTAGCGAATATTCCGATCTCCTGGAATGAACCAGCATCGAGCAGGGCAGCTACCCTTTCACGGGCTGTGCCTTTTCCCTTTTGGTGTTGTTTTTGGATGCGAACATCCCCACCACCAAGCAGGGCATCATTTCTTATCTGGTTGAGGGATATATTAAAATCTGCCATCAATCCTTAAATCCTCGAAATTATTATGCAAATACATGTAACCTATAACACAAGGTTTCCAATAGTGTTACGCTAAATATTATTTACGCTTTTATGTAAATTAACTGAAATAAAAATTGTGCAACATCTTTTCCGTAAAAGTAGTCAGGTGATCCATAGTAATTGAAGTTCAGCACCTTAAAAAGATAAATAAATTCTGCCTGTCTCCCAGGTTTCACTGATTTCCATCAACACGGCACTCACCAGTCTTAGACACGAAGCTTCGT
>CAYORF010000019.1:0-35678 GCA_964406305.1 uncultured Anaerolineales bacterium | reverse complement strand
ACTCGAATCTTTGCTTCACTTTATGTGGTTTACCCATACAAAACAGCGAGGAACCGTTTTAATAAACTGTCATCTGTCAGGTCCGAACCCCCATCTAGGTTCCAGCTTAATCCTTCATCCAGTTCAACATTCCTCTGTGTCTTACTATCTTTTTCAAAGATCTGTTCCTCAAACAGAGCTTCAGCCAGGATGATCATAGCCTTGTCTACTGCTTCAACGATCGGATTTTCATGGACCGTTGGTTTAGCTGGTTCCGGTGCTTCCAGCTGGGCAACATCAAGCTTAATTTCGTCTGCCGGATCGGTTATGACTGGTTCGGGCAATGGCAGCTGACGGCCCTGGTGCAGGATCTCTCTAGCTCTCAGGGCAATTATATTTTCGGGTGAACACTGCAGAGCCCGATCTATTGATTCCGACGCTTTTTCAGTATTACCTGAAAGCTGTAACAAGCCAGCAGTATTAATGTATTCACTTACTGCCAATTTTTTCTTGCCAAGTCTTTCGTAAACCATACCCAATCGGGCATGGGCTTTAATATTATGAAGATCGATCCCAACAACTCGCTTCCAATTTTCGATTGCTTTCTGGATATCTTCGTTCTTCAGATGAGATTCTGCCGCGTGTAAAGCTGATTTCACTGCTTCATTTGGTTGGGCAAGCGCTTCATAGATCAAGAACATCTTCTCGTATGGAGCCGGGTCTTCAGCATTTAATTCGATCGCTTTAGAGTAGGATTTTAGCGCTTCGTGATACTCATGCATTTCAAAATAGGCCAGACCGACATTTGTCAATGCCTTGAAGTTTTCAGGGTCAATTTCGAGAGCCTGTTGATAATAAGTCGCCGCATCATTCCACTTCTGATCCCAAGCAGCGGAATTGCCTTTTGACATCAGATTTTGGAGCTCTTGCATTTGATCAGTCATTAAAATCTCTCTTCATCAATCTTCTTTGTATTTCACCAATGAACCCCAATTATGACCATACTGGGCATCCGTCGAAAGGGGAATCTCTAAAGAGTATACATCTTCCATGGCAGATTGTACAAGCTTAATAGTTTTGTAAACTTCGTTCTCCGGAACTTCAAGCAC
Organism: uncultured Anaerolineales bacterium; assembly: GCA_964406305.1. Lineage (GTDB taxonomy): Bacteria > Chloroflexota > Anaerolineae > Anaerolineales > UBA11858 > B10-G9. Next base: position 34,590 of record CAYORF010000019.1, on the reverse strand, counting down.
AAGTTCATCGTGTACCTGAAGCAAAATCCTGCCCGTCAGCTCAGATTTCTCCAATTCATCCGCGACAGAGATCATAGCCAATTTCATGATATCTGCCGCTGTTCCCTGGATTGGGGCATTGATGGCTTCCCGTTCCTCACGCCGACGCAGATTATGATCTGTTGTTGTTGCTAACCGGGGGAAATATCTTCTCCTTCCCAGTAAAGTTTCGACATAACCGATCTCTTTGGCCTGGATCTTGATATTGTCCAGGTAGGATTTAACTCCAGGAAAACGCTTGAAATAGGTCTCGACAAAGATCTCTGCCTCTGCCAAAGTCAGATCAGTTGTTTGGGTCAGACCAAAGGAGCTCATGCCATAGATCAAACCGAAGTTGATTGCTTTAGCTTCTCGCCGCTGCTCGGAACTCACTTGATCAAGCGGGATATCATAGATCGCCGCAGCAGTAGTAGTATGAATATCCCGGCCTTCCCGAAAAGCTTCCAGCATGGCTTGGTCCTGGGCCATATGGGCCGCTACTCTAAGTTCTATCTGAGAATAATCCACCGCTACCAGAGACATTCCAGGCGTTGCCACAAATGCTTCTCTAACCTGCTTACCCAACTCAGTCCTGACCGGTATATTTTGTAGATTCGGGTCGGTAGAAGCTATCCGGCCAGTAACAGATCCGGTCTGATTATAAGAGGTATGAACTCTTTTTGTCTCTGGATTGACCTGTTCCTGAAGGGCATCCACGTAGGTGGATTTTAATTTAGAATACTCTCGATATTGAAGTACCCAGGCTGGTACCTGGTGTTCTTTCTTCAATAACCTAAGCACATCCGCCGCAGTTGAATAATAACCACTTGCTGTTTTGCTGCTCCTTCCCGGGGGAGGCAGTTTTAATGTCTGGAATAAGGCCTCCGAAAGCTGTTTGGGGGAATTGAGGTTAAACGCATGGCCAACTCCCTTAAATATCTTTTCCTCCAGCTGATCCAGTTCAGCTTCCAGCCGGATAGACATTTCTGCCAGGAAGGCAGTATCTAATCCTATACCTTCCATTTCCATAGCGGCCAGGATTGGAACCAGGGGCATTTCGATGTCCCGAAACAGATCTGTGCTTTCCGTATCCTTCAAATCCTGCAGCAGAACTGGTTGAAGTAAAAGCACCATAACGGCGTCCTCAACAGCATATCGGGCCGCATCCTGGATGGCAACTTCAGCCATCGTGATCTGGGATTTGCCTTTTCCAATCAGAGTTTCAATTTCACTCATCGATCGATCCAGGCGCACCCAGGCCAACTTCTTTAACCCCAGATTCCTGGATGAAGGATTGATCAACCATTCAGCGATCATGCTATCGAAGCTGAGTGGTTGGACCATAAGTCCAGCTCGAGCCAATAGAACGTAATCATATTTCAAGTTATGACCCAGTTTAGGGATTGCTGGATCCGTCAGAGGGCCCCTTAATACATCCAGAACCTGCTCCAGCGGCAGCTGTTCTCCATCAGTATGCCCTACTGGAATATAGTATCCACCGTCGTCTGAAACAGCCAGAGATATCCCGACTAGTTTTGCCTGCATTTGATCTGTAGAGGTGGTTTCAGTATCAAAAGCAATCTGTGCAGCTTTCGAGAGGACTTCTCCTAATTTCTTTAATTGGACCTCAGTGGTTATTACCTCAACATCAATGGATCCGGGGTCATCTGTTGTAGTTAAGAATTCCGAGGCTTCTCCTTCGACTTTAGTAAAGAGGTTCATCTGTCCTTCGGAAATCGTTTTTCCATAGATTTCCTCAACGACAGCCAATCTATTCAAAAGAGAACCAAATTCCAGGTCCCGGAACATATTTCTGACCATAAGAGGATCAAACTGATCGGGTTTGGCTTGATCCAAATCGATCTCTACTCCCAGGTCGCTGACAATAGTCGCCAACTTCTGACTCAGATAGGCATCTTCTTTTCCATCGATTAGTTTTGTCTGGAATCGGCCACCTACGTCGTCTATATGTTCGTAAATATTGTCAAGGGTCTTGTATTCTTCCAGGAGTTTTACAGCAGTCTTCTTCCCCACTCCGTAGACCCCGGGAATATTGTCTGATCGATCCCCTATAATGGCCTTGAAATCCACTACCTGTTCTGGCCAGACGCCCATTGATTCTTTCACATCTTCCCTGAAATAATCCTTGGCATCGCTGAGTGATTTACCTGGCAGGTTAACTGTGATGCGATCATTCACCAGTTGTAGCAGATCCTTGTCACCTGTAATGATCTTAACCGCCAAGCCCTTGTCTACCGCCCAATTGGCCAGGCTTCCTAGAACATCATCTGCCTCATATCCTTCCAATTCAGCGCGGGGAATATTAAAGGTGTCTACCAGTTTCCTGATTCGGTCAATCTGGACCCGAAGATCGTCTGGCATTTTTTCACGGGTGGCCTTGTATTCCGGGAATAAATCATCCCGAAAGGTTTTTCCGGTATCAAAGACTACCGCCAGATAATCGGGCCTTTCTTGTTCCAACAAACGCAGCAAGACCCTAGTAAAACCATAGATACCGGCTGTGGGTTCACCCTTGCTGGTTAGCCACCTGGCCGGATTGGTCCCACCGCTGGTAAGGGCAAAATACATTCGGTATGCTAGGGCATGTCCATCAATTAAATAGAGGGTTGAGGTCATATGATATCCAGATTTATATTCCAGGAAAACGGACCCTCAGGAGTGAGGTTATTATAACTTTTCCTTGGCGAAGTTTAACATTTTCATTATATCCCATCTGTTCTTCTTCTTGATCCCCGTTGTTTTACACTGTGAAGCTGAAAGCAAATTCGTTATAATTCAAAACAGTTACAAGTTAACTATAAGACATAAAAGGCAGGACTATTCATGACCAAGATCATTGCCGCGCTGGATCAAGGGACTACCAGCACCCGGTGTATCCTCTTCAATCAATCCGGGGAAATCATCAGTAGCTGCCAGAAAGAACACCGTCAAATATTCCCTCAACCCGGCTGGGTGGAACATGACCCGGTGGAGATCTGGGAAAATTCAATCTATGTGATCAAAGAAGCCCTTAATAATGCCAAACTTGATCATACAGATCTGGCAGGACTCGGTATAACCAACCAACGCGAGACAACTGTTATCTGGTCAAAAATAACTGGACAGCCTGTCTATAATGCCATCGTCTGGCAGGACGCAAGGACTGATCAGATCTGCAGTAAATTAGCGGGGGAAAAAGGTCAGGACCGCTTTCGCTCAAAGGTTGGTCTGCCTCTAGCCACCTATTTTTCCGGTCCAAAAATAGTTTGGATCCTGGAAAATGTAGAGGGTGCTCGTGAAAAAGCACTGAATGGTGAGCTACTATTTGGCACTATAGATTCATGGTTGGTGTGGAATCTCACTGGAGCTGTAGAAAACGGTCGACACGTTACTGATGTGACTAATGCTTCCCGAACGATGTTTATGAATCTCAGGACCCTGAAATGGGATAAAGATATACTGAAAATATTTGATATTCCAGAAGCCATACTGCCGGAAATACGTTCTTCCAGTGAGATATATGGAGAAGCCAGAGGATCCTTATCCGGATTGCCAATTGCTGGAATCTTGGGTGATCAGCATGCAGCATTATTTGGGCAGACTTGTTTTGATCCAGGTCAAGCGAAAAACACCTACGGAACAGGCTGTTTTCTGTTATTGAACAGCGGCGAAGAACCAACACGCAGTGAACATGGTCTTTTAACAACCCTGGGGTACAAAATTGGAGATGCCAAACCGGTTTATGCCCTAGAAGGCTCAGTCGCAATCACTGGTGCCCTTGTACAGTGGCTGCGGGATAACCTGGAGATGATCCAGGAATCTGCCGAAGTGGAAGAATTAGCAAATCAGGTCGAGGATAATGGTGGGATCTATTTTGTACCTGCCTTTTCTGGACTTTACGCACCTTACTGGCAGTCGAACGCCCGCGGAGTAATAGCAGGATTGACCCGTTTTATTACTAAAGCTCACATCGCCAGGGCAGTACTGGAAGCTACTGCTTTTCAAACCAAAGAGGTCTTGGAGGCGATGGAAAAAGATACCGGGATCAAGTTGGCTTCACTGAAAGTGGATGGAGGCATGGTAAATAACGAACTACTCATGCAATTCCAGGCCGATATATTGAATGTCCCTGTGATTCGACCAACTATCACTGAAACTACAGCCTTGGGAGCAGCATATGCCGCAGGATTAGCAGTGGGCGTCTGGAAGGATCAGGAAGACTTGAGGGATTACTGGCAGGAAGATAAGGTCTGGACACCCGCAATGGAAGAGATAGAACGAGATAGGCAATATAAGGGTTGGAAAAAAGCAGTTAAACGCTCGTTTGATTGGGTGGATTAAAAATAAGGAACGGAGTCCTTTCAGAAGGACTTCGTCCCTTATCAAACCGGTTGAGTCATTAACAGCTCAACGCTCCCGTCTCCGGGTGCTTTTTATATCAATTTAGATCATCCCTACTAATTTTAAGAATTCTTCCCATTCTTCAGCAAAGAAGTGTACTGTTAGGTTGTTAAGTTCCAGGTGATAGGTGGATTCACCATCGGGTTCATCTGCTCGCCAGGCAAGAAAATTATCTGTTTCAGCAATCACTTCAGTTTCGAAATCCTGGTCCTGTTTATCAATTCCCATTTTAAGCTCCTCTTAATAATAATTAGGGCGGGGGCAATACAAACCAGGGATTTACAAAACCTCCCTGGAAGCGAACCTCAAAGTGAAGGTGCGCGCCTGTTGAGTTTCCTGTATTTCCGCCCAATCCAATCGTTTGGCCTTGAACAACACTCTGGCCGCAACCTGATGTAACTCCAGAAAGGTGGGCATAAAGGGTCTGGTACCCAGTGCCATGGTCTACCACCACTACATAGCCGTATCCCCCGGTAGCCCAACCCGCAAAAACAACCACGCCTGAGTCCGAGGCAAAAACTGGTTCACCAACTACCAAGCCAATATCTATTGCTAGGTGACCTGACCAATAATCATTACCTGAAAGAGTATGACCAACCGTAGGCCAAATGAAGCCGCCTCCACCGTATAAACCTTCAAAGGGACCGGAACAGGCTCCCCCTCCATAAATACCGGCGGACACTCCAGCAGTGCCTCTAGCTATGGTTGGGATGATCCACTGCTGCAAATCACGTTTACCGCCCGGGATCATCACCATATCACCCGCTTCGAAAACAGGATTTATAAGGTCTATGTCGTTACCTATCCAATTGATAATCAAATCCGGTTCAGTCTTAAACTTGGCAGCGACAGAATCAACAATATCCCCAACTTCCCACTGGTAGTAGATCCCATCAATCGGCGGGATCATCAATTCCATCCCCGGAGTGAGGGAATGGGGACTGTCCTGCAGCGTATCATAATTCGACCACAAGATTGATTCCGGTTCCAAGTTGAATTGATCAGCAAGACCAAACATGGAATCGTTAGCGGCAACCAGGTGAGTTAAGACCTTTGTGTTTTCTCTCTCAGGGATAACTGTATAAAGTTTTGAAGCCCGTGTAATAGCTGGTTCAGACCAATCCAACTCAAAATCCGGGATGCGATATTTGACCACATCCTGTTGAGGCTGTTGTATAACATTGCTTGGTTTAGGTTGGGTTAATGTGATCTCTTGATCAGTAAAATATTTGACCCAGGATAAAAATCCTGCGCCAGCCAAAAAGATAAATGCTACAACCCATAAAAACCAGGAAAGCAGTAAGTCCCTACGCATTTTTATATTTTACTACTAGGAGAAATATTAATCGTTCAGTGTGGCCAGGAATTCTTCATTATCGCTGGTCTCACTGATCCTCTTCAGGATTGTTTCTGTAGCAGATGACTGGTCCATACCCGCGCCATGGGGAGGATCTGAGACCATCTGGTCATACATCCTGCGCATTAGCCAGACTCGAGGTGTGAGATCAGGTCCAAGTAACAATTCTTCCCGTCTGGTTGAAGAACGGGAGATATCAATAGCTGGGAAAACTCGCCTTTCCTGCAGCGTTCTGGAAAGATGTAGTTCCATGTTCCCGGTTCCTTTGAATTCCTCGTAAACCACATCATCCATTCTTGAGCCTGTATCAACTAGGCAGGTCCCGATAATGGTCAGGGAGCCGCCTTCCTCAATGTTCCTGGCAGCGCCGAAGAAACGTTTGGGCGGATATAAGGCAGAGGGATCAATACCACCGGAAAGTGTTCTGCCGGAGGGGGTGACTATCAAGTTATAAGCTCTAGCCAGACGTGTGACCGAGTCCAGCATGACCACCACATCCATTCCGGATTCTACTAATCTTTTTGCTCTTTCCAATACCATTTCAGCAACCCGTACATGGGAGGATACTGGCTCATCAAAAGTGGACGAGATAACTTCTGCATCCACCGAACGGTCCATATCCGTAACTTCTTCCGGACGCTCGCCTATCAAAGCCACGATCAGATGGATATTTGGATATTTCAAAGATACAGCATTGGTCATTTCTTTCAAGATAGTCGTCTTTCCGGCTTTAGGTGGAGATACGATCAATCCGCGCTGACCACGCCCTACCGGGGTGATCAGGTTGATCAGGCGGGTAGAGGTAATATGTGGGGAAGTTTCCAGGTCAAAACGTTCATTCGGGAATATTGGTACCAGAGAGTGAAAATCAGGACGCCGTTTGGCTTCATTAGGATCAAGGCCGTTAACACTTTCTGCTTTTAACAAACCATAATGCCTCTCCGTATTCCTGGGAGGGCGGACATCGCCGATCACCATGTCCCCACTGCGCAGATCAAAACGCCTGATCTGTGACTGAGAAACATAAATATCTTCCGGGCCGGACATATAATTGGCAGAGCGGAGGAAACCGATTCCTTCACTCATAATTTCCAGGATACCTCCCCGGACCTCACGGCCATTTAGTTCCGCGTCAGCGCGCTTGATTTCTAGCAGCAGCGCTTCTTTTTTGAGCCATTTAGCCCGATTAACATTTAAATCTTCGGCAATCTGCCGTAATTCAGCCAAAGATTTGGCTAAGAGTTCTTTTGTTTCCATATTTTCTCTCGATAGGGATAACCTTAATTTGTAGATAATACAATTAGAATTTAGTCGGAGATATCTCCAACAGAATACACCAACTTATGATCGCAAAAGCGGGAATGGGGGATAAACGTGGTTCAATTTGACCTTAATGAGGGGTTTGAACGACTGAATTATAGCATGAACACACAACGTACGCAAGATTCAGCGGGGTAATCTCAACAAAGAATTCTAATGATAAATTGCCCATCGATTCGAAGTGGTATAATTTCCCCCGCAATTGCCAAAATAAATTCAAAGTGAAGACTATATGAAAATGCTTTTAGACAAATTAGCCGGTATTGAAAACCGCTACGACGAAGTCAATCAGAAGTTGTTGACAGTGGGTGATGATTACCAAATGGCAGCTGATCTCGGCAAGGAAAAAGCTGAATTGGATCCCTTTGTAGAATCCATCCAAAGATATAAAAAGTCTTTGGAACAGTTGGAAGGGGCAAAATCACTGGCTGAAACTGGCGATCAGGAAATGAAAGAAATGGCTGAAATGGAAATTTCCAGCCTCACAGAAGAAATCACTGAACTTGAGGAAAAACTGAAACTTATGCTGGTTCCCCGCGATACTCGCGATGGACGCAACGTCATTCTCGAAATTCGGGCTGGCGCCGGCGGGGATGAAGCAGGGCTATTTGCCGGTGATCTGTATCGCATGTACAGCCGCTATGCCGAACGGCAGAAGTGGAAAATCGAAGTCATGTCCCTCAATGAAAGTGGCGTGGGGGGGTTAAAAGAAGTAACCGCCTTGATTAAAGGTAAAAATGTATTCTCCAAGTTAAAATATGAATCAGGTGTCCACAGAGTGCAGCGGGTACCCGATACCGAGTCACAGGGGCGCATCCATACTTCCACAGCCACAGTAGCGGTGCTGGCTGAAGTTGATGATGTGGATGAAATAAAGATCCCACCAAGCGACATTCAAATGGATGTATATAAAGCAGGTGGCCCAGGCGGCCAGAGTGTGCAGAAAAACTCAACTGCTATACGATTGACACATAAACCCACTGGTATAGTTGTACAATGCCAGGATGAACGCTCCCAAGGGCAAAACCGGGCTCGTGCTCTAAGCATTCTTAAAGCCAGATTATTTGAGATCGAAGAAGACAAACGCCAGCAAGAACAGGATGCCGATCGGAAATCCCAGGTAGGCTCTGCAGATCGTTCTGAGAAAATTCGAACCTATAATTTCCCTCAATCCCGGATCACAGATCATCGGATTAATTTTTCTATGCACCAGTTGGCAGCAGTTCTGGATGGTGAAATCGATCCCTTTATTGATGAACTGGCCACCGAGGATGAAGCCAAACGCCTTGCCGAAGCAGGATTTGAAGAAGAATAAAGAATTCTCAAAAACCATGCTGAAGAAAATTCAGGATCAGCTTAAATCCCACAGTGAATCTCCTTACCTGGACTCATTAGTGTTATTGGGTCATATCAGCGGAAAATCCAAATCCGAGCTCATCGCTCATCCTTCTCCTGAATTATCTGCTTCCCAAAATCAAAGTTTATCCATAGCAATTAAACAACTCCAGGATGGCATACCCCTACCCTACATACTCGGTGAATGGGAATTTTTTAAACTGCTTTTTAAAATCACGCCTGATGTGCTGATCCCTCGCCCGGAAACTGAAGGTCTGGTTGAATTGGCTCTGGAATGGCTACGTGCAAATCCCGGAAACAAATCCTGCCTGGAGATTGGCACCGGTTCCGGATGTATCGCAGTCTCGCTTGCTAAATCCATCCCTGATCTGCAAATTATTGCGACCGATATTTCCCTCCCAGCGCTGCAAGTAGCAAAAGATAATGCCAGCAGGCATGAAGTCTTGTCTCAGATCCATTTTCTTGAGCGGGACCTTTTTTCGGGAATCACCATGCCCATTGACCTGCTGGTTGCCAACCTGCCTTATATACCATCAGACAAACTTAGATCATTAGATGTCTATCGATCCGAACCAACTTTGGCGTTGGATGGCGGACAGGATGGATTACACTATATTAAGGAAGTCCTGAAAGAAGCAGGGCAGCACCTCAATCCAGGCGGCGCAATCTTTCTGGAGCTGGACGAGGATTGCGGCGCCTTAGCGCTAGCTCTCGCCAAGGAAGTCTGGCCTGGTATCACTATCCACCTCATCCAGGATCTATCAGGCCAAAACCGCTATTTGAGCATTCAATTAAATGAATAAAAAAGCAGAGCTCCTTTCTCTGAGCCATCCAAATGTTTTCGATCAAGCTGCAACTGTTATTCAAGCCGGCGGGGTGGTCGCATTCCCTACTGACACGGTTTACGGTATAGGCGTTTCTGCGTTTAATAGAAAAGCCATTGAGAAGATCTATGATGTAAAGGGACGTTCCCACCTCAAGGCTATTCCAATTCTGGTTGGTGATGTAGAGGATTTAGCCCAGATCACACCGCCAATTCCCCTACACATCCAACAAATCATTGATAATTTTTGGCCCGGGGCCTTAACCTTGGTTTTGCCATTGCTACCCGAGCTGCCAGGCAACCTCTCACCCTGGCCTACTGTTGGCCTGCGTCTTCCAGATCATGACCAGGTTCGGCGTTTACTCCGAAAAACCGGCCCGCTAGCAGTTACCTCTGCTAATTTATCCAGCGAACCCAGCGCACTGACGGCCGATGAAGTCTTACAGCAGCTGGAAGGTCGGATCGATCTGATCCTGGATGGTGGTCCTGTCGCAGGCGGTCAGGCATCTACCGTGTTGGACTGCAGCGGAGAAAAGCTGAAAATCTTGCGTGAGGGACCGATCAGCTTAACAGCCATTCATCAAGTGATAAATGAAAAGGATTAAGTGGCTGACGGGGTTATTCATCCTGGCCTTGATCCTGATCATGGTCATCGCCAATCTTGGTCTTGGATCAACATATTTCACATTCATATACAATATTCCAGGGTTAGATAAAATTGGGCATTTCTTTCTGATGGGAATACTTTCATTTCTTGTTAATTTCCTACTCAAAGCTAAAAAGGTCCAAATCCTCTCTTTTAGTTTCTTAATAGGGAGTCTCGTAGTAATCCTTGTGGTCGCTCTGGAAGAGTTATCGCAGCTATTCTTAATATTCCGGGCTTTCAGCTGGTTAGATCTAGTCTTTGATCTGGGAGGAATTTTCCTTGGCGGACAGTTGGCCGCCTGGCTGAAAAAACGTCAGACAAAGGGAATATTATCGTAATATCAAATAATGAAAAAGCATCGCAAATTTTACGATGCTTTTTCGTGGAATAATAATCAGAACTGGAACGGGATGGATTTACAGTTCCAGAATCACCTCTTCCAAACCCCGCTTCGGCACATGGTGAATATTCTTTTCGTCCCGCCAGTATTTGATCTCTCCATCTTCACCCATTTCGTCTAGCACCACTTGTTCAGCAGGTTTTCCTAGGGCGATCACCAGCAGGATCTCATATCGCTCCGGGATAGATAGGCCTTTTCTCAATGAATCTCTCTTGATCGAGCCGATCAGACACCCGCCTAAACCCATCTCAGCGGCACCCAACGTGATGCTCTGGCTGGCGATGCCAGCATCATACTGAAAACTCTTGGCCAGTTCAGTATCTCCGAGAAGGATAATATAAGCAGATGGTCTTTCCCCTTCTTCTGGACCAGCCCATTCCTTTAAGTATCCTGCCCAAGATAGAGTAGGAAAGATCATTTCATTCGTTTCAACAGAATTAGAAATGATATATTTTAACGGCTGCAAATTAGCGCCTGAAGCTGACTGCCGAACATGATTCAATAGCCGGTAGAGCTGTTTATCTCGAATCTTATGTTTTTGAACGAATCGACGATAGCTCCGATTTATCAGGGTTAATCTAGTCATACCTCGCCAGCTGGTATAAATCCCTCCCACCAGTGCCACAAACGCTGTAGGACCTACAGCCACCACCGCAACCAGAAAAAAGAATCCTCCCAGGAATCCTGACATTCCGGTGAGGAAACGGTTCCCAACCACCATGGTGCCAAAAGCATAGATAAGGTTATGCAGCACTACGCCAACAAGAAAAGCTACCAGGGAGACCAACAGCAGGATCCAGAAATCTCGCGGTGATGGCCAAGTCCAAACCCAGGCCCCGGCCAAGCAAGTTAGTCCAACATAGAGGAGAATAATGCCAGGGAGATTATCTGATACACCGATCACAAAAGCGATAGCCCCGCTCAATACCCCAGCTACGATAAGAATCCATTGAGCTGTTTTTATTCTATTGAGGAATTTATATAAACCAGCCATCATCTACCTCCGGAAGTTTTCTAATTAAATTGTCGAACCAGTAATAGTGGTGAATAACTATAGATCAGAGATCGACCAGGTCGGTGCAGCATCCATTTCGAGATTATCCCGGTGACCAGCATGGAACCGATAGCATCCAGCCCCGGCAATCATGGCTGCATTGTCAGTGCATAAGAACAGGGGGGGGATATGAACGTTATATTTTTTCTGCCCCTTAAACTTATTCCGTAAAACCTGGTTGGCGGAAACGCCCCCTGCAATCAGGATATCCTTTGTACCAAATTCCTCAGCCGCCCGTAACGTTTTCTGGAATAAGACATCCACTACAGCCGCCTGAAAGCTGGATGCCAGGTCTTTAATTGGCAGTTTGCTCTTTTGTTTCTCAAGCTGCTGCACAGTTCGCAAAACGGAAGTTTTCAGACCACTGAAAGAAAAATTGAAACTGTCATCTAACCAGGAGCGCGGAAAATCAAAAGCATTGGGATCTCCATCCAGGGCAGCCTCCTGTATCGCAGGTCCGCCCGGGTAACCCAATTCCAGCAGTCTGGCAACCTTATCAAAAGCTTCTCCGGCAGCATCATCCAGTGTGCCACCCAGGCGCTCATACACAAGATGATCCTTCATTAAGATCAGCTCAGTATGGCCTCCAGATACAATTAATGCCAGAAGCGGGAATTTAGGGGACTTCTTCTTTTTCTTCCCCTCTTCTTCCAACCAGGCGGAATACAAATGTCCTTCCAAGTGATTGATCCCCATTAATGGCAGCCCACTGCCAATCGCCAATCCTTTTGCCATATTAATGCCAACCACCAGGGATCCTGGAAGTCCAGGGCCGCGAGTTACGGCTATACCATCCAGGTCAGATAGTTTTAAATGAGCATCTTTGAGAGCCTGGTCAACAATTGGGTATATGGATAGGATATGCTGCCTTGAGGCCACTTCGGGGAATATGCCGCCAAACTGGGCGTGCAGGTCAACCTGGGAAGCCACAGCATTGGAAAGGATCTCGCGGCCGTTTTCTACTACAGCTGCCGCAGTTTCATCACACGAGCTCTCTATGCCCAGAATGCGCGCCAGCGGGTTTTCCAAACTTTCCCTAGGGGTTTCCTCTACTTGATTTTCACTCATAGGATCACCTGATCTTGTCTCATATTCAAACGATTTACCCTTTCCAGTGTTTCATCGGCAGCACTAAATCATAGGGGTATTCGGCCAGAATTTCCATTCTCCCATCTGGCCTGACCCAAACCGTATCTTCCAGTCGACAACCCATCCCTTTATCCGGATAATATAGCCCAGGCTCGATAGTAACCACCGAACCAGCGTCTAATAAATCACAATCGCTACCTCGCTTGCTGAACCGGGGTCGTTCATGCACGTCCAATCCTAACCCATGACCCAAGCTGTGCACATACCCGGATTCCAACTGGCTGTCCTGACGTATCGTTCGGTGACCTTGGGCTTCGAATAGCTCACAGGTTCGGTCCTGGAACTTTACCGCTGGTTCATCCATTATCATTTCTTCCATAATGGTCTGGTAGACAGCTTTTACATCCTCGTACATCTCAGTCTCTGGCTCCGGAGCATAACCCAGGCACCAGGTTCTTGTGAAATCAAAGAAATACCCGCCGCCTGCTTCCTGGGGATATATATCAAAGATTATTGTTTTTCCCAATCGGATGGAATCCTCATGAGTACCCGCGCTGTGGGGTATACCGGCGTCTCGCCCCATTGCAAAAATGCATCCCAGTGGATTTTCTACCCCCAGTTCTGCCAGCCAGTAATTGATCTTGATATGCATGGTTCCAATTGTCAACGGTTCACCATTCTTCCTCATCAGGATCTCATCTTCATTTACTTGACAGGACTGTAGATAGGCTGCCGTCTTCCCAACTACTTCAGTCGTGATCTTTCCCATTTCGCGGATGCGATCAATTTCATGAATATCCTTGGTGGCTCGGGCTTCCAGCAAGATAGAATCGTCACCTTCACCTAAAAACTCAATCTCCGGCAGCAACAATTTTAGATATTTGAATGTGCCCAGGACAGGTCCTATTTCCACCTTTCCGTAAACCGCTACCCGGCCTTTTGTCAATCCAATTTCCTCGAACATCAACTTTCGCATTTTCGCTTGGGCGTCCAGCAGGTTCCCCTGGGATTCTTCCAAGATCTTCAGGAATCCATATTTGGCAGTAACAATTGTCTCAAACCCGGTAGATGCTGCTTCCTCACGTTCCATGGCGTTGCAGAAGATCACCGGCTCCTTTCCTCTGATCAGGATCAGGTCCGCCCCACTAACATGGGCTCTTCCGGTGAAATAAGTCATTGATGGGTTATGGGAGGCGCTGCCCATTATCCAAAGGGCATCTATATTTTCACGTTCCATGATTTGAGAGAGATCATTCTTCATATATACTCCATGCTGATCGTAATGCATTGACAAAATCCGGATCCGTTTCAGGCAGCACAGTACGGGGGTCCAATAACACCCTATCATTCTCTACCCTAGCGATCACAGAAGGCGATCCATTGCGGAGGATTTCAAGGAGCTGATTAGGATGATCCACCTCTAGAGCCAACACATAAGTTGGCAGAGTTTCCCCAGGTAAGGAACCTCCTCCAACCATCGATTGCGCCTCAATTATGTCCCCTTGTTTGAGAGTTTTTTTCCATTTTTCTGCTCTGGACTTTATCTCTAGTTGATCAGCCGAAATCATTTGCCAGACAGGAACTGTGGCCACCGCCTCTCCTTTAATATAGTGATCCAGTGTAGCGGAGAGTGCGCTGAGCGCCATCTTGTCTGCCCGGATTGCTCGGGCCAGGGGATGGGTTTTTAATTGATCGATCAATTCCTTTTTGCCCAGGATAATTCCCGCCTGCGGACCGCCCAGGAGCTTATCACCTGAAAAACAGACCAGGTCGGCTTCGGCAGCCAGGGATTCCTGTACCATCGGTTCGTGTTTCAAGCCATATGCACTGGTATCCAGCATAGCCCCCGAACCCAGGTCATCAAAAAACCATAAACCTGCTTTGTGAGCGCTTTTTACGATCTCACTGATCTCGGGTTCGCTGGTAAAGCCAACGATAGAATAATTTGAAGAGTGGGCTCTCATCACAGCGCTGGTGTCTTCGCTATATGCCTGTTCATAATCAAACAAATGAACTTTATTGGTCGTTCCGATTTCTACCAGGTCAGTTCCCGAATGGCGGAGGACTTCTGGTATGCGGAATCCTCCACCAATTTCTACTAATTGGGAACGGGATATGATCACTTTTTTACCCCTAGTTAATACAGTCAGACTTAATAATACAGCGGAGGCGTTGTTATTCACAACCAGTGCAGATTCAGTTCCTAGCAGCTGCTGGAACTGGGATTCAGCATGAATTAACCTTGAACCTCTCCCACCGGTCTCCAGGCTGAATTCGAGCGTGGAGTACCCACCGCTGACATTTTTGACCGCTTCCAGAGCAGAACTGCTTAAAGGAGCTCGTCCTAAATTTGTGTGAATGATCACACCTGAAGCGTTAATAACTGGCACAAGGGTTGGTTTTAACCGTTTGCTCAACAAATCGGCTATCATCTTTAAAAGTAAATCCAGATCAGGCACCTCAGAACCATTTTCAAGGAAGTCCTGGCGGACCAGGGCTAAGCAATCCCTGACGGCATCTACTGTCGCTTGATGGCCGTAATTTTCAACCAAGGATAATCCCTGCTTGGATGTGAGGATCTGATCAACGGATGGTATTCGGCTTAAATCATTCATATAAGATACCAGAGTAAAACTATCACCGCTATTCTGGACTCCAGGCACTCCGGTTACGAAACCGGATTAATAATTCAACCAGAGTTAAACCAACGGCCAAGATCAACGCCAGGCCAAAACTCAATACCTGGCCTTTGTTCAACCACAACAAAATGGCTGTGTAGAGACCGATCATGATCCCTTCCCGGATAACGATCTCATAATTTGCCGGACCAAATGGTTTAATGATCCTATTCAAGTACGCCACTGGAGGAAAAGAAGACCCTGTGATCGTGATGACAATGGCGGCATAAAACAACCAGCGGTTCTGTAATTCCGGAACAGTGTTTGTTACTAAATAGATCAGCAGTATCCATCCAGGAATTGCCAAGATCAACGAGATCGGCAGGAAAATCTTTACTGGAGGTGAACCTTTATCATCCATGTTTCAAATTCTAACATAGAGTTATCATCCATGAAGGATGCCGCTCCAGTTACTGATAACCTTAAGAAACCTTGATGGCTCTGTGAATCAGTAGTGAATTTTAGGTATTTTAGATAGTATTTTATTCATTCCGAGAGTGATTAAAGTGTCCCAGATAGCTGAGATTCAAGTAGACGTGTTTTATTTGCTGTAATGAGATTCTTATCTTTATTGAATATGTTAAGAATAGGAAATCAAGTTTTGTTGCTACCCCCATCTGTAGGGGTTGTCGATTTCCCTTACCCCAAATCAAGCGCATAAACACTACTTAAGGAGTAGATGAGATAATCCTTGAAAACCAGACCTATTCCTTAAGATAACAAACCTTAATAAATCCATATTCTTTAGAGGGCAGGATTGCCCATGTCACCTTCATCCGATAGAATTAGTCTTGAAGCGTTCCCCCATTTAGGGATTTTTAAATTCATAGTACGGCTGATCCTGATGCTAAATCAGGCCTTGGTTTTCACGGAAGGGGAGTTTCCGGAAATCAAGTATACTTCTTTCTTAAAGAGGTGAGGAGGACTGGGTTCATGGAAGGAAAGCAAGCTTGGCAAGCTGCCCTTGGCCAATTGCAATTAGAGATGCCAAAAGCGGCTTTTGATACCTGGTTGCGAGATGCAGAGCTGATCTCAGTCACCGATGGTGATTTTCAAATTGGTGTTCACAATGCTTACGCCCGCGACTGGTTAGACAGTCGCTTAAAAAGCACCATTACCAAGTTGCTTAATGGAACGATGAACCGCCCGGTGGATATCACATTCGTGATAAATAACGGCGCCAAAAAAACTGCTTCCCAAGATCAAATAGAAATGCTAGATTCACCCCAGGTTGAAACTCCCCAGGTTGAGAATTCCCCTCCTCAACGAGTCTCAATTAATTTCCGCTATAACTTCAATAATTTCGTAGTTGGCCACAGCAACCGTCTTGCTCATGCTGCTTCTCTGGCTGTTTCTGAAAAACCCGCCCAAACATACAACCCTCTATTCCTGTATGGTGGCGTAGGTTTGGGAAAAACTCACTTATTGCATGCCATTGGCAATATGAGCCAGGGACAGGGACTGGAAGTGCTGTATGTCTCCTCAGAAGAGTTTACCAATGATCTGATCACGGCCATTCGCAGTCACACAACCCAGGCTTTCCGGGAAAAATACCGCAGGATCGATGTCCTGCTGATCGATGACATTCAGTTCATTGCTGGAAAGGAATCAACCCAGGAAGAATTCTTCCACACATTCAACACCCTTCACGGCCAGAATAAGCAGATTGTGATGACCTCAGATCGACCGCCAAAAGCCATGGTCACTCTTGAGGAACGCCTGCGCAATCGCTTTGAATGGGGGTTGGCTGCCGATATCCAACCACCAGACTTTGAAACCCGAGTAGCAATTCTCCAATCTAAAGCAGATCGAATGGGTTTTGACATGCCGGATTCCATTCTGGAAAATATCGCTCAACGCTTCCAGACCAATATCCGAGAACTTGAAGGAGCGATGACTCGCTTACGGGCTTATGCAGACTTGAGAGGAATGGTCCTCGATGAAAAATTGGTTGAATATGCTCTGGCAGACCTAATGCCAGAAACAAAAGAAATCGAACCTGAACAAATCCTCAATACCATTGCCCAGGAATATGGCATTTCCATGGAAGATTTGTTGAGCCACAGCCGCAGCCAGCGTGTTGCATTCCCCAGGCAGGTAGCTATGTATATGCTCCGGGAAGAAAGTGAATTATCCCTTCCCAAGATCGGTGAACTTCTGGGTGGACGGGACCATACTACGGTGATGTACGGTCACGATAAAATTACGGATCTGCTGGAAAGAGATAAGAATCTGCGCCGGAAGATTGTCAACATTCAGGAAATCCTCTACTCCCCGGTCAGCGCAGCAATTTAGGGAGATAGATCACTAATATAAAAACCTGCTGGATATTTTCAGCAGGTTTTTTCATTTTACTTTTCCGGCTTCTTTTTCCCTGACCTCTTCTTCTGAATCCAGGATTTCAACTGCCTGGACCAACGGAACCAGGGGAACTCAACAGGTGTAGGTTCTTCTTCAGGTTCAGGCCAAGGATCCAGATCGAACATCTTCCGAAATACATACATTCCCAGCAATTTGATCGTAGCAACAACAGGAGCAGCTAGGAAGATTCCGATCACACCCATCAGGCTGGCCATGAACAAAGCAGCTACAAGCACTGCTGCAGGATGAATATCCAGGGTGCGGCCCAAAAAACGTGGGGTGATGTAATTATCAAAGACGAAATTTGTGGTCAATGATATCGCCAGAACCATGACAGAGTACTGCCATGGGAGCAAGCCAAAATAATTGACCGGCTGGAAAAACGTTACTAGAACCATCACAATAGATGCGGTCCAGGAGCCAACATAAGGGACAAAAACTGCCAGACCAGTCAATGCTGCCAGGGCTATCGAATATCTGACACCCAGACCGGAAAGAATGATCAGGTATACCACGAATACCATTACAAAGATTATGATTTGTCCCCGGAAGAAAGAGTCCCAGATCACTCTGAGCTGGCGGGTCATGCGGCCAATGTCATAATCATACTGGGGGATCTGGTCGAAGGTGATCTCACCAACACGGTGGGATTCAGACAGAATAAAATACGCCACAAAAACAATAAAAAAGATTCTCCCTATACTGGCCGCAGCTCCAGTTGCCAGAGAGCCAACTACTGATCCTGCCTGACCCAGTAGTGGTTGGATAGTTTCCAACAGCCTATTGGCCAGGTCGCTCAGATTAATGATATCCTTGATCCCGTACTTTTCCAGGAAAGCAGTGAGATCGCTTGCCAGATTGGGTAGATTCTCCGTAAATTCCTGAACAACGCGTACCAATCCAGTTGCCTGTTGGGCGATTGCGAGACCCGCTCCTGTTAACAAACCAATCAACAAAATGATGAAGAGAAGAAAAACGATGGTTGTGCTAAACCGCCAGGACAGGCGGGTTTTTTCAGTTAACAGAGATACGAGTGGTTGAAACAGATAAGTGATGATAGAAGCCAGGACCAGTAACGATACAATGGAGCGGTAGTAAATAAAGACCCCGGCAAGAATTGCCACCAGGGTTAACCCCAGCACTAATTTTGTAGTAGTCCCCCAAGAAGGTGAACGTTGACTTTCGGTGGTCATGGTTTATATATCCCCTTCATTCCTCAATAGCCATAACAAATGCTTAATGAACCAATAAATTATTTGTCCTAACAAACTATCTTGTTAAACAAAATCCTGCCCGATTGCTAAAACACCTTATCCTTCAATTAGGTTCGCTATAACAATTATTCTTTGTTTATCAATCCTATACGGATAACAGGAGATCAAAGTTGCAACGGATTCATCTGTAGATTCCAGGAATTCCACCTGGTGCGGCTCAACGATCAAAACATCTTCTACAACATATGTGTAACTCTTTCTCTCAGAGAACAAGATTATAAGGTCCCCTTCTTCCAGTTGATCCAGATCTCGGAAGATCTCACCCTGGATATCATTATGGGCAGATAACACCACATTCCCAATTTCACCTGGATTAACGGAATAGATAGCATGACCAACACCTTTTTTCAACTGTTCTGGTCCATCCCCTTCAACAACAGGGACATCCTTGTTAATCGCGGGAATCTGCAATCTAATGGCGTGATTAGGACCAGGGGTTGGAATCGGTATTTCCCAATAGGATTGAACGACTGGTCGTAAATGTTCCGGGATCTCTTCGATGTTCGGTTGACTGCCGCCAGGTGAATCAGGTGGAGTATGACCTCCCGGTAGAACTACGGCTTTGATCAATGGCGTTGCCGTCAATGTAGGCTGTTCCAAGGCAAGAGCAACCTCTCTGTTTAATTGCTGGAGGATATCCAATCCATTAAAGAGCACAAATACCAGGCCTAAAACAGCTAGGACCTCGATTGCCAGCAGGAAACCATCCACAACCTTTTTATTTCTCTTTTTTTCCTCTTCAACAGGATCCGGGGGGCCTTCTCCAACGGGTGACGTTGTCCTTAAATCTTCCCAAGAGGTTTCTTCTTCATCAGAGACCAGACGGACTACCCTACCTGTCTCGCGATAGCGTTCAATGCGCTCGTTTCTGCCTGAGCGTTGTTTTTCGGTCAGCAGCCTGCGCAACTCATTAATAGATAAATCCCGGGGATCTTTCTTTTGTGCCACATGAAAATTATAATCGGGGATTTAATACCTGCCAAGTCGGAATGATTTCTTGCGGGATTCTAACACTATCAAATAATAACTGCGGATGAGAGGCCTTGTAGAAAAAGACAGTATAATATTCCAATTGCTTTCAGGTAGACCCTGGATGATCTATCAGGAGATTTAATGAAGTTCTTTTTTGGTGATAAAAAGTTCCTCAATACCATGCTCAAACTGGCTGCTCCGATCATGCTCCAGAATTTAATATTCGCATCTCTGAATATGGTGGATGGCGTGATGATCGGCCAGCTTGGAGAAAGCGCAGTAGCTGCCGTAGGAGTAGCCAATCAAATATTCTTCCTGGTTTCTCTGCTTTTCTTTGGTATTGGAAGTGGATCAGCCATCTTCGCTGCCCAATATTGGGGGCGAAAAGATACCGAGCGTATCCAAAGTGTTTTGGGTTTAAGCCTGTTGATGAGCATTAGCGGTGCAGTGATTTTTTCCCTGGTGGCTATCCTCTTCCCTGTTCAGGTAATCAGCATTTATTCTAAAGATCCAGCAGTAATATCCCAGGGTAGCGTTTATCTGCAAATCGTCGCTTTCAGTTATGTTATCACTGCTATTTCCAGCAGTTTCGCTTTTGTTTTAAGAAGCACTGAAAACGTTAAACTTCCCCTGGTCTCAAGTTTGGTTGCATTAAGCTTAAACACATTCATGAATTACGGGCTGATACTCGGAAATTTCGGACTGCCATCATTGGGTGTAAAAGGTGCGGCGATTGCCACAATCATATCCCGCTTTTTAGAGGTTGTTTTACTGCTGTTAATAATCTACCGCAAAAAACTACCTGTGGCGGCAAAACTGCCCGCATTATTGAATTTCAAGATATTGCCAATTAAAAAGTTTTTCAATACAACACTACCTGTTATCGCGACAGAAATTGTCTGGTCATTTGGAATCACGACCTGTAACGTGGTTTATGCTCGGATCGGAACTGAATCCATTGCAGCTGTGAATATTGCTGGAACGCTGGACAAGATCATCTTTGTGGTATTTATCGGTTTAGGCCATGCCTGCGCGATCATGATCGGAAATCAGATCGGGGCCAAGCAAAATGAACTTGCCACTTCCTATGCAAAAAAATACCTGGTCTTGGGAGCAATAGGAGCTGCAATTTTTGGATTGATCATGTATATATTCGCCAGCCCTATGCTGTCGTTTTACAAGGTTTCAGATATCACGATCAATTACACAACGAAATTGATCGGTCTGATGGCTTTATCTCTACCGGTCCGGTCATTAAACCTGATACTGTTAATCGGTGTTCTTCGCAGTGGCGGAGATACAAGAGTTGCCTTTTTTATTGATGCTGGATCTGTTTGGGTCGTTGGTGTACCCATGGCGTTAATTGGCGCGTTCGTTCTTGATTTACCGATTCATTTGGTTTATCTGATGGTCTTAGCAGATGAAGTTGTGAAACTCGCAATGGGATTATATCGGTTCTTCTCCCAACGCTGGATAAATTATCTAGGTGCCCCAGCTTAAGGATAAGGTTTCCCCATCCAGATTATGCTAGAATCACTACTATCATAAGTTCGTTTGGAGGAATACGAATCTGGATCCACGGGTCCAAAATCTGATCTCCAGGAAAGGCCAATCCATTATCTAACAGACAATGATACAGGAGGGATCATGCCGGATAGGGAAAATCTCTATACTCTCTCAAAAGAAACCCTGATTGATATGCTGGAGGATTCAGCAAAAAATTGGCTGGCACATGATGGGCTCTGGTTCCAGGCTGTAGAGCATCAATACGGTATGGAAAAAGCCATTCAACTCGATACAGAAGCTTGGATATCCTTCACCCAGATCGAAGCTAAAAGGATTATGCGCCGTCACGGAATCGAACCCGGCGGAGGCATACCTGCCCTCAAAAAAGCTCTTCAATTCCGTCTTTATGCCCGGATCAACGAACAATCCTTGATATCCTCAAACGAAAATTCTCTGCGTTTCGAGATGAATGTTTGTCGTGTTCAGAGCGCCCGCAAAAGAAAAGGCCTGGATGACTTTCCCTGTAAATCAGTTGGCATCGCCGAATATACATATTTTGCCCATACTATCGATCCGCGGATCAGGACGGTTGTGATCGCCTGTCCCCCAGATCCACATCCGGATGAATTCTACTGCGCCTGGCAGTTCAATCTGGAGGAAGATCAAATTCCAGTAGAAGAACTGGTTTAATCACAAAGCAAAGGACGAAGTCCCTCTCAAGAGACTTCGTCCTTTTTCAATTTAACTTGGCACCAGAGAGTTCCTATTTAACGCGCCAGAAACCCCGCTGGACTGCAACTATATCCTCTTTCGTGATAAAAGCATCCTGATCCACATCTGTAACAAGTTTCTCAAAATCATGAGCCTTGTTGCGGCGGACACTTGCCGTGATAACAGAGACCATTCCATCTTTCCCCCGTCCAGGAATTTCTGTTACGGCATAATTATTCTCCCTGAGGACTTCTAATATTGCTGCACCCCATTTCGGGCTGATCACTCGAATTTCCGCAAAACCAATCGCCAGTTTATTCTCAATCCACATCCCAATCACATTTCCTGTGGCAAAACCTGCCGCATATACGATCACATTGACCATATTATCAATATCCGCTAAAACGAAAGCGAAAGTTAAGACCCAGATAGCCGAGTTTATGAAACCCAGCACCCAAACCCAGAACTTGTTATGGCGCAAGGTCAGGATCAAGCGCAGTGTATCAAGGCTGGTTGAAATCACGCGGACGGTGAATATCAGGAGAGCAATCAGAATGCTCTGTGTAGTGAGCTGAAATGTAAACATAAAAATTCCTTATCTACTCTACTTATTACGGTCCATCAACTCAAAGTACAGCTCGTTGGCATAGGCTTTTACCATCCTGCGCATGCTGAATTCTGGCGCAAGCGTCCGGATGGATTCTTTCATTAACCCGATCCATTCAACCGGCAGGTCTCCAGGAGAACGGTTATAAAACAGGGGTATGATCTCGTTTTCAAGCGTATCGTAAAGGCTTTCTGCATCCATATCATCCTGAAATTTGTGATCTGCATGGCTATCATCGGTTCCGATTGCCCAACCGTTTTTTCCATTGAAACCTTCACGCCACCAGCCATCCAGGATCGAGAAGTTCAAAGCGCCATTTACAGCTGCTTTTTGCCCGGATGTACCGGAAGCCTCATTCGGCCGCCGGGGAGTGTTCAACCAAACATCGACTCCCTGAACCAGATACCTAGCCAGATTCATGTCATAGTCTTCCAAAAACACCAACCTACCCCCACTTTCTGCCTTTTTAACTTTCCTGTATACATTCTGGATCAGCAGTTTTCCTGGTTGATCTGCAGGATGGGCTTTTCCGGCGAAGATGATCTGGACTGGCATGTTGGGTTTGTTTGTGATCTTTAACAGTCGTTCAAAATCACTTAAGATCAGGTCAGCCCGTTTATAGGTCGCAAAACGCCGGGCGAAACCAATTGTCAATGCATAAGGATTCAATAAAGCGCCAGAAGCAATCACCTGAACAGGATGAACCTCATCTCGGCCCCATTGAGAACGGGCCCGTTCTCTCATATAGATCACAAGTTTTCTCTTCAGGTGCCTGCGTACCGCCCATAATTCCTCATCGGGGATATCGGAAACTGCATTCCATATCTCTGGATCATCGATATTTTCCAGCCAATCCGATCCCAGATATCTACCATATAGATGACTCATCCGCCGGGCAAGCCAAGTTCCGGTATGGATACCGTTGGTGATATGGCTAATCGGAACTTCATCAGTTTTGACATCTGGCCAAAGGAAACTCCACATTTCCCGAGCAACTTCACCGTGCAGTTCAGAAACGCCGTTGCGCAGATTAGATGTACGCATAGCTAATACTGGCATGCTGAAGGTCTCACCCCAGTTTACATTATGGCGAGCTAGATCAAAAAACTCGTCCCGAGATAAACCCAGCTGTTGCTGCATACCGCCGAAATACTTATCGATTAACCAGTCAGGGAATTCATCGTTGCCAGCCGGAACTGGTGTATGGGTCGTAAATACGGTTTTCGCCTGGACATAATCAGTCGCCTCCGCCAAGCTGGCACCCTTTTTTACTTGCTCACGGATACGCTCCAGGACCAGGAATGCAGAATGACCCTCATTCATGTGCCATACTGCAGGGGAATGGCCTAGTTTTCGGAGAGCTCTTACACCACCAATACCAAGAATGATCTCCTGCGAAATCCTCAAGTCAAGATCACTGCTGTACAGTCTTGAAGTCAGCTCGCGATCGTCATCCGAATTGCCATCCACATTGGAGTCCAAAAGATACAAGGGAACCCGGCCAACCTGGATCTTCCATATTCTTACTAAAACTTCCCTACCGGCTAGTTCCACAGAAACAGTTGCTGGTTTTTCTTCATCGTCCATCAATGGTAGCACAGGCAGTTCATCAAAATTCAATTTAACATATTGAGCTTCCTGCCAACCATCTTCACTGATAATCTGAGTGAAATACCCCTTGGTGTAAAGGAACCCCATCGCCACAAGAGGCAGTCCCAGATCACTTGCTTCTTTCAGATGATCCCCGGAAAGGACACCCAGGCCGCCAGCATAGATCGGCACTGTCTCGTGGAGTCCAAACTCGGTGGAAAAATAAGCAATAACCTCTTTATCAACATGGCCATGGTTGTTCTGGTACCAGGTATCTTCACGCTCCATATACTGTTCAAAAGCCAGCATGGATCGGTCATAAAAATCCAAAAAATGAATATCGTGGGTCACCGCATTCAATTTCGCCCGCTCAACTTTTCGTAGAAATTGGATCGGATTATGCGAGGTCTCTTCCCACAAATCGCTGTCGATTCGTTTATAAAGACGCTGGACGTCAGGATTCCAGGTCCACCACAAGTTGTAGGCAAGTTCACCCAACCGTTCTATCCGGCTGGGAAGACTGAAATGATTTGGGTTTATTTCTTGAACTTTATCAAGAGTCAAATTCATCCTCCTCGTACTCTCGGAATACAATCAAGCCACTTTTAAAACCTCGGTCATTCTACCATTTGAGTTAGATTGCGTATACTTTAGGTTTTTGTTTATTTGGGAATAGAAATCCAGGCTCCGTAATAAAGAGCCTGGATTCGGAATTCATCAAAATACTCTGTTTGATATATCAGGATCTCAATTCCGGGAGCGTTCTAATCCCCAATTTTTCAGAGTGGCAGGGGGAGGAGATACTTCGCCCACTTCTCTGCGGACTAGAACCATGGCCTCTTCTGGACAGGATGGGACACACAACCCACATCCAACACAGTTTCGCGGGTCTACCTCACAGACGATTCCATCGACATTTAGGGCGTCAAATTGGCAGTGTTCCACACAATCTCCACAGGCAACACATAGCTCGTCATCCACGACAACCAAGAAATCCGACTTAGCGATAGCTGCTGAGTTATTAAACTCAGCCACAGACCTTAGAATTCCACAGCTACAGGTACAGCAATTGCAAATATAGGAATTTCGATTCTGGTAATTACCTGTGGTATGCACCAATCCAGCTTCTTCCGATTCTCGCAAGATCTGGAGCGCTTCATCTTTTGTGATGGACCGATCTACTTCACTGTTATCAAAATATCCTTCTACCGGTGCAAATACCAGGCAATTCTCAAGTGGATGATCACAGGGATCTCCTATCAATTTTTTCTGCACGCGGCATATACAATCCCTCACCCCCCATGCCTCTGCGTTTTCAATCAAATTGGAGGCTTTTTCATAAGGATATACCTCGATCTCAAAATCAATTGACTCCTGAACTGGGATCACTCGATGTACAGACAAACCTTTCCCTGTAATACCACCCCTGGTCTCCTGGAAGTATTCCTCGAATAGGGCTGCGATTTCCTCGTTCAGCCTGGGAAGCAATTCTTCATAAAATCCTACAACGAACGGCATTAAGCCAAAGACTAGTGCTGATTCTCCCTTGGAAAAGAGGATCATTTTATTCCTGACCATATCCTTCAAAGTTCGGCGAGCTTCTTTTTCTAGGACATTGGCCCGGGCAGCGATATCCGCAGCCGGCTCTTTCGGATAAAACATCTCTGCCGCTAGAAGGGCTTCTTCAGGGGTAAAGATCTTTTCAAGTAAACGGATCTCTATCCCACTTTCTGTTGCCGGATAATTATGGGGCATTGTATCCAGTTTTTCGGCTAATTTTTTATAAGTATCTGAAGTCACCAAACCCTCCTTGCTGACGGGTATTCCATTGTCATAATAAATATTGAAAATAAATCTATGGCAGTAATTTTGCTGCTTCCAGAACCAGTTCATCCGAAATATCTGATTTATCCATCATAGGCAGCTCTCTTGTCTGTCCATCTTTCCATATCAATGTTACCTGATTTTTATCCGATCCGATACCTCGATCCTCCCTGCTTACATCATTAGCAACAATCAGATCAAGATTCTTATTCTCCAATTTGGACTTTGCGTTTTCAAGAAGATTTTCCGTTTCCGCTGCAAAGCCAATTACTGCTGCAGGACCAATTTTCTTCTTAGTTTTATAACGGGCTACTTCCTTTAGAATATCGACTGTTCTCTCCAGTTGGATGACATCCAATCCGCCCTGATCCTTCTTGATCTTATTATCTGCTTCTAGGGTAGGTTTATAATCTGCCACTGCCGCAGCCATGATTAACAAGTCTGCATCATTGGATTCAGAGAGAACTGCCTCAGCCATCTCGCTAGCGGTTTTTACAGAAACCAATCTGGCCCCGACAGGTTCTGTCAGGATCACAGGGGCTGTGATCAAGATGACCTCAGCGCCCTGATCCAGAGCAGCCTGGGCGATCGCAAAACCTTGTTTTCCAGAAGATCGATTACCGATAATACGGACTGGGTCAATTGGTTCCTGGGTTCCACCTGCTGATATAACTACTTTTTTACCCTTTAATACTCCCTCTCTTCCAAGCCAGCATCGCAGGTATCCAAGTAGCTGGTCCGGTTCCAACATCCGCCCTTTGCCTGACAGACCAGAAGCCAGATGGCCAGCTGCCGGTCCCCAGATCTCCACTCCTCGTTTTTTCAAGAGATCCAGATTCTCTTGGGTTGCCGGGTGACTGTACATCCCGCCATCCATGGCTGGCGCCAAGAGAAGAGCAGTTCGTGATGCTAAGGCAGTCAGCACTAATAGGTTATCTGCCATCCCATGGGTTATTTTTGCAATGGTATTGGCTGTTGCCGGTGCTATTAAGAAGGCGTCATTCTTCTCACCTAATTCAATATGCAATACATGGTCATCCACTTTCCACAAGTCTTCATCGATATAAGCCTTTCGCCCGGTGACTGAGGAAAAAGTTATCGGGGAAACCAGTTTTGAAGCCGCTTCTGTCAGGATGACATCAACCAGTGCCCCGGCCTTAGTTAATGACGAGGCCAAGGTCACTGTCTTATAGGCTGCTATCGATCCAGTCACACCCAGAATTATTCTTATATTTTTAAATACTTTCATATGTTTTCCTTCCTGCCACAAAACAGAATAGATCAAAGGGCTTATTGATTCATATCCCAGATGATCCGCAGACCATCCAGCGTTAACCAGGGAGCTACAATATCAATTACCTTGGTTTCTCGGGCGATAATCTCAGTTAAACCACCAGTGGCGATCACCTTCATATCTGGTCCAAGTTCCTTTCGGAACCGGGCGACCATACCTTCCACCAAGCCGACATAACCAAATATCAATCCAGATTGCATAGCATGGGGAGTATTCCTACCGATAACTGAAGGAGGAGTGTTTAAATCTACTTTTGGCAATTTAGCAGCCCGTTGGAACAACGCATCAGCAGCGATACTAATACCTGGAGCTATCGCACCTCCCAGGTAATCACCTTCTTCTGAGATCGCGTCAAACGTTGTGCCTGTGCCAAAGTCCACTACGCATGCCGGACCTCCATAAAGGTGCTGTACCGCAGCGGCGTCAACAATGCGATCCGCCCCTACCGAACGGGGAGTTTCATATTGTATGCGCACCCCAGTTTTTACTCCCGCGTCCACAACCAGGGGATCCAGATCAAGATATCCCTTACAAGCCTGGAGGAACACTCCTGTTAAACGCGGCACTACTGAGGCAAGGCATACACCTGTAATATCCGCAGCAGTCAGTTTCTCATGTTTCAATAAACCATCAATTTGCAGGCCATATTCATCCGGCATACGCTGATGATCTGTTGAGACTCTCCAACAAGGTCCCAGCTCTTCTCCTTGATAGACACCGAGGGAAATATTGGTATTGCCAATGTCAATTGTCAATAACATAGAACATCCTTCACTTGATTTATATCATCCACAAGCACGATTGTGGGTTTCCAATCAGATAGATCTTCTTCGTTTACCATTACATAAGGTATAGCAATTATCCTGTCTCCGGGATGGGCAAGTCTCGCAGCGGCGCCATTGAGTTCGATCTATCCTGAACCCGCCTATCCTGCAATGATATAGGTTTCAAATCTGGCACCATTATATAGATTGACCACCTGGACAAGTTCATATTCCATCATACAGGCCCTGGTCATTAACTCTCTATCGATTGTAATACTTCCTCCATATTCCAGATTTGAATCCGTTATTGTGGCACGGTGGATTTTTGCTTTTAGGATTTTTCTATACATTGTCACTTCCCTAATATAAGATTATCGATCAGTCTGGTTTTACCCACATACACCGCCATCGAGAATAGACATGTCTTGACTTCATTATCAAGCTCCGCTAGGGTTGTTGGATCAGTGCATGAGACGTATTGGAGCTGGGCCAGCGGCTCTTTTTCAACTTCATCAGTAATAATCTTCTTAAAAACCTCTGCCCTTCTTTCTCCACTCTGGAATTCCTCACGGACCAAGAATAACCCCCTAGAAAGACATTTGGCTGCCAGTCGTTCATCTTCTCCCAAGTATGTATTCCTGCTGGACATTGCGACCCCATCTGGCTCACGCACGATTGGACAAATAACAATTTCAACCTGGAAATTCAAATCCCGGACCATCTGCATAATAACTGCTGCCTGCTGGGCATCTTTCTGCCCGAAATAAGCCTTATCTGGACCTACCGCATTAAATAGCTTTGCTACCACAGTAGCAACTCCCCGAAAATGTGTTGGCCGGTAGGAGCCTTCCAGAACCGAAGATAAATGGTCCATCTCAATCCAAGTCTGATAGCCTTCTGGATACATGGTTTCGACAGTGGGAATCCAAACCAGATCCACACCCTCACCAATTAAAAGCTCGATATCTCGTTCGATATCTCGCGGATAGCTGGTCAGGTCTTCATCCGGCGAAAATTGAGTCGGATTTGCGAATATACTGACAGCTACAGAGGAATTTTCTTCCCGGGCTTTTTGCACCAAGGATAGATGGCCCTCATGGAGGTATCCCATAGTCGGTACAAAACCCAGCGGCCGATCAAACTCATCCAATTCAGTTTTTAAATCAGAGATCGTATTCACGATTTTCATTATTGTCGTTCCTTGTAAGATTTTCCCTCGCCTGGATCATTAACAACAATACCTCGTTTACAGGGGTCGGCAGATCCACTATTCTCCCTGACCGGATAACTGAACCACACATGGCTTCAATTTCAGTTGGGGCGTTGCGCTGTATATCCTGGAGCATGGAGGACAGATTTTCCGCTGTGGCCGCTGCGACCCGTTCCGCTTCCAGAGTGGGATCTTTGATATTGAGCTTGATCCCCATGGCACTGGCAACATCAGCTGCTTCCCGAGCTGCTAACCCCATGATCTTTGTGGCGGCTGGGCTGTCCAGTAGGCTTCCATTTTTCACTCCCAGAATCCCTGTCAGAGGATTGATTGCCACGTTAATGACCAGTTTGCTCCATAAAATGCTGGTTATATCAGAGACTTCTTGCACCATCAGGTTACTTCGCCGTAGGGTCTGGATAAGCGGGGTCAACCTGGCATGCTGTTGGACAGAGATAACACCTTTCCCGCCAAGACGAACGATGCCCGGGCCCTGTACTGTCGCACCGTAAGTGGTCACCCCTTGAGCGGTCTGTTCTTTTCCTAGGGCGGCGTTCAAAATTTCCACATTCCCCAATCCATTCTGCAGAGTTAATACAATCCCTTCTGGATGCAACACCTCTTCCAGCATTTTGGCTGCCCTCCCGGTCTGCCACGATTTGACCAGCACCAATGCCATGTGTGTAGAAGGAAATTTCCCTGGATTCGCTGAAGCCTGTGCCGGAAAATAATTCTTTCCAGCATTATCTACTATACAAATGCCTTTTCGGTTAATGGCGTCAATACCTTCCTGCCAGCTGCCCAGAAAACGCACTCGCTCTCCGGCAGCAGACAAACTGCCACCGAAGTATAGTGCCATCGCTCCTGTCCCTATGATAGTGATATCCGCCATCGATCAGGAAACTCCATCTTCTTCCAGGAACAGCTGCCATTCCTTATCCGGGATCGAAAACGAGTGGTCCGGTCCCGGAAAGATACCAGTTTCCACTTCTTTTTTAAAGGCGGCCAGAGCTGTATCAATATGCTTATGGAGGGTAGCGTACTGCTTTACGAATTTCGGAGTGAATTTATCGAACAAACCCAGCAGATCATGAGTGACAAGTACCTGGCCGTCACATCCACCACCTGCCCCGATGCCGATGGTGGGTATAGACAATCGAGAGGAGATATATTCCGCAACTCTTGCAGGAACAGATTCCAGGACGATGCCGAAACAACCAAAATCCTCCAGAAGTAAGGCATCCTCTAGCAGCCGGCGCGCCGCAGTTGCAGTTGTTCCCTGAGCTTTATAACCTCCCAACTGGTGAACGCTTTGAGGGGTCAGCCCCAGGTGACCCAGGACTGGAATCCCGGAACCAACGATCGCCTGGATGGCCTCAAGGCGTTCCCTGCCACCTTCCAGCTTTACAGCATCCATGCCGGCCTCCTGGAGGAATCGTCCAGCATTTCTGACTGCTTCCTGGGAATTGACCTGGTATGACATAAAAGGCATATCCCCGATCAATAGTGCCCTTGAGGCTCCCCGGGAGACTGCCCGGCAGTGATGAAGCATCTCCGCCATGGTGACTGGCAGTGTATTTTCATATCCCAGGATCACCATCCCCAGGGAATCTCCCACCAGGATGGAATCCATCCCGGATAAGTCAACTGCCCTGGCCGTGAGATAGTCATAAGCAGTTAACATGGTAATAGGATCCCCATGCGATTTTTTAGCGCGGAATACTTTTGTAGTTACTTTCTTGGTATATTCGGGAGATTTTGACATGGTACCCTCCTCATGGGTAGGGGCCAATTTTCTGCTTTGGATTTTCTATCAGAGTAAACTTTACTCAGATTCTGGGATTATTATCCCTTAAGTTTATGAATTAGACAAGGATCTGCGTTCTCTTCAATCTGGTTACCCAATTCACTGATAACCTTGCTCAGCCAGAAAATGACCAAACCGCTCATTGCATAACTCAATTTGCTTAGCTGAAAAATGCTCCTGGTATCTGCCTACTTTTCCTTTCATGAAGTGCGTGAATTTTCGGCTAGTAGTATTTATACCCGGTTTTAGGTGTTCAACCAGTGTCAATGCATGGTCAGCATCAAAGTCTATATCGAGAAAATCAACCAGTCTTGGAACTACCAGATCAAATTCAGATAATAAATTCTCGTATTTTATTGAAAATGTGCGAGTAGACTGAATCCACCCTCTGGCGATTTCAATATATGGCGTAATAAAATCAATGGCCTCTTCAATGGTCCTAATTCCCGCAAAGGCATTGGTAGCCGTTGGATTTGTGATCGCTTCTTGACCATATTCGTAGATCGATAAGGCCGCGTCCCTTGGATCCCGATATATAAAAGTAGGTTTGATCAACCCAATAGAAATCAATATATCCGCCAGCGATTTTCTCCCGGCATGCAGCTTTATGACATAATTCGGCTCAAACATCAGGGGAGAAATCACAGGCAAAATACGATAAGCGCTTATCGTACCAATATTGAAATTCACTTCTGTGAGAAATCGGTTTAAATAATATTTGTTTCGGATTTCACCTGCACTAACACCCCCTGCCGCGATAACCAACGTCTGGGTAATATTAAAAAACCAGCCCGTTCCTGCCCTAGGCATCCCCACAGACAAGATCATTTTATTATTCATCAATCTCCTCTGATCGTAATTTTGCCTTATTCTTTAGTTGTTGTCTTTCCTCATCACTTAAGAAAGCAACTTCTACAGCGTTTTTTTGTGCCTGGTTGATCTGCAGGCTTGATAAACCTGCCGCTGGTGCCGCCAATTCATATTCATATTTTAGGTCAATATCGCTAATGCCAGGATCATCAGTATTTATAGTTGCCAGGATGCCTTCCTCAAGAAAGGTTCTTAATGGATGTTTACTATAGTCATCGATTATCTTGGTTTGCAGATTGGAGGTCAGGTTAGATTCAACACCTATCGTATTTTCAGCGAGGTACTTCATCAATAGCGGATCCTGGGCTGCGCTCACTCCATGCCCAATCCGCTCTGCTCCCAATTCCTCTACCGCCTGCCAGATATTATCTGGTCCTCCCTCTTCTCCAGCGTGGACGGTGATATGCCAACCCGCACTGCGTCCTTCCTCAAAATGGTCAACGAAGAGGGTCCCTGGAAAGTTTACCTCATCCCCGGCCAGATCCAGAGCCACAAGTTGGTCCTTGTATGAAAGCAGGGATTCCAACTCCTTCCAGCCTAGATCTGGACCATAGGTCCGGCTGATAATACCAATCAGGTTTACTTTGACATCAAAATTCCTACGAGCCCGGTCTACCCCTTCAACAATAGCTTCAACCACTCCTTCTGCGTCCAATTGGTGTGGTTCAGCCATAAATTTCGGGCTGAAACGAAGTTCTATATAGTCTATCCCTTCCAGATAAGCATCTTCAACGTTTTCGTAAGCAACCCGGCTGCAAGCTTCGTAATCAGCCAGCACACCAATCATGTATTTGAATTTATCAATAAATGCCATCACCCCAGGTCGGGGTTCCGTGATCTGGACATAAGGTTTTAGTCCAACCAGATCATCTGCAGGCAGGGGTATATCATATTTTTTCCCCAGGTCTAAAATGGTTTCCAGGCGTATGCTTCCGTCCAGATGGCGGTGTAAATCTATCAGGGGGAGAGTCTTATCAATCATTGCGTCTTCTCCTGTTCAACAATTAGGGCGTACCTATTTCATTAAAGACCAATTATAATAAACTATGTCCAGATTGAAAAAGGAGATTGATCAATGAGAAAAGCAATGGCTTTCATTTTCGGAGCAGTATTAGGGGGCGTTCTAGGCGGAATTACTGCCCTGATGCTGGCTCCATATTCCGGAGAAGAACTGCGGACCGTTATCCAAAAAGAAGTAGATAACATTCAGATCGAGATTAAAGAGGCAGCTCAAAAGAAAAGAGCGGAACTGGAAGAACAACTGGATGAACTTATTCATCCCAAAGAATCCTAAAACCCACAAATATCATGACCGGGGGATATTCAGTCAACACATAAAAACAGACACTCCCGGTATCGGGAGTGTCTAGTGTCTTAATCAGTTATCAACTCAAACCAGTAATTTGCTTTTTGCCTTGTGAAGCGTGTGGTACCAGTAACAACCAGAACCACCGGGTGAGAACCATTATCTCCTTCCTCAACAAAAATTTCCAGCTGATTATCAACTGGGACAGATAAATATTCAACACGGGGAACCGCATCCATATGGATCAGCGCCAAACGATAGGTTTGAGGTAAGCTGTTCTCGATCCTGACAAACCCTTCCGCTGTCCAACCTCCATCATCCGCTTCAAAATCAGAAGAATATCCTAATTCAGGAACAGACACATCGTCTAGCAGTAAACCTTCACCATGAACAGCAGCATCCGTAATATACTCAAAGCGAATCTGTACTAGTTCTCCAGCGTAACTTGACAGATCAACAGTCTCTTCAATCCAGATTCCACTGCCGCCGGACAGGCCGTTATACCCCCATCCATAGCTGTTACCAGAAGGATTCTCCGAGGTGCTGGAAGGAGTGCGGATGATGCGCCAATCCTGCCCATCGGTGGATATCTCCAGGAAAACATAATCGTAGTCCTCTTCCAGGTCATACCAAAGGTGATAATTGAAAGTTATCGATCCAGTCTGATCGCGAAAATCGAATTCTCGCGTCAAGCGCATATCGGAATGATCACCTTTATTTGACCAGAAAGCATAATACCCGGAATAAGGATCTTCCGGTAGCACTTGGACGGACTGTTGGCCAGCAAAATTGATTTTATAACTCTCACCACAGTTAAGTTTTAGGTAATCTGCGGCATACTGATGAACATCGCGTTGGAACTCACCAGTTGAACACTCATCTATCTCTTCAGTAGCATAAAAATAAGGAGCATCTGGATAGCTGACGTATTTGAACCGATCTGTAACGTTATATTCATTATTGAGTAAATTTGTCACAACCCAATCCAGGAAAACATCATCAGCAGTTACCCGCAAACCAGTAACTGGATCGGTGATATTCAGATCCTCTAATACTTTATCTACGCTAGACAATCCGTTGAGTTCATCCGCCACCAATGCTTTGGTAGCCTCGCTGCCAAAACGATCCATAAAATATGTCACAAACAGGAATGCGTTTCCATAATGAGGGATAGTTGCATTTGGGTCATTAGGCCAGTCATTCAACTGCGTATCAGGGTCATCAGCAAAATAATAATCATGTGTTGGCCCATCTCTGTCGCCTGTCAGCAAGGTTGCCAGCTCAGAAAAACCTTCATTCAACCAGGAGGTTTCATTTCGATCCCGATACCAGTGGATCATATGCTGAAACTC
>CAYORF010000018.1:0-36579 GCA_964406305.1 uncultured Anaerolineales bacterium | reverse complement strand
ACCAATACTCTCTATTCCGTGTTCCTGGCGCTAGGGCGTACGTTCAGTAGGGGATGTAAGGTAATAATTATCAATATGCATGACTTTAGCAGGAGTGGCCCGGCTTTTTAGGACCCTGGCGATCTCATGCGCGATTTCGGTTTTTCCGGATCCCGATTCTCCCCCGACAGCCAGAATGATTTTCTCCCCCTCAATTTTATCCAGGTAGTTTATTATCCCACTAGCTGCTTTTTTGTGATCTTATGCAATATCACCTAGCATTGTTGAAGTGCCATCCATTTAGGGGGAAGTTTTCAATCAGCCAGTTGGTGATGTAATAGATCAGGGCTACATCGCAAACTCCCCAGATGATTGCTACCAGGGCAATCACGTATTTTGGTGCATCACCATCCCTCAGGAAGATGAAGTCCTTGACCATGACAAATCCGGTGATGACTGGGACGACAATGGCCACAACGATCTGGCTCAGAGTTGTCCCAAACCATTCTATAACGGACTTGATAGAGGATTTAAATTGGGTAGCTTCAACAATAGGATACTCCTTATGCAGGTTGGCAAGCTCAAGAAAGGGATGAATCTAGATATTTTCAAATTATTACATACTAAATCTTTCCCCTTCGCCAATTTTATGGGTGGCAATTTGTGTTGGTTACCCACAATTAATTTGTCAAATCCTGGGAATTAGATATAGAAAATAAAGTAAGGATTAGCCAATAACATTTTTGAGATCGATTATGTCAATGACAACCAGGGAACAAGTCGCTTCGATTCATACATTCATGAATTGTGTGCCACCCGAGAATATCCTGGTGATGGTTGGCAGTGTTGTAGAATTTGGTAAATACACACTGACTCATTAATCCACAGTCTTAATACAAAAGGACACGGTTTCCTGGAAGGAAATCGTGTCCTTTAAGTGTAAAGAAATTATCTTCTATTCTTTTACATACGGTTCTCCGTCAGCAGCCGGCGCCCGTGCCCTGCCCACAACTCCCGCCACCACGATGATGGTTACCAAGTAAGGAGTCATGAGTAGAAACTCAGAGGGAATGGGTGTAGCAAGGATACCCAGCTTTTGCTGGAGCGCCCGTGCGAATCCGAATACCAGACCAGCAGCCAGGGCTCCGAAAGGCTTCCAGCGACCAAAAATCATAGCCGCCAATGCGATGAACCCGATGCCTGCAGTCATGTTCTCTTCGAACCTGGAGATCTGGGTTAAGGAGAGGAATGCTCCACCTAAACCTGCAATCAGACCGCCTAAAATCACATTTCTGTATCGTGTTGTAAAAACATTGATTCCAACCGTGTCAGCTGCTCGAGGATGCTCACCCACCGATCGAGACCTTAGCCCCCAACGTGTGTAGAACAATCCAATGTGTAGAATTATAACGAGAAGAAACATAAGGTAGATAAAGAAATTGTGGTTGAAGAACATAGATCCCAACAACGGAATATCCGATAGAAATGGGATTTTAATTGCTTTGAATTGTGGTGCAGAATTGAGATCCTGGGCTTTGGATAAAACGCGTGTTGCTAAGAAAGATGTCATACCCAAGGCGAAGATATTGATGACTACACCGGCAATGATCTGATCAACCTGGAATCTTATAGCTAGCCAGGCCAGAAATGCACCCAGAAGGGCACCTACAACAAGCGCACCAACAACACCTGCCCAAAGACCGAAGGCGCTGCCAAGAATAGTAGCCGCGAAGGCTGAAGCCAAAAGTTGCCCTTCGATCCCAATGTTGACGATCGCTACCCGTTCGCACATAATTCCGGATAAAGCACCTAGGGTTATCGGAACCGAAAGGATCACTGTCGACCGTAACATACCCACAAGACTAAAAGACTTCCCAGCGGCTGCCCAGGCAAGAAATGCAAAGATAAAGAAGAAAAGACCAATTGCCAGCGCCATATTCGTTCGCTTCTCGGTTGAACGCCGAAGCTGTATTCCGCTGAGGAATGCCAGTACGCCAGCCACAACGAACGCTAGTGTCCTGGTGTTTAATATCATTTTGACGTCTTTGATCTTATCGGTTGGTAGAGTAATCTTGAAGGTAGCGTCCAGATTCCCCATCACGTTCAGACCGAAGAACCAGAAGACAAAGGCTGCCAGCACTAAGAGAATCCCCCCGACGATCCTGGCACGACGAACCTCGGGTGTCGCTCGTATCTTGACAGGGGTAGTTGAAGTATCCGTCATTATTATCCTCCCCACCCTTTAGTGAGTTGAGTCTTTTCCTTCTCAGGAGGTTTTACTCTAAAGATGGCCCTAACCAATTCAGGAGCAGCAATAAATACAATTACTAGCGCCTGTATCACAGTTACCAGCTCGAGTGGGATTTGAGCTGCAGCCTGCATGGACCGTCCTCCTGCCTTCATGGCCCCGAAGAGTATAGAAGCCCAAAGTACGCCGAGAGGATGCGATCCACCTAAGAGGGCCAGGGCTATTGAGTCGAAACCGATGGTCCCGGCAAACCCAGAAGTCACCATGTACGGGGAGAGCCCCAAAGCTTGGTTGGCTCCAGCGATTCCTGCGAGGCCACCAGAGACCCCCATCACGAGGATAAGAAGTTTCTCCACGTTCATCCCCGCATATCGACTTGCTTTTGGGTTGAAGCCAACAGCTCGAAACTCGAAACCTGGTGAAGATTTATATAAGAGCCAGAGGACAAAAAATACAGCTGCTACAGCTATGATGAGGCCGAGTGAAACCCTGTAATCACCTCCGAAGATATCCGGTAACCGGGCTGATAAGGGAAGTTGTTCAGAGATGGGATTGTTCCTCCCGGGGTCCTGAAATGCGGGAGTCGTGAGAAGGTACTCGATCAGGAAAAAGGCAATAAAATTGAGCATGATCGTTGTGATAACCTCATGAGCTCCGGTTTTCGCTTTCAGTAGCCCGGCAATCCCAGCCCACAAAGCTCCTCCAAGTACTGCCGCCACAAGAGCAAGCGGAATGTGTAGGTATCCTGGGAGGGTAATATTAAGTCCAACCCAAACAGCTGCCATACCACCAATCAGCATCTGACCATTTACTCCGATATTGAATAGCCCCGCTCTGAAACCAAGTGCTACGGAGAGCCCGGCGAGGATCAGGGGAGTGGCAGCGAAAAGCGTTTCAGAAAGTCCATAGATCGAGCCAAATGCACCGGTGAACAATGCTTTGTAAGCCACACTGACACCATCAGTCATAAGACTGAGTCCTCCGCGAAAATCCTCCTTGAGCAGTGCTAGGGCTTCCAGGTCCGTCAGGGCGATGAATAGAGCTCCAAATATCAAGGCTGCCAGCACGGCAAGTGTAGGTATCAGTAAGGACCTCAACCAGCCAGTGTTGCCTCCGGTAACCCGAGCAAGGAAATTCGGTAGTTGTCTTTTAGTTGGTGATTCCTCGGGATTTGGATGGTTAGTATCATTGGATTCAGTCATTTTGTCCCTCCAAGCATGGCAAGCCCTATCTCGGTTGTAGAATCCTTTTTAGGATCGAATTCACCAACGATCTTACCCCCATACATGACAAGAATTCGATCGGAGAGAGCCATGACCTCATCGAGTTCTGATGAGACGATCAATACAGCTGCTCCATTATCCCTCTCTTCAACGATGCGAGTATGAATATATTCGATCGATCCCACATCGATCCCCCTCGTGGGTTGAGAAGCGATGACCAACCCAACGTCACGGTCAAATTCCCTTGCCACGATCACCTTTTGCTGGTTGCCACCAGATAAGGAAGATACCTGGGT
Source organism: uncultured Anaerolineales bacterium (assembly GCA_964406305.1). GTDB lineage: Bacteria > Chloroflexota > Anaerolineae > Anaerolineales > UBA11858 > B10-G9. The sequence continues at coordinate 32,833 of CAYORF010000018.1, read as the reverse complement.
ATCAACACTTGGTGTTCGGACGTCATATTCTTTCACCAAGCGTTCTGCTGCCTTATGTGCAATATCCCAATCCATTTGCATACCTTTTGAGTAGGGTTGGGTGTAATAGCTATCGAGAATCATGTTTTCGGCAACTGTGAAATTGATGATCAGCCCGCTCTCTTGGCGGTCCTCCGGGACATGGGCAACGTTCATCCGATGGATATCACGTGGTAAAGCACTGGTGACATCCTGTCCATGAATCGACACTGTCCCGGACAGGGAGGTGCGTATCCCAGTGATTGCCTCGATCAATTCGGTTTGTCCGTTTCCCTGGACACCCGCGATACCAACTATCTCCCCAGAACGCACTTCAATTGAGACTCCGTTAACTGCTGTGTGATCGCGGTCGTCGAGAGCAAAGAGATCATTTACGACGAGAACTGGCTCGCCGGCTTCCGCTTGTTTTTTACTTACTACAAGCTCAACTGGCCTGCCCACCATCAACTCAGCGATCTCTTCCTCAGTGACTTTTTCCGGGTCCACATCTGCAACTGATTTGCCGTCCCGCATAACAACGATGCGATCGGCGATTTCGATTGCTTCTTTCAGCTTGTGACTGATAAAAATAATACCTTTTCCTGTCTCTCGTAAACCACTGATGATCTGGAAGAACTCTTCCACCTCCTGAGGGGTCAACACTGCGGTAGGCTCATCGAATACAAGATAACGAGCCTCGCGACTGAGCACTTTGATGATCTCAACCCGCTGTTGAATACCAACAGGAAGATTTTCAATCAACGCGCTGGGATCGATTTCCAGGTTGTAGCGGCCAGAGATATCTTTAACTATTTTCTCCCCGGCCTTCATGTCCAGAAAACCACCGATCTTTGTTGGTTCTATGCCGAGTATAACGTTCTCTGTGACGGTGAATACCGGAACCAGCATGAAGTGCTGGTGGACCATCCCTATCCCGGCATTAATGGAGTCGGATGGGGAGGATAATTGTAATTGTTGACCGTCAACGAGAACCTCTCCTGCATCTGGTGTGTACAGGCCATAGAGAATATTCATCAGAGTCGTCTTGCCTGCCCCGTTTTCACCCAGTAAGGCGAGTATTTCACCGAGTTCAACAGAGAGGCTCACGTCATCATTGGCGAGAACACCAGGAAAACTTTTCGTTATTCCTCGCAATTCCAATACCAAGGCAACACCTCCTCCTAGATTCCTGTTATCGAAGATCAGGATATACAGTGAGCCCCCACGGCTTGCGCGGGGGCTGCAACTGTATATATTAGTTACTTGTTATGTTACTGCACTAGTGTGAAAGCGGCTTCTACTTCTCCATCAACGATGGCCTGGAAGAGTGCTTGAGTTTCTGCCCAAAGATCGGCATCAACTTTGTCTTCCCAGCTGTTCAGAGGAGATAATCCCACAGCGCCGTTGGCAGCGTTTCCAACTTCACCCCCGGGTGTCCAGGTTCCTTCGGCATCCGCCTGAATGGAACGTGTTACCTGAATATCGATGCCCTTCTCGATCGTGATCAACCATAGATCTTTGTAGGCTTCTGGCATGGCAAGGGCCGCATCAGCGTCTACGCCGATGAGCGATGCATCGATACCACGGGCGATAATGGCATCACCACACGGCAGGTTGATGGCTCCACCAACCGGCAGCATGATGTCTGCGCCCTCATCGAGGATTCCTTCACAAGTAATTCGGGCTAGGCCCATATCAGAGAAGCTTCCTGTGAACTGGCCGTCCGCTGCTTCCACGTCCCAACCAATTACCTGTACGTCGGTCCCCTTCAATTCGTTGTAGTAGGCAACACCACGTGTCATGCCATCCATGAAGATGCTCACCGTTGGATAGTTTGCACCACCGTAGGTCCCAATGATGCCGGATTCAGTCACTCCAGCGGCCAGATATCCAACCGCAAAGGCTGCCTCATCGGTCTGGTAAACCAGTTCTCGGACGTTGTCCAAGCCGAAGCCGCCACCATCGATGAATGTCCATTTGACATCTGGATTATCAGCCGCGGCGATAGCTACTGCTTCAAATATTGCAAACCCACTTGTCACGATGTGGGTGGCGCCTTGAGTTAAGCAGCCATCAATGTTCGGTTGGTAATCTTCTACCGCATCTGACTCTAAGAGAATCGGATCAGCTTGGGCATAACCTGCTTCGACTGCGTCGTTGACACCTTTCCAGCCGAGAGCATTGAAGCTTCGGTCATCAACACCTGCCAGATCCGTAATAAAGCAAAGCTTGGGCATGTCAGCGCCAGCTTCTGGTGGGAAGAGGTCATCATAGGTAACGGAGAAATCAGGACCAAAGTACTGGGCATTAACCTCATCCAGAAAACCATTCTGGGCCAGTTCAGCGATTGCCAGGTCGACTTCTGCAATAATCTCGCTGTCTAAGGGGTAAATGAAACCAAGAAAATCACTGGACATGGAGGGACCAACCAGTTTCAGTTCACCAGCACTTTCGCCCAAATAACCCTGACCAGCAACCTCGTCGATGATCACTGCATCGATATCACCGGAAAGTACTGCCCCAACAGCAAATGGGAATTGTTCGAAGGCTGTGATGCGATCTTCTGGTAGATAGGTTGTGGCAGTTATGTAGTTTGTGGTTCCTGTCTGTGTTCCAAGTTTCAGAGATTCATCTGCCACGATATCCTCAATCGATTCGATTCGATCTTCATCGGCCCGCACGAGGAGGCGCTGTTCAATGGCAACATAACCAGCTGAAAAGGCCACTTTTTCGGCACGTTCTTCAGTGATAGTAATGCCGTCAGCAGCAGCATCAAACTGCCCATCGGCAACAGCCTGGATCATAGTTTCCCAGGAAGTTTCAACATAAACTGGTACACAGTTGATCTCTTCGCAGATTGCATCCCAGACATCATAATCCCATCCGGCAGGTTCTCCGGTATCAGGATCAATATAGTTGAAAGGCAGGTAAGCGTTCTCGACGGCTATGGTTACTTCCCTACCTTCGAGATCGGCAACGCCATCATGGGCTGGTACAACAACTACAACTTCTGGTGTTTCTTCTGTCTGGCCGCCACAGGCACTGAGGACCAGAGAACTGGTAATCAAAAGGGCTAGAAGCACCCAAAAGAATCGTTTTGTTTTCATTTTTCTTTCTCCTTATAGCTAATTTCAGAATTTGGTAGGGATGGGGATTGGATGTATTTTGTGAGTAACACCTCCTAATTATAATTCGTTTAGAGTAATTATAAATATACCATAATCATCTTACTTGATATAAAGAATCAATTCCAGCAGGAGAGTTTTGAAGAGCCTTTTTGGAACTTGTATCCATTAATCCTTTATCAAGACCTAGACAGTAATTTTATATCATCTTTGAAGTGTTTTCTCAAGGACCTGATTGGTAACACTAAATTATTGAAAAATCTCTTTTCTGTGCCTGAGCGATGTAATTTTCCAGTGGAAGGTGATCCTTAATTGGACCTAATATGCCAATTTTATATTCAGCGATTGTCTGACCTAACTTCGCAGATTCCAGAGCAGAAAAGTCATTAAGAAATCCAGCGTATACTCCTGTCCAGAATGCATCTCCGGCACCAGTGACATCTACAACAGGGATTTCTTCAGGGTGTATATGATATCGATCTCCAGAATCAGTTCCCAATATCGAACCATTTTGGCCCATAGTCAAGATTACATGTTTTGATCCTAGGTCTAGAAACATATTTAGATAAGTGGCCGGTTCTAGGCCAGGACCAAAAATTCGGAAAGCATCGTCTAAGGATGGTTTAGTAATGATGAATAGAGGGAAGAAATCCTTAAGGATGGATAGGTAGTTAAGATTATCAGGCCAGATATTTGGATGATAATTAGGATTGAAGGATAACAGCTTACCAGAAGATTGATTTGCACGGAGTATGGATAAAATTGTGCTTCTGCTGGGGTCTCTTGATAGAGCAAATGCTGAGGTGTGAATGGCCTTTGACTCTTTAGCAGCCTTGAACAGATCGTCGTTTAATATTAACTCTTGGTCAGCTCCCCGGTAAACACAGAAATCCGGAGTTCCTATACTACGAGTAACTGTAACTAATGTCGTGGGGTATTCGAGTGAGGTTTGCATTAAGCTTAGATTAACACCAGCCGACATCAGTTCATTCTTTATTAAATTTCCGATATTATCCTTTCCAAGACAAGATGCCAAGGAGGAACTAAAACCAACCCGTACCAGATTTGTAGCGAGGTTGGAAACCTCACCACCGGAGAACATGATAAAGCTTTCTGCATCGTCCAAAGTATCTACTACGTCTATGCTTATTAGATCAAGAACGGCCTCTCCAAGGAGCAGGATTTTGTTTTCTAATAACTTTTGCATAGATGTCGAGGAATAAATATCAGCTGTAATTTATTATTAGGGTATCTGGTATGTAAATCAGGTAAATGCTTCTTAAATGAAAGTCAATACTTAGTTTATATTCTTGCGGTTGAGTTGTCAAATTGCAGGTTAATATAAATCAACCTTTAACACCTGGATTATCAATATTATTTGTCGTCCGTCGTATAGTAAAATGAACCCACACAGGATTAATCCCTACATGAAAATATTATCAGTCAGTGATGAAGTAGATCCGAAGATCTACAGCGACTCTCTTGCAGAGAGGTACAGCGAGGTAGCTTTTGTGCTTTCCTGCGGCGATCTCCCTTATGAGTACTTGGAATACATAATCTGTGGACTCAATAAGCCGTTATATTTTGTTCATGGAAATCATGATCTATATAAAAAAATAAAGCAGGATGACACGCCGTCCTATCCTTTAGGGGCGGATAATCTGCATAGGAAGATCTATCGGAAACATGGGTTGTTGCTGGCAGGAGTTGAAGGTAGTATCAAATACAATCGAAAAACCAAGTATCAATATACTCAGGGAGAAATGTGGTTCCATGTCCTCCGACTTGTTCCAGGTCTATTATTTAACAGATTGATGTACGGCCGATTTTTGGACATTTTCGTGACTCACGCTTCACCATGGGGGACCCACGAAGGAGAAGATTGGACTCATCAAGGGATCAAGGCGTTTCGCTGGTTGATCGATACCTTTCAGCCGACCAATCATTTTCATGGACATATTCATGTCTATCGCCCGGATACAGTGAAAGAAACCCGAATAGGAAAAACTCTAGTGATCAACACTTTTCAGTCCAGGGTAACAGAGATCCAAACGGATCTAGAATAATATCAATTGGCTTGTGTCTAACGGCAGATCAGAATCGGCAGTTGGATCTCGCGCAGTACCTTATCTACAGAACTTCCCAGCATTACATCAATCAGAGTACTTCCACTATAACCGCCAATTAATATTAGATCAATATCCTCTGTTTGATTCATGATGCTGATCTGTTCAGATACCGCAACCTGGCTGATAATATACTGGGAATCGAGGGGGAATCGAGTTAAATAATTCCTGGCTTCTTCCTGGATTGAATCTGGATAAGCTGCGCCAATCACGCTGGTCAGAACCTTCACGGTTGATCCATGCTGAGCTCCAAAGTAGGCAGCAATGAAGAGGGCTTCTTTCGCTTTGATGCTACCATCATATGCGAGCAGGATTGTGTTCAAGGGTGTTGGTGCGGTTGGAACAGTAAGTATTGGTACGGAACAGTTGCGGATCAAGGAGGTTATTCCAGAACTTAATCGGTTGATTGGTTCATCCCCCGGGGGGTGATTGAGGGGCAGTAAAATAATATCTGCAAATCGGGAATGGTCACATAATACTTCGCTTATCCCACCAGAAGACACAATAAAATCATAGTTGGATATACCAGCGTTTTGGCAGTGTGATGTAAATGTGTCCTCAAGTGAGTGGTGTTCAGCTTGGCCGACTTCTGTAATGGCAGGATGAATATGAACGGCGTGAATGCTGCTGTTTTCCAATTTTGACAGGATGATTGCTTGATCAAGAGCCTGCCAGGCCGTTGAACTATCATCTATGGCAACAATCAAATCATTGAATAGATGTTCAAGTACAGTCATCTGATCCAATTTTTCACGCCAGGTACCTACTGGTGAACCTGTCTCTAGCGCATTTGGGACAAACCAGTTGACCACTTTTGATAAAAACCTTGAACCAGATTTCCTTTTTGGACTATATATCTCTGACAGGTCGGTTAATGCAGCTTCTGCTCCAATATCCCAACCCACTTGCTGTTCTAGGCTTGCCCGATGGTCTGCCGCCCACAAATACAGGTCCGTTGCAGTTCGATCAGGAAAATCGCATAACAGATCCCGCTTTTGGATAATATTCACAACTGGGAGGAACACTTTCTTGTACCAATTTTCGGCAGCTTCTTCGTATATTATTTCTTGCCGTTTTTCCAATCCGAGATAATACCTATGAACTTCAATGTGTTCTAACAAAGTAGGGTAGGCACCAGCTTTGGTTGTTGATAGGTCAGCACTGGGTATTATTCTGTCAAGCTTGGTTTTTTCAAGGAATTTGACCTGTTCGGATTTAATAATTAGATCGTCGGGGGTGAAATCCGGTGTGAGGTCAACTTTTGTTTCTACATTGGTCACATAAGCCTGTATGGCAGTGGAGCCCATTTGCCTGGCAACCGAGACCCGATGATTCCCATCACGAACAAAATAGACTTCGCCAATCCTGTAGACTTCAATAGGTGGTAATCCAGATAATCCCTGGGAGGTTGCCATCACTCTGGCCCAACGGTCCTCGTTAATGGATGCTTTTGGAAGGAATTTTCGGGTGAAATCATGATAGCGACCAACACTACCAACGATAGCGTCTAGGGGGATTTCTTCCAGATGTTCCGCGCTTTTTTCGATAGCCTGCAGCTGTTGACGAACTTCATCGTAGGAATGGAGCTCAGTGCCTTCAGGGTTACCTGCCAGGCGCGCAAGCAATTCCTGGATAGATGCTCCGCGTCGGGCTTTTTTATAATCATCCAACGCTTTTATGTAATCGCTCTTAAACATGCAAATATCCTATATCTCTCCAACCAAGTATAGCCGATTATGGTTTAAGACCACGGGATTTATTAAATGTTAGAACACTTAGATACAAGAATGGTATTACTGCCCGGATCAATCGGGGTCTGGTAAACTAAATTAACTTACCTGGTTTAAGTTTCTAAGGAATGAATATGAAATATGTCAGTGTCAGTGAAATGATCGGAATTGAGAAGGCAGCTGATGCGGCTGGCCATTCTTATCCAGCAATGATGGAAGCAGCCGGTAAAGGTTTGGCAGAGTTGATCCATGAACGATATGGATCCCAAGTGGGTAGGAGGGCCATAGCCCTCGTAGGATCCGGGAATAATGGGGGAGATGCTCTGGTTGCCATTGATTATTTATCGGCATGGGGTTGGTCTGCAGGAGTGATCTTGCTCCGCGAGCGTCCGGAATCAGATCCTTTGATTCAAAAAGTAGAAGGTCGCGGAGCTACGCTTAACGATTTTCTCGACCCAGCCCAATCTACGATAGATCTCAAGTCTGAAATTATTGGATCGGATTTGCTGATCGATGGAATATTGGGAACTGGCATAGAACTTCCATTGCGCCCACCACTTGATCTGTTAATGAGGAGAGTAAAGGAAGTTCTGGCAGGAGCTGAGAACAAACCTGTCATAGTCGCTGTGGATTGCCCATCTGGTATGGATTGTGACACAGGTCAGGTTTCACCTGTTTGTTTAACAGCAGATCTGACTGTCACTATGGCTGCTGTAAAGGCAGGCACCCTTCAATTCCCAGCATATGAGTACCTGGGAGAGTTGGAAGTAGTGGATATTGGGCTCCCTGCTGGACTTTTGGAATATGACAGAATAACCAGGGAGGTAATTGAAGAAGAATGGGTTCGTTCCAGGCTGCCTGAACGCCCACTGGACGCCCATAAAGGCACATTTGGAACCAGCCTGATAGTCGCTGGATCTAAAGAATTTCCCGGTGCGGCTGTTCTGGCTGGAAGGTCTGCTTATAGAATAGGATCCGGTCTTGTGACAATGGCGGTACCACAGGGGATCTACCAGGGATTGATAAAAACATTACCGGAAGCCACTTGGCTTGTCCTCCCAGAGCAGAGTGGGGGGATAGCGGAAGAAGCGGCAGATCTTATTAAGGGTGCGATCGAAAAACCGACAGCCTGCCTGGTTGGACCTGGTTTTGGAATCAGGAGTGGAACTGGAAAATTCCTGGAAGAGGTGCTCCGGCTGGAAGGACTTCCCCCTTTAGTAATTGACGCTGATGCGTTGCGGCTCCTTTCGAGCATCTCGAATTGGCAGAATAAACTTCCCCGTGATTGTGTGTTGACTCCACATCCCGGAGAGATGTCAGTATTAACGGGATTGCCTGTTGATAAGATCCAAGAAAACAGAGTGGAAATTGCGGAAAAATATGCTCAGCGATGGGAGCAGATCGTTTTATTAAAAGGAGCTCACTCAGTGATCGCGGCTCCGGACTGCAGAACGAAAATCCTGATTTCAGCAAATCCTGCACTAGCAAGAGCAGGTAGTGGGGATGTGTTGGCAGGGATGATCACAGGATTAATCGCCCAGGGGTTGGAGCCTTTTGATGCGACAGCAGCAGGCTGCTGGATCCATGCCAGGGCAGGTGAGATGGCGGAAGTAACCAAGGGCAGTTCGGCATCAGTTCTGGCAGGAGATATCTCTGATTCGATCGGCCAGGCAATGTCCGGTTAAAAAAACAAACCCGCCGTGAGTGCTGGCAGGTTTGTTAATGGTCTTGTTTTTTAGCTAGTGCTTACTTTTTTGCCTCGTCTTCCGCTTTTTTTCCGCCTTTGGTAGCCTTTGTGATCTTTTGTTTTTGTTCTTCCAGGATGACCCTGCCTTGTTCTTGAAGGCCTTTGGCTTGATCTTGTAGTTTCTGCGTATATTCCTGAGCAGCAATTCTGGCTTCGTCAGCTGCTTGTTCAGCCCGCTGTCGGGCGTCTTCGACTGTCTCAAGAGCCTTGTCTTTCAGTTCCATGCTTTTATCAAGAATGACTTTCCTGGTTTCTTCTCCCGATTGTGGTGCCAATAGCAAAGCAGTGATCGCTCCAGCAATTCCACCCAACAATAGACCAGACATAAAGGCGCCAAACTCATTATTATTATCAGACATTGTTCACACTCCTAGATTAATTGAAAATGAAAAATTATTTCTTATTTGACTTGAAAAAGTCTGTAATTCTATTTAATCCTGCTAGATACTGGTTCATTTTCAGAACAGGTTCTACCAGGTGTTCACTTAAGAAAGCAGTTGTGCCCCGCAATGTATTTGCCGTTTCGTTAGTGGAATCCAGAATTGGTTTAATCTCATTTTGAAGGAGCAAAGTCAACCGGGCTAATTGTACGATCAAAACGATCATTACAATTCCGATCAACAGAAATTCTAGGGACATAAAAATGATAAATATATCTCTGACCCGGGCTGTATCCGTTCCGGGTTGAAGTAATAAAACCAGACCTAAAATAACCAAGCCTAAAACCAGCAGAGCAACGATAATCAGGCCGATTTTCTTTCCTACTGACCCTTTTTCTTCACCAGATTGTTCTACTATATCATTCTCTTCGAGGGGTATTGAATCCCGCAATAACGGCTGGACCTCTGTCATAATAGTCAGATTATAACATAAACTATATTACGTCTTTTTTAACCCCAAACTTCCTATTTAGTGACTGTTAAAGGCAAAAGAGGCTTGCCTGTTTTATAAGGCAAGCCTCCTTTTATTTAGTGGAGATGGCGGGAATCGAACCCGCGTCCGAAAAACTCAACCACTCGGACGTCTACGAGCGTAGGCAATTGTTTGTTTTTACCAGCAGGACTACAACTGCCCAAAGTGTCTGCTGATTAGCCGCTGGGACCCGAAAGCCCCTCTTGAGTCGGTATAGCGGCGTCGCCCGACAGCACTCCTGCTTTCTGACGTTCACTCTCCACCAGCAGGAGATTGAGGGAGGTGAACGAGATTACCTTGAGGTAATCGTCTGCCTTACCCAGGCTTATGCAGCAAGGGGAAGGGCAGCATATTCAGTGCGGTTGGCACTTAAGGTTTTGCGCTGATTTAACGAGAACGGCGCCTCTCGGCTCGCGATCCGGGGTCAACCTTTTCCGTCGATGCCTTTCATCCCCGGTGCGGTCATTATAACACAGGGAAAAATTGGACGATTGATAGAAGGATATTAGAAAAAGATCTTGGAAACCGGCAGGTATTAACTCTGAAGTGGGTCAGGTTCAATGCAATCTTCGTGTAATCCACAGTTCATCCGCCAACAATGTCCCTCCCGAGCAAGCAGTAGATCTGCCTCTTCTGGTCCCCAGGTGCCAGGATCATAGACTGCCAACTCTTCTGTAGAAGGATTTTCCCAAGATTGGATTAAAGGATCGATAATGGACCAGGCAGTTTCAATGGCATCCCTACGAGTAAAAAGCGAGGGATCCCCATCGATGGCTTCGCTTAATAGGCGTTCATAAGCGCCAGGTAATTTATTTTGACCAAAATACTTTTCGTAGTGGAATTCCATATCCACTGGACGTATCTTCTGCTCTGAATCGGGTTCTTTGGCCTGGAATTTCAAATGAATGCCCTCATCCGGTTGGATGCAAATCGAAAGTATATTTGGTGTAATTTGATCCGGATCAGTTAATCCGAACATTAAATGAGGTGGCCGCTGGAATTCGATATTGATCTCTGTAGCCTTACGTTTCAGGGATTTTCCGGATCGCAAATAAAATGGTACACCTTTCCAGCGCCAATTATCAATGTAGAGTTTTAAGGCAGCATAGGTTGGTGTGCGTGAATAATCCTTGACTCCTTTTGCAGAGCAATATCCAATATATTGACCTGCAATTGAGTCTTCCCTTTTTAACGGACGGATAGAACGAAGCAGCTTAACCCGTTCGTTGCGGATCGGTTCTTCTTTAAATGAATTTGGGGCTTCCATTGCAACCAGGGATAAAAGTTGAAGGAGATGATTTTGGAACATATCCCGCAGGATTCCGGCTTTGTCATAATAATCAGCACGGTGACCAACATCTACACTCTCAGCCACGGTGATCTGGATATTATCGATATAGCGGCGGTTCCAGATGGGTTCGAATATGGCGTTAGCAAAGCGGAAGAAGAGAATATTCTGGGCTGTCTCTTTGCCCAGGTAATGATCTATCCGATAGATCTGATCCTCTGTGAATATCTCAGTGATTTGTTGGTTTAGTTCCCGGGCTGTGACAAGATCCCTGCCATACGGTTTTTCTATGATGACATGTCGCCAGGGAGATTGATCTCCTAATTCTTGGTAGGCAAGTCCGGCTTTACCCAAGTTAAGTACAGTCTCTGTGTAGAATTCAGGGGAGATGGCCAGGTAATACAGCCGATTTGTCGGTCCGTTTTCCAGGCTTGATAATTTGTCTGCTAATTTCTTGTAGTCAGCAGGATCGGTCAGGTTACCGCTCTGATAATTGATATTCTGGGAAAATTTATCCCAACTCTCGGCCTGAAAAGATTCTGGACTGAATTTTTGGACACTAGCTAACAAGTGATCCCGGAATTCTTCATCTGTAAAATCCGAACGACTTGTTCCAAGAATGTGAATATCTGGCAGCCTTTCCTTTTGATACAGGTTGAATAAGGCCGGGATGAGTTTCCTTTGAGTCAGGTCCCCGGAGGCACCGAAAATCAGTATAGAAATAGGATGATTATTCATAGTTAATATAGGCTGACAATTACGTCTTTTTCAGTAAGATTATTGTTGAAGCAGGTTTCGAATATTACATTCGCAATCGTCTCGGGCTTTATCCACTTGGATGTGTCTGCTTTTGGCATTGATCGGCGATTGTCTGGAGTATCTATGGTTCCGGGAATGATGCATCTGGCTCTTATCCCTGTGGATGTTCCTTCTGCTGCAATGCTCTCCGTTAATCTCAACACAGCTGCTTTTGCAGCGCTGTAAGATCCCATCTTCTTTTTTCCTTCAAGAGAGGGTCTGGCGCCAATGGTGATGATAATACCATTTTCCTGGTTGATCATTGCTGGGATAACGGATTTGATGGTATTCAAAAAGGTTTTGACATTGATATCCATCATCATATCCCATTTATCTGACGAAATTTGATGGACCGCTTCTCCCATTTGAAAGCCGCCAGTTGTATGGACCAGGCAATCAATATGCCCAAAAGTTTCCAACCCAGTACCTACGGCAGTTTTGACGGTTTCAGGATCAGTGAGATCGACATCAGGAATGAGTAGATGGTTATCAGAATCTTCCAGGTCTGGATAGAGCTCTTTAATCCGGTCCGGATGACGATCGACCAGTATGAGTGAAACAGCTTCATTTCGCAATCTCTCGACTACGGCAGAACCGAGGTTTCCTGCAGGTCCAGTGACTAGAATTACTTTCCGGGGAAGTTCATTTTTAGAAGTCATGGTGGTTGGCTTTTGGGATGGTGATATTACGCTATTCTGAATAGATGGATAGGTCTTCCTATTGATGATTGTAATAGGGTTGTTCTTACCAGGAACAGATATTGAGTGTGCGTTATTCCCACTCAATAGTACCGGGAGGTTTACTGGTTATGTCATAAACAACCCGGTTGATACCTTTCACTTCATTTACGATCCGGTTGGAGATCCTGGCCAGTATCTCAGAAGGGATACGAGCCCAATCCGCGGTCATAAAATCATCTGTTGTTACTGCTCTGAGAGCAATCACGTCTTCGTACGTGCGCTGATCGCCCATCACACCGACTGACTTTACTGGTAATAACACTGCAAAGGCTTGGGATGATCCGGTAACAACATTATCCTTTCTAAAGTGGAGAAGATTTTCCTTTCCTAGTTCTTGAAGATAGATCGCATCTGCCTTTCGTAAGCGATCAACGCGATCCGGTGTAACTTCGCCCAGACAGCGAATGGCCAATCCTGGACCAGGAAATGGTTGGCGCCAAACCAACGAGTGGGGCAGCCCTAATTCCTCACCGATCTTCCGTACCTCATCTTTGAATAGATACCGCAGCGGTTCAATCAGCTTGAAAGACATATTCTCTGGTAAACCGCCAACATTATGGTGGGTTTTAATCGTTTCCGATTCTGGTCTATCAGGCGCTGCAGATTCCACAACATCTGGATAGATCGTTCCCTGAACGAGGTAATCAGGAGTGTTCAAATGGCGGGCTTCTTCCTCAAAAATTCGGATGAAACGATTGCCGATCCTAGAGCGTTTTTCTTCTGGCTCGGTAATACCTTTTAGATCCTGGAAGAACAGGTTTTCTGCTGGTACAGTTTTTAAGTTTATATGCAGATTTTCTTGGAGAGCTGCATTCACTTCCTGGACCTCATTTTTCCGGAGAAGCCCGGTGTCTACAAAAACCGCATCCAGTTGATTTCCAACAGCTTTATGGACCAGAGCAGTTGCAACACTGGAATCGACTCCACCGCTGACGGCAGACAGGACTCTTGAATTTCCAATCTCCTTTTTGATTTGGGAGACACTTTCCTCGATGATTGATGCTGGTGTCCAACTGGCATTGATATTACAAATTTGGAACAGGAAATTACTGATGATTTCTACACCAATAGAGGTGTGTTTCACTTCGGGGTGGAATTGGACTCCAAATAGTTGGCGGTTGAGATCTCCCATAGCCGCCAAAGGTGTATTATCACTTGTCGCGAGCGAGGAAAATCCGTCAGGTAGTTTAGTTATTTGATCCCCATGAGACATCCAAACCTGGTGAACCCCTGCAGGGATGAGAGGGTTCTGTTCTTCTACAATTAGCTGCGTGTAGCCAAACTCCCTGGAAGTAGAGGCGGTGATATCACCTTCCAGAGCATCTGCCATGGCTTGCATACCGTAACATATCCCCAGCAGCGGGATTTTAAGGGTGAGCAAGAAAGGGGGAAATTTCGGTGCGTTATGGGAATAAATTGATGCCGGCCCTCCGGAGAGGATGATGCCTGCTGGCTGGAGACTAGAGATGAATTCAGCATCAGTAGACCAGGGCAATTGAAGAGAGTATACGGATTGTTCTCTGACGCTCCGAGTGATCAACTGAGTATATTGTGATCCAAAATCAAGAATAACTATCGTATCTTGTGTCATGGCCTATAAAAAACAATGCCTTCCTCTGACATAGATTCTATTCTTGCAAGAGCTTCAACATGAATATTCATTGCTTCCAAATGCGCTCGACCTTCTTCAAATGTCTTTTCAATTAACGTGCCAACGCCGACCACTGTGGCTCCAGCAATTTCAGCCAGGCGGATCAATCCTTCGATGGTCTTCCCGGTCGCTAGAAAATCGTCGATGATCAATACTCTTTCTCCAGCTCCCAGGTATTCTGGAGAAACGATCAATTCGACAGTTCTACCTTTAGTATGGGATGGAGATAATGTTAATAGAACCTGGTCAGGCATTGTGATGGGTTTGTTTTTTCGAGCAAATACTACCGGGATTTCCAGGTGTAATCCCGCCGAAACTGCCGGCGCGATACCTGATATCTCTGCGGTTAATATCTTGGTGGCGGAAAAATTCATGAATAATTTTGCAAATTCCTTTCCTGCCTCGTTCATCAATTTTGGATCAACCTGGTGATTGACGAAACTATCCACCTTAAGAATACCGTTCCCGATATATTGTCCATCTTTGAGAATGCGATCTTCTAATATTTTCATTTTTCCATCCCGGGTTAATTTCCCTCAGTATACACTGAAAACAAAATTTACCAGATACGTAATTAGACTTCTCTGAAAATTAAACAATAAAACCCCTTTCCTGAACCAGGAATGGGGTTCTAGATTTTGGATCTATCAGATTTATCCCTTGGCTGGCATATATCGAGAAAGCTTCATTGCCAGATTGGAGAGAGGTAGGGTTTGCAGCCAGACTTTTCCGGGACCTTTCAATGTGGCCAGGAACAAACCTTCGCCGGCGAAGAGGACATTTTTTAACCCCTTTACTGCGGCAATGTCATAATCAACTGTGGGTTCGAACATGGCAATATGACCGGGATCCACTTTCATGATCTCTCCTGCTCCAAGCTCTATCTCTCGGACCTCGCCAGGGATCTCGACAAAAGCAGTACCAGGTCCTGTGATCTTCTGGAGAATGAAACCTTCACCTCCGAATAGGCCCGCGCCAAGTCGTTTCCGAAAATACATTTCGATCTTGACGGATTCTTCTGCACACATAAAAGCGTCTTTCTGACAAATTAAACTTTGGCCACCAGCTAAATTCAGATCAACTACTTTCCCTGGAACTTCAGGAGTGAAAGTGATCAATCCATCCTGGCTCTGGCAGGTGTAGGTGGTTAGGAACAAGGATTCCCCGGCTAACATTCTTCCCAGTCCGGCTCCCAATCCACCCCGCGTGCTGGTATCCATCTTAAATGAACCCCTCATCCAGGCCATTCCACCAGATTCTGAGTAGATCGATTCCCCTTGTTTAAGGTGGATATCGACTGATTCCATTAGTGTGCCGCTTATTTTGTACTCCATTCCTTCCTCCCGGTTTAAGGTTGATACTATCCAATAAATGGTTATTTTTTACAGAATATCATTAACGGTTTAACGACTTTCCGGTACAATTGTAGCTTGTTAATCATATATACGGATATCTTATGAAATTGTTGTACTTGGGAGAGTTGGCAGCCATTATTACCTCAATCACCTATGCTGTGAACTCAACTCTGTTCACTGTGGCGGGAAGAGTAGTGGGTTCGACCGTTGTCAACCGGGTTAGATTGATTGCTGCCTGCTTTTTTTTAACCCTCGCGCATTGGATTTTCTTAGGCAGCTTCTGGCCAGTAGGAGCTGAATGGGATCGCTGGTTCTGGTTGGGGCTTTCTGGAATCGTAGGCCTGGTACTGGGAGATGCCTTTTTATTCCAAGCTTTTTTGTGGATTGGCCCGAGATTATCAATGTTAATGATGAGCTTGGCCCCGATCATTGCAGCGGCTGCAGCCTGGATCTTCCTGGGGGAAAAACTTTCCTTGTGGCAAATGTCAGGAATACTGATCACATTGATTGGTATTGGCTGGGTCGTAATGGAAAAGAATCAAAACCAACCTCCAGATAAAGAGAATTACAAAAAAGGTATCTTATTTGGAATAGGGGGGGCAGCAGGTCAAGGATTGGGTGTGGTGCTGGCCAAGCTCGGATTAGATGGCAGCTTTTCTCCTATTTCTGCCAACTTCATACGTATGATCATAGCCATGATCGTGATTTGGTCAGTAACCCTAGTTCAAAAAGAATTTAAGAACACGATAAACAAAGTAGTATCAAATCCAAAAGCATTATGGGGAATCGTTGGAGGAGCATTTTCAGGTCCGTTTCTTGGTGTCTCATTATCTCTATTTGCACTCCAACATACCAGCATTGGTGTGGCAAGCACGTTGATGGCGCTCCCACCGATCTTTTTGCTCCCAGTTGAAAAATTCTATTTTAAGGAAAAAATGGGGTGGGGGACTGTTGTTGGCACAGTTATAGCTCTGGTAGGAGTTGGGGTGTTATTCTTGTTGTAAGATATTATTATTTGAATGATTCTGCTGCCATGCTATAATGCAGAAACTTATTTCATAATTTCATATTTGGGTTGGGCTGCAGTTGGAGGAAGGATGTATAAAACGCATACTTGTGGTGAGTTGAATATCAAACATGTTGGCCAGGAAATATCACTGGCGGGTTGGGTAGACCGGGTACGGGATCTTGGCGGCGTCAGTTTTATAGACCTGCGCGACCGTTTTGGTAAAGTTCAAGTTGTATCAAATCCGGAAACATCACCTGAGGTTCATCAAGCTCTGACACCGGTTAGATCTGAGTGGGTGATCCAGGTGATCGGAACGGTTAGGAAAAGACCTGAAGGAATGACAAATACAGATCTGTCCACCGGTGAAATTGAAGTTGAGATTTCCCGGATAGAAGTTCTGAATCCTGCTGTCACACCACCTTTTCTGATTAATCAGGAAGAAGATGTTGATGAACAGATCCGGTTGAAATTCCGGTATTTGGACCTGCGCCGACCAAGAATGCGGGATAACATCATTCTCCGCCACAAGATTGTCACCTTTATTCGCAGATATCTGGACGAGCGGGATTTCCTCGAGATCGAAACACCGATATTATTCAAAACGACTCCTGAGGGAGCTAGGGATTATATCGTGCCATCCAGGGTTCACCCTGGTCAATTTTACGCGCTTCCTCAATCCCCCCAGCAGCTGAAACAGATGTTGATGGTAGCTGGAATGGAGAGGTATTTCCAGATAGCCCGCTGCTTCCGCGATGAAGACCAGCGTGGGGACCGTCAGCCAGAGTTTACCCAACTGGACATCGAAATGTCATTTGTCGACCGGGAAGATGTAATGGCCTTATTGGAAGGTCTTTATACTGATCTGGTTGCTGAGGTCAGGCCAGATAAAAATGTCTTTGAAACTCCCTGGCCTCGTTTGACATATCAGGAAGCCTTGGATCGATTTGGAAAAGATAACCCGGATATCCGATTTGGATTTGAGTTGAAAGATATATCGGACCTTGCAGCCGACTCCGGTTTCAGAGTATTTACTGACACAGTTGAAAAAGGTGGACTGGTCAAGGGAATCAATGCCAAGGGCCTGGGTGATTTCAGCCGGAAACAGATCGATGAGCTGACTGAGTATGTGAAGCAATATGGCGCAGGAGGTCTGGCGTACCTGGCTCTAACAAGCGAAGGTGAAGAGCGTTCATCCTTTGCAAAATTCCTTTCCGCTGAAGTTAAAGAAGAATTGATTAAACGTTTAGAAGGAAACCCGGGGGACCTGCTGCTCTTTGTAGCAGACGTCCCGGAAGTTGTTAATGAAAGCTTGGGTAGATTACGAGAAGAATTACGTGACCGCCTGAATCTAGCAGACAAGGATATGTTAGGTTTTTGCTGGGTAATTGATTTCCCCCTGGTGAACTGGAATAAAGATGAAAAACGCTGGGATCCCAGCCACCATCTATTTACGAGCCCGATGATGGAAGATATCCAGAACTTGGATGAGGATCCTTCTAAGGTTAGGGGACAACAATATGATCTGGTTTTAAACGGTTATGAGATAGGCGGGGGATCGATCAGGATTCACAATGCGGATCTGCAGGAAAAGATCTTCGGTCTGATTGGCTTGGATATGGATGTTGCCAGAGAGCGATTTGGCCACATGCTGCGCGCTTTTTCTTATGGAACTCCTCCCCACGGAGGTATTGCTTCAGGTATTGATCGTTTATGCATGCTGCTGGCAGATGAGCCAAATATCCGTGAAGTAATCGCTTTTCCAAAGAACCAATCTGCCCGGGATTTGATGGGAAATGCACCGTCTTCAGTTGAGCCTGGTCAGCTGGAAGAGCTGCATATTAAAGTAAACTTGGAGTAAATTTCAGGAAAAGAAAACCCTTTTCAGTCGGGAATACCTATGGTAAAGTGTATCCACCCTACTGTGTACGCGATGTGAACGAAGTGTTTTGAGCCAACACCAAATTTAAGGGGTCCTATATTGATGGAGCTACGCGATAGGCCTGAGCCAAGGCGAAACTCCTGATGCGGATACCCAATCTGCTCAAACAGGTTCAAGACTCACTCACACACGGCATGGTGGGGTGTTTTTATTTAACCTAGTAGAAAGATGGGAATCTTGTAAATATAAAGTGTTTCATAAGGATGGGAGTAGTTTGATGATAGCGGCCTGGACCAGGGTGAAATGGTCGAAGGCCAGGAGTGGGAGATCATTCAATTCAAACCACTCTGCATCTGCGGCATCATCTCCCGGCTTAATTTGGATTTTATCCCCAATATCCAGTACACAACCAAAACAAGTAGAAATCACTCGTCCGCGTGGATCCCGTCCAGGATCACTAAAAGTTTGGATCTGGGTAAGCCCCAGGTTTTCAACTCCAGTTTCCTCGAATAACTCCCGCTGGGCAGCCTCTTCCAGGGATTCATCCATATTGATAAATCCCCCGGGTAGAGCATATTTACCCTTATAAGGCGCTTGAGCTCTTTGGATAAGTAATATTTGATATTCTTTTCCATTTGGCCTGATAATTGCTATATCAACAGTAACTGAAGGCCGGGGATGTTCATAAGTATACAAAGTAATTAGCTCCTTGATATGGGAGAGAAATTGCGTGAAACTCGTTTATAATTTTAGTATATATGTCTTAGAAAGTGTGAGGAGCCTCATAGAGGAGTGTAATTCCATGGATAACATCAAACCCCGCCAAATAATTGTGGCGTTAATTGTCTTAACTGTCCTGACAGGTTGTACTTTGCCGGGATTTTCAACACCGACACCATTTTCATTCCCGACTCCGGATAAAACCATGACGGCTCTGTTTGAGCCCACACAGGAGGCTCCAGCAACTTCTGCATCCTCAGCAGGGGGTGAAGAAAAAACTTCAACACCAAAGGTAGTCCCCACAAGTACACCCAAACCGACAGCAACTGGGGAACTTGATATCACAGAAACACCTGTGGTCGAAGCCACTCTGGCTACCTTTGAAGGTCCTACGGTCCGTCCCGGACCTTCCATCACCGCAGATTATTTGGATAAGAACCTTAATATTGATGGGGATCTCTATGAATGGGATCCGCCAATTCAAAAGGTAATCAATTATGTCGTTTTTGGGGCAGATAAGTGGTCAAATGCAGAGGATTGTTCAGGAACTGTCGTTGCTGCCTGGGATGAGGATTACCTTTATATTGGAGTCCGTGTAAAAGACGAGAAATATGTCCAGGAAGGCACTGAAGAGAAAATTTACCTTGGAGATTCCATCGAAATTCATTTTGACCGATACGTTAGCGCAGATTATTCTCTGCATACAATGTCAGCCGACGACTATCAGATTGGAATATCTCCTGGACAGTACGGTATCGGTACCTGTATGATCATCAATGGGAAAGTGGCTACTGGCTGCACTCCGCAACCACCACTGGCCTATATGTGGGCCCCGAAAACAAATGCTGGTAAAAAGGCCGATGTGAAGATTGGATCACTGGAGAGCGGAAATGGCTACCAGGTGGAATTCAAGATCCCTTGGAGCTTACTGGGTGTCACTAATCCAGCTTCCGGTAATCACTTTGGTTTTGCTATTGCAATCAATGACAATGATATTGCTGGAACACTTAACCAGCAATCTGTTGTTAGCAATGTGCAAGGACGGTTCTATGCAGATCCTACAACTTGGGGTGATTTATATTTGAAATAAGATGAATCTTCAAAATAAAAAGCGGAACAGATTATCTGTTCCGCTTTTTTTGTATTCGCAATTAAGTATTAGTCCAGGTAGGCCTGTAGCTTTTCCTGGATGCGTGGATTTCGAAGCCTTCTTAAGGCCTGTGCTTCGATCTGGCGAATTCTCTCGCGGGTTACTCCCATCCTCTTGCCGACTTCGTTTAACGTCAGAGTGCGACCGTCAACTAAACCGTAGCGCATTTCTAGGATCTTTGTCTCTCGGGGAGGGAGCTCTGCCAGAGCTTCCTGGAGATGTTCCCGGAGCAGGATACCAGTTGCCTCTACGTCTGGAGGAGTGACGTCAGTATCAGCAATGAAATCACCTAATTGAGCATCATCTTCTTTGCCAGTAGGCATTTCCAGTGATAATGGACGCCGCGCGTGTTTCATCATGTCCTGGACATCATCAGGTGTGACATTGAGAGCTTCAGCCAGTTCATCCTGATTTGGATCGCGATTCAAGTCTTGCTTAAGTTGGTGCTGCATCCGGATCATTTTATTGATCTTGTCACCCATATGGACTGGTACCCGGATGGTCCGACCTTGGTCGGCTATTGCTCGTGTGATAGCCTGGCGGATCCACCAGGTTGCATAGGTGCTGAATTTATAACCCCGGTCGCGTTCAAATTTGAGTGCGGCCCGCATCATGCCAATATTCCCTTCCTGGATCAAATCCAGGAAAGATACACCACGGCCAACATACTTCTTGGCAATACTGATCACGAGACGTGAATTAGCCTGGATGAGATGCTCAAAAGCTGCCCACCCTTCATCGACGATCTCACTGAGGTTTTCTCTCTGTTCGAGAGTGAGTTCTTCTTCTGCCAGCCTTATTTGAGCTTTTCGGCCTTCATCTATCAAGCTGGTCAGGTTCTGCTCCTCATCTCTTGTTAAAAGAGGAACTTTCCCGGCCTGTTTGATGTAAAGGCCAACAGTATCGTTGGTGCTGATATTCTCTAGGGGATCATCCTCATCAAAGAGGTCATTATCGTGATCCACGAGAATATCTTCATCTTCATCCTCAAATAATTCTTCCGCTTCGTCTTCGCTTTCCACGTAGGGGATATCGGCAGTCAGTAGGGCAGAAAAAGCTTCTTCCAGCTGGTCTACATTATTCTCTGCCTTGGGATAAATATCTGAGATATCATCCAGCGTAACGTAACCTTTATCACTGCCAATTTGGAGCAGGTGAGCAAGGGGGTTTTCGTACTCAAGGGTTTTTTCTTTTTTGATTTCTTTCGTCATTCTTAGCACTTCACCAATAACCTTTATCTTACTGACATCTAAAACCCATCCACTGAGGAAAGGTGAATGGGTTTGGTGTTTATCTGGAGCTTCATTATAGCAATAGAGTTCATTTTTACAAGAGGCAATATTAAATTCCAACAATAATTTAACAATTCCAAACACCAATCGGACCATATATCGGGTCCAATTGACAAGATCGGTGTTTAAAATCAGGTCTGGAATAGTTATAGATTCTATTTAAGCATCAGAAACCACTCTTGCAGCAGGTTTTCCGCTGGTTTCCCGTGAATAGAGATGGATTTATCATGCAGGACGGCTGGAGCGTAATAACCCTGGGCGATGATTCCAGAAACCCAGCTTTTTCTTGGAGCAGTCGATAAATATACCTGGTAAGCAAGGGCTTGTTCAGAAAATCCAGTATCATATTCCTTCACAATTGGGGCAGGGGAGCTGAAGGTTGAGATCGGATAACAGTGGCCGTCGATGTTGGAGGAACAGTCGGGATTCCAACCAGATACAGATGGATACATGACTCTTAATACTAATAGTTTGTGATCAGGGTTTAACCAGTTTGACCAGAAAGTGTTAACTTCTCCATCTAGGGAAAGATCAGCTATGTTGACAAGTTCTTCCAAGGTTATATCTGGTGTGATTACAAACCCGGGATCCCAGTTCAAGTGAACCTGGTCTACATGTTCAAAATGATCCGGGACCGAACTCCCAGAAGGGAGGGACATGGTCCAGGCAATGGTTCCGGAGAAACGGGCATTAACATCGTTCATGATTTCAATCCAGCGGAGGCCGGAATCTGCCGGAACTCCTGAAGGATCCCCATTAGCCAATTTGCCGCCAGGTAAAGCTGGTATTAGCCAATCTCCGCCGAGAATAAGCATATCAGCGCCCTGGATCTGGGCAGTTTCAGCGAAATGTATTGCGAAGGCGTGATATTGATCGAACCAAGAATTCCACCAGCTGAAATCAAGTGGGGCATCCATCCACCAATCAGCAGGATCCACTGGGAAATGAGGTTGAGGGTGAATAGCAACCTGGAGTCCCTCAGAAAATGCGATGCTTGTCATGGTCCTGAGATCAATCCAGAGAGGATCCTGGTTTGGGTTCGGCTCGATCACCGGAGGATTTTGATGGGTAAAGCTCCAGGTTGGAGTTAATACAATCCAATTGCTATTCAGTCTAGTTACTTCCGGAATAGCCGCTGCCATCTGAACTGAATCAGCAGGTTTGCTACCAGGCATGAACTCGATTCCAGTGATGAAATCTTCGCCTCTTGGTGTGATAGCTGGCAAGGGGGCTGTAGCGGCAAAGGAAGTAGATTCAAGCCAGGCCCAATCTTCTACGCTGTCCGCGATGTATTGAGGTTCCGCGCTGGGAGACACTACCCGGCCTTCCGGATAAGCTCCGGCAGTTGCGGCATCGTCAGCTATGCCACATTCACCTTCCCTGCAATATCTGTAGGTCAGATCTGAGAGGATATCAAAGGGAGAAAAGAGGATAAAGACCCAGTGGTTTGGAGCAATTTCAGTCATGGGCAGTGGCGTTGTCCATCCATAAGGATTAAATTGAATGTAGACATTTTCGCCAACGGGTGTATTCTCCGGTGTCCACAGATCAAAAGTGATTGAATCCTTTGTGCCGGATTTCCATGTGAATACTTCATCCGTATATTGAACTGGATATTCAGGAACGATAAACCTTCTCATGAAAAAGGAGCCACCTTCGCTGTGTTCTGCGTTCCAGAAACCATCACCAAGTGTGTATTTATATCGGATCTCAGCACCTACAGGAAGGGATAGGATAATTCCGTAATGGTTGTCACCTGCGTAGGTCAGATGGGGCATTCTGGACGGGATCGTGTTCATACCGCCAGGCAGGTTTCCAAATGTATTGCCGAGCTGATAAAGGTTACCAACCAATCTGACGCTATTCTCAGGTGTGCCAATTGGAACTGTGACCAAAAAAGTCACATCTACAAATTCCCGGGGAGCGATCGTTAAATTAGCTTCTGTATTGGCCTGGGATGCGACTTCTGCTCCCTGTTGGATCTCCTGATAAGTTCCATCCGGCGCATAAACCACAAGATTATGAATACCAGGAGGGAGACCGGGCAGCATATAAGAGCCGGAAGCGGTAGTGAAAGCCTGGACACCGCCGCCAATCACTAACATCCCGGGTACTGGTTCTCCGGTCGTTGAGTCGCTGATGATCCCGGAAATCCTGCCTGGTTCTGACCAGTAATAGGAATTATCTGACCACATACTGACAACATCCCTGATTTCAAGCGGGTTGTCTGCTTTGGCCATTCTGTAGCGAACTTGTTCATCGTCCTGAGTGTGTTCGATCACAGCGTACTGGTTTTGCCTTGTATAGCGGTATTTAATGATGGTATGCTGGGGTACAGTTATGGTGGTCTGGTATATCAGTCCTTGATCAAGATTGTTATTGCCCAGAGCAGGTTCCAGTGGATGGGCTGTGGCGTTGACCCCCAAGCCGGTTACTTCGTCCAGCGTGCTCAGGTATATGATCTCTCCCTCTGGAGTATTCAGTGGAATCTGAACAAAGAATGTCACATCCACCATCACTTCATCTGAGGAGTCGGTGGTCCGATTAGGAAAAATATCTCCCAACGAAACACTTCCACAGCTGCTGAGAGCAAAACTCACCAGGAAGAAAAAACTAAATAATATCCATTTTGAGCGGGAAACCGACATATCAGATCTCCGTTTTAATGAGGTGTATGAGTATTTCAAGGTTGACAACTTTGCGTATAGGAATCTCAATTGTGTTCTTCTCCGTTAGGTTGATGATAAACATTCCCCTCTCCACCGAAATTCCTTCGATATAATCCCAGGGAACTTCCACTTTAGGGAGAATGAGTTTTTTATTCGAAATCGATACATCACCAAAGGGGAGGATTTTTCCTTTTGAAAATGCTTGGGACAGCTTGGGCTGTAGCGTTTTGTATGTGTGTTTCTTGATGATTTTTTTCAACCCTTCGTGATCTTTGATCCCAGGATGGACCTGCAAAGGACGGTAGTGTCCTGAATACAGGATCAGGAAATGTTTTTTTCGCTTAGCTGACCGGAGCAATGATTTATTGATCGAATAACTGGTGATCCCTACGATCTCATCCCATTTTAAAATGCGCTTGCGTCCTGGAGGAAAATGGAGTTCCAGTCCCCAGGTGTAAACATTGATCCATGTATGGGCTCTTTTCAACCTTCTATAAGTATAGAGGAGTAGAAGGATGATAAGGATTCCAGAGATATAAAACCAGGTTTTTCCCCAGACTGCTGCAGCTGCTGGACCAAAAGAGGAGTAGCCATATAAGGTGCGCCATAATCCGTATCCAAGCGGTGTTAGAACCACGATGATCAATGGTAGGAAGACCCTTAAAAAATCCCGCCAGGTTAACTCCTGGAGGTGGTATTTAGTGATCGGGGTTTCTTGATTGGATTCTTTCATATACACAAAAACTGGTCTATTTTAGCCGATTGCTAAGATTATAGACCAGTTTAGGTTAGTTTGCACAACCAATAGGAACGGCCTCCTGTAAGGAGGCTGTTCCAAAGAGATTAGTTATGCTGGAACGAAATATACGTCTGTTGGCTGAAGTTTGCTGTTTCTGATGAATTGGGGTTTGATTTTCATTCCAATCCAGTCTAGGCTGGCTTCCGTGGGGTCCACTCCGAACAGGCGACTGAGAAGCAGGGTATCGACACCCTCAAACTCTACCTGTATTAGCACATAAGGTGTCTGATCCAGGAACGCTTCAGAACCGAAGTGACAGACAGTGAAAGCGTGAATTTCAGCCTCGTTTTCGGTTATGTCAATCCAGTTCGTTTCGGCACCTGAATACATGTCATGCCCGCGAGGGGTTGCGTAGGTATACCCGGATACTGGATCCTGGTTGGCGAGTATTTTCTTATTGGTTAAACCCGCAAACCAGGGGCTATCCTGGGCGTAGGAGTGCAGATAAATAATGCTGTAGGGCTGTTCAATCTGGATTGGAGCCATTTCCTTCAGCCAAGCCAGAGCTTCAGGGGTTGTCTCCCTGGGAAAAGGTAAATTGTGAACGATCGTGCCCCCTAGGGTTTCTTCTTGTTTGCTCGGTATTTTTGTCATCGTTCCTCCTTATTCCTTTTCCAGAATGCTGACGGATACATAAGTTCCAGTGCCAGCATGTGAGTGAATGGCTCCTCTCTGGGCATCCTTGACCTGCAGAGTTTTGTCATCAAAATGTTTCTTGATGGATCCCTGCAGCTGCCAGATTGCAAAGACGGCCTGCATTAATCCAGTTGCACCAACGGGGTGACCACAAGCGATCAACCCTCCAGATGGATTTACTGCACAGACTGGTTCGTCTGGCAGTTTCAACCCGTAGTCAATGTCCGGAAGGAACGCTTTACCAGAAGCGGCAAATGGGCCACCCTCTCCGTATCGGCAAAGCCCCAGGTCTTCATAGGTTTGGACCTCACTAGAAGTATAGGCGTCATGAAGTTCGACAAAATCAAGTTCTTCAAGCGGGTCATGGATTCCAGCGTGTTTATAGGCCATGTTGCCTGCTGTTCTTCCAGCCCTGAATGAATGAACTCCTGGGTATCGGGTTCCGTGATCCCAAAGTTTTTTATAGTACTTCATGGTATCGCTGGATGCCTTTTCTTGTTCGGTCGCGTAATCTTCGATAAAAGTATCGTAATCGAAATGAGGCCTGTCAGCCATGCGCATGGCATCTGTGCCTCGTCCGATGCCTGTTATTTTCACTAACGGACGGGGGATCTTGGCGCCGGCTTTTTCCAGTTTCTGAATGCCTTCCTCGGACGCCAGGATCGTGGCTGCTGCGCCATCTGACATCACACAGATATCCAGACGGGTTAAGGGCCAGGCGACCATCGGCGCATCGCGCACATCCTGTATGGAATATCGATTTCTCTTCTGGGCGTATGGATTATGAAAGGCGTTGATATGGTTTTTCACACTAACATGGGCCATTTCTTCCACGGTTGTGCCAAATTCTTTCATGTGGCGAGTAACCATCATGGCATAATAACCTGAATAAAAACCTCCCACCGGGTAATCAAATGATACATCTGATGCCAGTGCGATAAACTCGTTTCCTTTCCAGGTTTCAACATGGCTCATGGTTTCAAAACCGTAGGCGGCTACGACGTCCATATGGCCACTGGCGATCGATTTCCAGGCTTCCTGGAAACATAAACCGCCTGTTGCTCCACCACCTTCCACACGGTGGCTGGGCTTGGGACACAAGCCCAGGTAGTCCGTGGCCATAATGGCAGCCATCAGTTGGCGGCTGAAGTGATCGGAAAAATAGGAAGCTACGGAACCATCAGCGATCCTTGTAAAATCAGGAAAACTTATTTCCAGATCTTCGATGGCATAATCGTAGGCCTCCTTAATCACTGCCTGATAGGTCTTGTCCGGACGAGCTTTGGCAAACTTCGAAACTCCTCCGGAGATGGCATAGACAGGTCTCATAGAACCACGCTCCCTTCGTCGGTAGTGACGGGTAAATGATAGAACTACGCGGGCACACATTATCAGCAATCTCTGCTGTGTAAACACGTGAGAAAACGTATCAATCTATTGAACACCGATAAAAAATGGATTGGTTGGGGGGCTGCCCCGTGTAATGAAGCACTGACGAAATAGCTTAACTTTCTGCAGGATGTTGATCTTCAGTTTCTGTGATCTTCTGCTCTTCAGATTTTGATTCAGGGGTGGGCGAGCCACTCCAGGAAGATGAATTAAACAGGTCTTCGCCGCCTATTTTTGGAAATCCCTCTTTGGTTAACATACGAAGCTCATTCAATTCCTCTAGTTCTGCTTCGCGCATTAAGCGCTGTGGTAGATATTGGATTTCGCTTACACTCTTGCGGATATTCTGCCACCAATTGGACTTAATGATCGAGCGCATGAATTTCCCCATTTTGCGTCCTGCACTTATCATGCCATCAGGTCCAAGAACCAGAATGCCTATGATCAGAACAAATACAATCTCAAGAGGACCTATGCCAAAAATATTCATTTGAGCTTACTCTGCATCCCTGGTCTGGATTTGTTGGAGTGATTGAATGATCTCATTCTGTCGATCGGCCAAAGAACCAAGTACTCCGTTCACAAATCTTGGTGCACTGTCTGAACCATACGTCTTTGCCAGTTCTACAGCTTCATTGATAGCCACTTTCAGGGGGATATCATCTGCGATGGCAAATTCCCAGATAGCGATACGGAGGATGTTTCTGTCTATAACAGCAACCTGATCTAGCGGCCAATCGGGGGCGTGATCGGTGATGAAACGATCAAGTTCGCTCCGGATGGGCAACACGCCCAGCACTATCGAGCGAAAAAACTTGACTAACTCATCATTCAGACCAGAATCCGCCATTCTTTCAGTTAATACCGTGCCTATCGGGTGATCTGTGATATCCAGTTCATACAAGGCCTGGAGGGCAATCCCCCGCGCCCGGGTGCGGTCCTTCATAAAGTATTAGTCCTCAGGGACCAGGTTATTCTGGTAATCAATATCTTCAATATGCACGTTGATCGTGCCGACTTCCATGCCAACCATTTTAGAGATCGCTACTGAAACCTCTTCCTGGACCTGCTTGCTGGTTTCTCGGATATTGGCTTTATCAGTTAGAATCAGGTGTAGATCTGCATAAACAGAACCGTCTTCTTCGATAGTGATATCAACCCCATCATCACGATTGCGGCTGAATAGGGTGTTTACGCTGCTGGGGGTCAGAGCCAGGCGGCTTACTCCTTCCACCTGAAGAGCTGTTAATCGAATGATTGTGGACAGAACACCTGGAGCAATGGTGGTTTTTCCCGGGGGACGTTCAGTTGTTGCCATAAGATCTCCCAAAGTATAGTTATCCGCTCAGTCGGCGGCTTTTCCTATTATAACCTATGCTGATTAAAACACAGACGGCCGTGATAGTCACGGCCTGTCCGATTTTTGACTAGAAACTTGGATGATTTATTTAGCTACAACTTCGCGACCGCGATAATAACCGCAGTGGGGGCATACCCGATGAGGTAGGCGTTTTTCGCCACAGTTGGAGCACTGGACCAATTGCTTGGGTTTTAACGCATCGTGAGCGCGACGGCGGTTCTTGCGGCCCTTGGAAATGCGTTGTTTTGGTAGAGGTGTCATATCATTAACTCCTGCTTCTTTTCACACGAATAATCGTGATAATTACTCTTCTTTTACAGCAGGTAGATTATACGGAGTAGGGGGGTTTAAGTCAAGATGGTTGCCTGAGAGAAAAAATACTCTTCGGTCAATGGGCAGAGAAATATACAGGGTCCAGATGATGAATTTTCCAACCATAATCCCCTAAAAGAGGCGTTTCTTGGGAGCAGGAATCTGGCAGGAATCCTGGTGGTGCGCCGTACCCGGCATTGGTGAACATCCACCAGCGCAAGGTTCGTTCTTCCACACCTAGCGGCTGGAGGATGGTATAGGCCGCTCTGCAGAGCAATTCGGCATAGCGGTCAATGTCAATGGTTTTGGGATCCGGCCTTTCTTCCAGGTCCCAGGCAAATACGCCGGGCTTCCCCCGGGTGTAGAGAAAACGCACTCGCTGGCCAGGTATCAAGTTCTTGTCGATTGTTGCCAGCTGAGCAGCCGCCCTGGCAGCCGGGGAGGGCACCTTATATTCCTCCAAGCTACGGCTTATTTTCTGGGAGATCAGCAGTTCTTCCAGGGGGATTTTGCGCTGCCGCAGGGCTGATAATCGTTCTTGGAGAAGGGTATGAACCCGGGGTAGCTGGTCTGCCAACTGCCCGGCATTCGGGGCATCCGCTAGCAGATCAAGCATTTCACGCTGGATTTTTTTGATCCATTTTGAAGTATCGTCACGTCTTACTTCGATTCCCCGCACTTTCCAGGTGCCATTTTGGAACAGCCCGAAATAGCGGTTAGCTACCGGTACTCGGGGATCTGGCCGCGAGCTCAAAAAAGCGATCCAGCGGTAGATGCCATCCAGGCTTGTTGGCAGTCCAGTACGATCCAGGATCTCCTCCAGCAGCGGTTGAAAATCGGCGATCTGAGAGGCGCCCTCTTTCTGGACCCAGAGGCCATCAACATACATGTGGAGAACCCGGAATCCCAATTCCTCTGCAGCTTCCTTGGCCCGCAGCAGCGCCTCCCGTCCATAGGCTGTAACCGCTTCATGGGCCTCAATTCGTCCGAAGCGGGCATTTTTATATCCCAGGTATCCAAAACAGGTGACCAGCAGCCATTTGTGAGCAGAGGAGCGGGCATGGAATGGATGCCAGCGGATATCGCGGGGATCCATTCCAGCTAGCTCCTGTTTAAGACGGATCCTTTTTTCAAGCAAAGGCTGCAAAGTATCAGGAACCAGGCCGCGTTGGCCCTGGTCAATGCTCAATTCCAGTTCAGGCACAAAGGTGCTATTTTCGGTGTTTTTACCGACGGTTTCTGGGGAAATATTAAAGTGTTCCATGATGCTGGGATACATGGATATAAAATCGATTTCCGCCACATTGGCATGCAGCCCCACAGTTGGTTAGTAGACCAAACCGCCCCGGTCAGATTGGAGCAGGTTGTAGGCTGATTTGGACCATTCTACCTGTTGTTTATGCCAGGGCACTAACACACCCTGGCGCAGGGCGGTCAATATTTGCATGGAGGAAATGCCGGTACCGGGTGAAACCCGGGCAGCCGTTTGGATGCGCAAACTGGTTACCCGCGCCATTTCATAGACGCCTTCCAGCCCATAGTCATGGTACATGACCGTGTTCTCTGTGGAAATGTGAAT
This sequence comes from uncultured Anaerolineales bacterium, assembly GCA_964406305.1. Classification (GTDB taxonomy): domain Bacteria; phylum Chloroflexota; class Anaerolineae; order Anaerolineales; family UBA11858; genus B10-G9. The sequence continues at coordinate 2,549 of CAYORF010000018.1, read as the reverse complement.
ACGGCCAAATAGACGAGCCTGGGGGCCGCGGTAGATCACTCCTCCGTAGGAATGGTAAAAACGCTCCTCCCGGCGTTCAACCCCGCGATTTTCTTCCCGGCTCAGGGAGAGAGTGATATGGTGTTTTTCCATCAGCTGATGGAGTTTATCGATCAGCCAACCATCCCCCCAAACTGTCAGCAGCAGATCAGGATCATGACGACGGAGCAGGGCTTGCAGCTTTATCAGCAGACCCTGCTCATCCTGGAAGGGAAAGGTGTAGTGTTTTCCCTTTATGTGCACCTTGAGTCTGGTTGGCTCCTTGTGATCCGGATTGGAATCAGGAACCAGGGCCATTACCAGCAGGGGTACCTGGGGGCTGTCGATTTCCCAGGGTGAATCCAGGGTTTCCAAGTTTTCGATTTCGCCTTCATCTGTAGCCAGTACCCGGCAGCGCGCCAGGGGGAAAACGCCAGTTTGGGCTGCATAGCGCAGGTCAACCGAGATATCGGCGTTGTAATAAACCAAACCAGGAAAACTCCTTTTCAATTGGTTAAAAAGCCTTTCCTGGGCCAGTGGGGTTTCGGTCAAGATTTTCAGGACGGAGAGAGGTTTTTCTACAAAGAGATCCTGCTTCTCAACGCGTGATAACTGCGGAGGCTCCGGCAGCGACTTCAGGTGGCGCCACAAGCACCTCAATTCCCCGCTGGGTCCGTGAACGTAGAAGGAAGTTGGGAAAGGTTGGTGCAGCCGGTGGCGCTGGATTCCATCTTCGTCCAAAAACCAGAGGATCACACCCTGGACCGGATCTGGATAGATATCCAGCAGCCAGCCATGGATTTCATTGCTGGAGGGCATGACGGAGTTCTGCGATCTCTTGCCTTAACCGGACGACTTCTTTGTGTTCTTCCAGCAGCATGGCTAGCAGAAAGGTCTCAAACGGCAGCGCATGGGAGGCATAGGAAGCCGCTGCGAGGTGTTTTTTGGCCGAGGCAAATAGATCGTCCAAGACTTGCTGGTCGCTGCTGCGCAGGGCCCGGCGGAAACGGGCAAAAGCGGCGCGTTCTTTTAAGAATGTTTGGGTGATTGAAGTTACGGTTCGTCCCATGAGATTTCCTTTTAGAGCAAAGTGAGTTGAGTGGCAGGATAATGGGGTTCAAAAATCCAGACCCGATCCATATTTTCCCGGATCCGAACCAAAAAAGGCTCTTCGTCGAGCTGTGGATGAAGCACCACCAGGACCGGAGTATGGCGGGCGTTTTTTATTAAAGAATGGAGGCAGATATCTAGCAGGCGGAGCCGCTCAGGGAGGGAAGCGTTTTCGTCCTGGAAAGTGGCCAGCAGGTTCAAGACCAGGGTGGGAATGCCTTGTGGGGCAGGTTCTTCCAACAGGGTGGTCATCTGGTAGCAGGTGAAAGCCCGCGCTACCTGGATGCGCTCCAGGGCGGTGTAAAGGAGCAGCTCCCTGCGCCGGAGCTCCCGGTTGAGACTTAACACGTCAAAACGATTGCCCCCATCCAGGACACGGACCGGACCGGTTTGAGCCAGCTCGGCAATGAATTGCAGGGAAGCCTTGCGCTGAAAATCGGAAGGCGCAATCAGCAGCTGCAAGGAAGGGGAATGAGGCAGTGTAATGAGTTCCATAAACCAACCTTATCAGGTTGGTTGGTGTATGACCATCGCCGTTTGGCTGAATTTAGGATGAAAAAGGGGCTACCCCAAAGGGGGAAGATTGATCAGGCGGTCCATTGAGAAAAATCCCAATCGGAAAGGATCTTGCGAAGTTCCAGCTTGCTGCGCAGACCGAACTTGCGCTTGGCATTGCGCAGATGGGTTTTGACGGTGGCCGGGGAAATAATCAGCTGATCTGCGATTTCTTTGTTAGTGTAGCTTAAGCAAGCCAGGGCGGTGATCTCTTTTTCGCGAGGGGTGAGGGATTTCCAAGTTTTTAGGTTCCTGGTGGCTTCCTGGCGGTGCTGCAGGGCAAAAATCAACATCCTCTGCCCGACTTCGTTTACAGGCTGTTCTTCTTCCTTGGCCAGGCGCGCGAGAGCCAGGCTTAAGGTCTGGTCCAATTTGACAAATTGGGCCGGATATAAGAGGTACTTAAGAGAGTCCAAAACACGAGTAGGGAACATATTTGCCAGGTATTAGTCTAGAACAGATGTTCTACATTATACACAAAGAGAGGCTGGTTGACAAGAGGGTTTTAAAGGAAGCGCTGCTATTGCAGCGCTTCCGACGAGGGATGGGGGACTGGGAGATGGGAAAATCTGTTTTAGGTTGTCGTTGCGAGGGGGAAAGCTTGATTTCCAACGAAGCAATCCCCCGGACCAGGAGATTGCTTCGTTAGCCCTTCGATCCCTCTCAGGGCTTCCTCGTAATAACAGTGATGGATCAAGGAGTTAATATCAACAGCGATTCCGCCTGGCGTTTGATGTGATCGATATCCCAGAGCATGGGGTGGTAGTAAATATTGCGCCATAGATCTGCCATATCGATGTAATGGGGGTGGTAGGCATGGCCGGACTGACCGGTAGTGTGGATACTGAGCGAGTTGGATAGGTCAT
>CAYORF010000017.1:0-36678 GCA_964406305.1 uncultured Anaerolineales bacterium | reverse complement strand
ATATCGAGCCCCTCTGGCAATTCTTCCCCTAGCTCGATAGCCAATGCTTTTAAAAGGGTGTTTTCCATTTCCAGCCGTTTAACCCTGGCCTCAAGGCTGTCCCGGTCTTTTTTGGGCCTGCCTTTGCGTGGTTTTTTCAACCCCGCAGTCCCTTCTTTACGGTAGATCCGCATCCAGGCTTTCGCCCGGCCAGGATCGCGTATTTCTAGCCTTTCAGTGATTTCCTTATATGGCAGTCCCTCCTCTTCGAATAACCGTATTGCTTCTAGCTTGAGCTCCAGCGGATAATCTTTACTTCCTCTTTTTCTGGCCATATAAAAACACCTCCCTTACTTATATTGTACGAGAGGTGCTTTTTATTTTGTGTCCTGTTTTTGGGGTTCAGTTCAAAATATGAGGGATTTTTAGTTGAATATTTTGGGGTCTCTAAGCTTTTATTTCACTTGTCTTAGATTGTTTTGTTCCTTGCAGCAATACTTCGCGCAGAACAACTACAAAACCACCAACAATCAGTACGGTGCCAATGACAACCAGCGGCCATTCAAAGACAAACACCCAATTCTCACCAAAAAAGGTATGAGAAGGTCCTGCCCAGGAGAAAATGGTCAGGGTTGTTATGCCTGCTAAAAATGCAACCAGACCACCTGCTGAGTTAGTCTCAGATTTTTCAGACGAGCTGGAAAAATCTACTTTATCCTTGATCCCTGGTAATCCGAGGATTAAGAAGTAGACCAATGTGACCACATTGGTAAAGAATTTTACGTTTGCAGGAGTTGCCTTTCCCCTTAATATCGTGGATGCGAAGAATTGTGTCCCTCCCAGAAGAGTTCCAATGATCAATACGATCATTGTGAAACGATATACCCCGGGTTTTCCTTTAAGCAGATTCACTAGAGCCAGGATACCCGCGATACCGGTTATGATTGTTGTTACCATCACGATCTGGTAAATCCAACGGTAATCCATGATTGCCATAAATGCCATTCGATACCCGACATTATTTGAAAAGGCAGCACAGAATGTTCCCGCGCCTCCCAAAAGGTTCATCGCAGCAGTCATGCCCAATAGAAGTATTGCTATAACTCGCAAAACCTTCCCTGATCCATTCATTTTTCCATCTCCATATCTAATAACCTTGTTATATTTATACCCATCAGATTAGGGGGTCTCCACACTTTCAGTCAATTCCCATAGATTGCCGGAGAAATGACACCGTTGACAATTCACTTCTAGTCCTATATCGTGAGAAGAAAATGGAACAGTGCCGCTTTGAAGTATTGAATCGGCTTCCCCGACCATAACCTCGTGAGACCAGGGGCTGAAGGTTGTCCAGATACCTGTATCTGAATCGGGCCCTACTTCCCATCCAGCATTGTCATGACATGCCGCGCAGGACACATCTTTGTGGTCATCATCGTGGCCAGGAATTTGATCGGAATCAGAAAGAACGTCTGAATGGCAATCTCCATTCATGCATGTCGTAGTAGTATTGTGCGGTGAGTGGCATTCTGTGCACTGCATATCCGCATGGCCGCTGCCAACAACCACCAGTCCATGTTCTGGAACGTTCTCGGTATTATGGCACTTCAAGCATAACTCCGAGTATGTCTCCACGCTAACATATTCTTCAAGAACTGGGATTTCCAACCATTCAACTTCAGCTTGAACTACTCCCTTTTTATCCACCTGGTGACACATTACGCATGATACATGCTGCCACTCACTTTCTGGAATAAATGAAGGTGGTGTTTCCAATTCGAACTTGCAGGCCTGGCAGCTTTCCGGGATATCATCCAGGGTTGGCATCCAATTCATTGGCGCATGGCATCGAGCGCAAGGGTTGTTATTACCCTCGTCATCAACAACAAACGAACCGGCATGAGCACTTATGTCCCATTCTTGTTGGGCAAGAATTGCGGGGTCCAGCCCGGATTCGGATTCAGACTCACTAGATTCTGAATCCATTGCTCCATCCTCTGCGGTATTTGTGGAATCATTATTCACTTCTGGAGATTCAACCCCCTGACCAGTTGAATCGGGTTGGTCTCCTGCCGACTGGCACCCTGTGACCAACAACATGGCAAATAATAGGCTCACAACTAAGATCCATTGGCCAATTCTTTTCTTCTTCATATGCACCTTGCTTTAATTATAAGTGGAAGTGGGGCGAGATCAATTCCTCGCCCCACCGGTGATAATAGTTAGTCTTCTTGAAATTGTCGAAACAGTTTTAGCACGGGGTATCAACTGCGTGGTACATAAGACAGTTCAGTTACCCCTCGGGGCTTTATTGTGCTGCTGTTTCTTCTGCCGGCTCCGGAATCGAACCATCAGCCTCTCTTACGGTCAGTTCCCATTCATTATCGACATAGTGGCAGCGATCACATGCTACTTCGTAGACGATACTGTGAGAAACTATTTCAGATGTGGTAGGTCCACTTCTGCCCATTTCGGTCATTGTGGTCACCCAAAGATCACTATCCTCATCAGGACTGGGGCCGACATCTGCGCCGGAAGCATCGTGGCAAGCCATGCATGTAACGGTATCTTTCATCGAAGCAAAAGCGCCGAAGGCATGTTCTGGTTGCTCGATATCTTCCTGGTGACAATCCACGCAACCCAGAGATTCTGAGGTGTGGGGATCATGACAATCTGTGCAGAATGTTGGAGGGGCTTCTTCGCCAATGAATCCACCATAATTCAAGTGGGCGCTGCCTCCCAGAGTGATTTGATGATCAACTCCGGATCCAAAAGCATTACCCGTGGTGGTCACATGGCATTTTTCACACAATTCAGTAGTGGTGTTGACGCTGACGTATTCCATCGAAATCGGATTTAGCCAGGCGGTTTCTCCAGCATAACCATCTTCCATCACATGGCATGTTTCGCAGGGTACTGCTTTCCAATCTGCTTCTTCGATAAGGACATTGCCATCACCCACTACCATATCCTGGCCGGGGAACTTACAGCTAACGCAGTTTGGCGGACGGCCTACGGTAGCTTCCGGGTTCCAGTTCTGGGGGGAGTGGCAGCGGGCGCACCAATCGTTAGGCCCGTGGCCCTGATCGTAAGTACTATGAGGTCCACTTTCCCATGCGGCATGATATGCCGATTGATCAGCTGGTTCCTCTGTAGGAGCTGGCGGAACTTCAGTGGGTTCAACTACAACCGTCACCTCTACTTCCTTAACGACCTCTGTTGGCTGGCAGCCACTCACAATCAACACCAACAGCAGAAGCGCTCCTAAGATAACAAGGTTCTTACGAGTTAAATATTTCATAATCTCTTCCTCCAGAATACACATGGGATACATGATAGAAACAAGAAACAAGATAAATTTATTCCTTGTGTGCTTTATATCACAACCGAGAGGCTGTGTACTTGATTTATATCAAGAAGCAACCATCGTTACAGTTATGATGGGGGTTGTCAATTGATTAGGTTTATAATAAAGCAAGAGGATGAATGTTTGATTATGGAAGATTACACTAAACTTTTGAGCAGCGTTTCATACTTTAAGAATCTCAGCCCTGCCGACCTGATAAGAATTATCAATTCTGGGCAGCTTAAACGATATAAAAAAGATAGGTATATCTACATCAAAGCCGACCCCAGCGCAGGGATGTATGTGTTATTCTCGGGAAAAGTCCATCTTTGTAATTACGGCTGCGATGGCCAGTCTCAGATATTTTCTACTATTGAACCCGTAACCATGTTTAACGAGGTCACGGCAATAGACGGGGGACCTAACCCAGCGACAGCATTGGCGGTCAAGGATTGTCTCACCTGGAATATTGGCTATGAGGCGTTTGACAACCTTGTAAAGAAATTTCCTGATCCTGTAGTAGGTTTAGCCATGATGCGGGTTCTAGCAGGCCGCACCAGAGAATTAATAGATTTGTGTGGGGACCTAACCTTCAGGACTGTTGTATCTCGCTGCGCCAAACTGATCCTGGAATTAAGCCATAATGGGACAAACAGCATTGATCGTCACGATTTCCCCCTGGCCGACCTTTCTTCCTTGCTCGCTACTGCCCCAGAATCAGTCAGCCGCTCTCTCAGTTGGCTTGATAAAGAAGGATTGATCAAAACAGATCGCAATCTCATTTCAGTAGTGAACATTGATGAATTAATTAAAATTGTTTCTATAGAATCAAGCTGATATTTTATCTTCGCAGGTCCAACACGGGGGTAGTTTTAGTTTTTTTTAGACTTACCTTGAAATCATCTTTCTCTCAAGATTTATACAACGACTTAATACCTTGAGAGGTTTTCCCATTTTTAGTATCTGATTTGTCTTATATCAATGACTTATAAATCTTATTATGTTATTTTTATCCTAGAGCTAACATATTGTCCTCGAGCCATAGCTGATAGGGAAAGCCTGGCTATTACTTGGGTTCAGCCAGGGCATCACCCAAGACAGCTATGGTAGTTTGATTTTGCCTTTTAATAAAGACTCATATACCCCTCTGTGATAAGGTTATTAACACAGTTCATAGCATCACACTGTATTATCAATCACCAAAGAACAGGAGCAATATACATGGAAGCAATAAAAAAACGTTTTGTTTACCTTTTCACTTCTACGCGCGGATTGGCACTTGTGGCCATCGCCGCAGTAGCACTCGTAACAGCCATCTGGGGCACTCTTTCAGGCCCGATGGTGGAGTGGGGAGTAAAAGATGTCACAGTCCGTCTCCTGGGGCTTGATCTGATCGAGGCCGAGAGAGAAGGCCGGATCATCATGCTCTATCACACGATATCCATGGCGGTTGTCGCAGTCGTGGTTTACTTCATCACTGAAATAGTCGAGATGAAGAACCATGAGCGGGTAATCATTAACGCCACCATAACAATTGGTTATCTGACCTCACTGATCTTTGGTTTGATCTTTGGTTATTTTGGTCATAATTATGTATTTCACGGCTTGTTCCTAGTCGGGCAGACCCTGGTCTTTTTCTCCGGGATCTTGTTATGCGCAGCCCTTTGGCCCTGGAAAAAAGAATACCGGATCTCTAAAGATTCTGATAAATCCAGGTTGAAAAATGGCGTGGACCTGGAACGCGTTGCCTTTTTTACCATGGCTGCCTGTACGCTGATCTCCGCAACTTTTGGCGCGGTTACCGGCTCCTACTGGAGCAACGGCCACGAAACTTTCCTCGCCGAGGATTTGATCCGCATCCCTAACAAGACAATATTGCAGCGGGCCATTATCGGCCATCTTCACATTATGGTGACCCTGGTTGGCGTAGGCGTCACTTTAGTACTCGGCAAATGGATGAAATTCAAAGGGATTCTACACAAAATCACCATGCCCTTGATGACTGTGGGAACGTTCGTTACCATGGTTGGCGCCCTTTCAGTAACCTGGCTTGACTGGGCTCACACCATCATTTACGGTGGATCCGCCCTGGTCTTGCTGTCTGGTCTATTCTATGTGATCTTTACCTGGGATAAACTGATCCGGGAAGGCACAGCTGATATTGAAAAACCCAATGCCTGGCATAAGATCAAAGCCCTGACCAAGGACCCTTTGAAATTTGGATCCGGCTGGCAGATGGTTTTTATGAATTTCAATGTCAGTTTTGTAGGCCTGTTTATGGCTGCTACACTGGAAAATACTATGCGGGTAATGCCCCACAGAGAAGAGAGAATTACCCTAACCGGCCACTGGCATATTCTTTCGGCATTGATCGCCACCATCATGTTGCTCTATTTCGCCGACCTCTCCGGATTAAAAGGAAAGGCACGAAAGTGGTTTGGCTGGATGTTGATCATTGGATCCGACATCGCCTTTGGGTCGGTAACGATCTTTTCAATGAAGAGTCTATTTGTAGAAAAGAGCGCCCAGCAATCACTGGTCAATACAACCATGTTATTGACTGACATCGGTCTGGCGGCTGTCCTGGTAATGCTGGCACTATTATTGATCTGGCGCCTATATGACCTGTTCCAGCGCAAGGGGCATTGGGCTACTGAACTGGCCAATGAAAAAAGAACTTTTGCTCAGGCAGAAATTGAAGACCAAAAAAGAAAATTAGAAGAACTTACTTCTGCCCTTGAGGAGGTCTCAGAATGAAACGCATTTTACTCCTAACAACACTCCTGATCTTAACCGCCTGCAGTGCGGCGCCTGATGTCGCTACCCAAGCTCTCCCGGAAATTTATGAAACGGGTGTAGATTCCGATACCTGGGCAGTTATTCCTGCTGGAGAATTCCCCAGTGGGATACATGACCATATCACGGCAATGGATTACGATTACCAGATTATGGTTACAGATGTCACCAATCAACAGTACGCCCAATTCCTCAACGATGCTGTTGCGGATCAAACTATCGACATTGGGGATGTTGATGTCAATGTAGGCGAGGACTCCCTTTCTGTGTACGGCGTCTTCGGCCCTTACGAGGGCGATCCTTTTGATGCCTACGAACACGAAGTAGTTATTGCTCGCGGCGACAAGCTGCTTTACTCCCTCGAGGAAGCAGGTGCCCGGGTCGAATACAAAAATGGAGAATTCAAAGCCATCCCGGCATATGCCAACCATCCCGTTACCATGGTGACCTGGTTCGGCGCCAACGCCTACTGCAGTTATTATGATTGGCGTCTGCCCCTCTCACTTGAGTGGGAAAAAGCCGCCCGGGGAACAGAACTTGACGAAAACGGTAATGGTTTTGCATTCCCATGGGGTTCCGAAATCGAACTCAATCACGCAAATTACTATGCGTCCTCCGATCTATTTGAAGAGATCTATGGTAAATTGGGAAGTACCACCCCTGTAGGCTTCTTTAACGGCAATACCTATGACGGATATGAAACTCTAGACCAGGCCAGCCCTTACGGTTTGTACGATATGGCCGGCAATGTCTGGCAGTGGACCGGGGATGATTATCCCAAACAGCACTACCGACACCTGCGGGGCGGAAGCTTCTACAGCTACGGAGTTGATCTGCGTGTTTGGAAATTTGACAGTGCTCACCCGGTCTACCTGTCCCCAGATGTCGGTTTCCGCTGCGCCCAAGATTGATTTGTCAAGTATGTTTAGGTAAAATAATACTTATTCGTTGTTGGGTTTATAAGTTCAGGTTCAAACATTGGTGCCGTGATGAATAAAATGAGATCAAGTTTAAAAACAATCAAAAGAAAATACTTCCCGCTGGTTAAATCACTCCAAACAGCTTTGCTGCTCATCACCGGTATAGCGGGGTATATGAGCGCGCGCTGCCCGGTTCACAACATCCCAACTGTGTTGGGATTAGCCGGCAGTTTATTGCTCTCTATCAGCGGGAGTACAGTTCTAAACATGTGGTATGACCGGGATATTGACGCCATCATGCCCCGCACGAGCAAACGCCCTCTAAGCACCGGGGAGGTTCAACCAAAAGAAGCCTTGATTTTCGGATTGGTCATTTCTGTGATCGGCATCTCCTGGGCTCTTGTCCTTGATCCTCTTTACGGGATAATCGTGTTCGCCGGTTTGTTCTTTGACGTGGTAGTCTACACCATCTGGCTTAAAAGACGAACCGCCTGGTCAATCATCTGGGGTGGTATTTCCGGAGGAATGCCTATTTTGGCAGGCAGGGTTCTGGGTACAGGTCAGATAGATTGGGTAGGGATCACTCTTGCTCTGGGTGTGTTGTTCTGGATCCCCACCCACATACTCACATTCAGCATTAGATACCATGATGACTACAAAAAAGCGGGGGTTCCAACTTTCCCGAGTACCTACAGTTTTCAAACCACTCGATTGATCATTGCCATTTCCAGCGTGCTTGCTACGCTTGCATTTGGAGCGGCATCCTACGGAGTTGGATTGACCTGGGGATTCATGAGATTGTTGGTTGTTTTGTCTGTAGGGTTGTTCGTCTTGGCAGTACAAAGTCTGCGGTCTCCATCTGAACGAATCACGTTTGGTTTGTTCAAATATGCTTCGTTGTATATGTTAAGCGCCATGCTGCTAATGTTTTTCACAGGGATTTAAATTATGAAAAAAATATCCGTTCTAGATCGTATCCTTCTGTTATTTACTGGTCTATTGGCAGCATACCAGATCAGTTTTGGAATAAATGAATTAAACCCTCTGCCAACATGGAGTTATACGGTTGGTTTTGGCGTGCTGCTGGTTGCCGGCCTACTGCTGATCATCCTGGGGTTTGAAGGCTTGGAAAGCCAGGCCGTGGTGATCGTCTCCACCCTCATCCCCCTCAGCATTTCCCTGGGACTGGTAGCAGAACATCTACCCCAATACAAATACCCTTACCTGGTATTTGCAGTCCTTGGCTTTGCGGCGATTGCTATCACCCGCTATACGGCCGAGAACAAAACAGCTACTATAGTTCTGGCCGTAACACATGGTATTGCCGGATCCCTTATCACTTTCCTTCCCATCATTCTAAGTATCCAAGGAAAAGTACCTGCAGGTTATTTTTTAGTTGGCGTAGCTGGAGCTCTCATCGGCGTTGGAGGATTGCTACTGGCATTTCTTAAAGCCGGCAAACCGATCCTCTCCCAGAAACTGATATTAACTGTTCTGCCGCTGCTATTATTGTTAATGACTACCGCTTTTGTGTTCGGTTTTTCATTCAATTAGAAATTACTATAGTATACGTGGCATAAAATCCAGCTCACATTTAAGGAGAAATACTTTATGAAAAAGTTCCTGCGGTTCATCGGTGTTCTATTTATGGGCATCACCGCTGCTGTTACATTGCTTGGTGGAGTAGGCACAACCTGTGTAGCCCTGAATGCCGCTAATTATGACAGCATGAAAGCCATTGCGGACTATCAGTGGCTCTATATTGCCTATGTTGTAATTGGCGTAGCTCTGGGTGTTCTTGGGATCCGGGCGACAATTCAGCTGATCCGGGCTAAAAAAGGTGCAGAGAAATCTGCTCTGCTGATCCTGGTCTCCGGTGTCGTAATTGGTGTGATCCATATACTTACATCCCGGGCGCTAAGAGGATCCTCTATGCCTGTTGACTTCGTTGTATATATCAATATCTTAACACTGGTCATTTTCCTGCTCTTCCAGATCCCGAAAGTAAAAGAAATGTCTCTGTTCGATACTGAAGTAGCTGATGATGCCACAGCTTCAGGTGGAATGACCGCCTTTGTGGCTGGAGTACTGGTCCTCAGTGTTCAAATGTGGGCTGGCCCAACCCATCTACTGGATGGAATTAACTATGCCGACGCATTCCATAACGCTATGTTGGGGATTGGATCCATCCTGGTCTTGTTTGGGTTGGCTTTGATTTCAAAAGCGCTGCTGTTTCAACCCAAACCTGAAGCGGTTAAAGTTCGAGCTTAATCAGCTGAAACCAGTACTTAGGTAAGACTAAAATAAAAGACCGCTGGAAAAATTCCGGCGGTCTTTTTCTTTCTTTCGAGGAAAAAGCAGAGAGCATTAAAGCTGGGCTGATCACTCCCAATCGATCAGTTTTTCCTGGTTTACAATAGTGATCCTACCCCGCTGGATATCAATCGCACCCACCCTTTCCAATTCTTTCAAAGACCTTGCGACCACTTCGCGAACCGTACCGATACGAGCTGCCATGTCATCCTGGGTTATGCGGGAAGACCCGCTTCCAGACAACTGAGTTTCGGGGAGTTCCCGCAGTAAGCGGGCCAATCGAGCCGTCACGGTATAAAAGGACAATTCTGCCACTTTACTAACCAGCATCCTTAAATTCTGCGATAAATTGATAATGATCTGCTGACACGCCTGAGGATGCTCTGCAATGACTTCACGGAGCGCATCAGCAGAAATCAACCAAATTCTAGTGCTAAGCACCGCGCTGACATTCACCGGGTTTTCCTGTTCGTCGAAAACAGATACTTCGTTAAAAGATTCCCCCTCATCCAAGACATTTATGATCATTTCCCTGCCCGTGGAAGAATATTTATAGATCTTTACCCTGCCTGACTCAACAATATTCAGACCCTGACAGGGTTGGCCTTCAAGAATAATGCTTTCATCAGCATCATAGGCGATCAACCTGGTATTTTCGGCCAGGTGATGCAGGATCTCATCATCCAACCTGGATAGATACCGATTTTCCTGTAAAGCCTGAAATCTGACATTCATTGAGGACGATAATCTTCGCATCACAACCTGTTTATAAGGGGGCAAGTTCCGTATAGAATATTGTACATGATATAGGGATCATAGGAATAAACCGTTTTTGATTGGTATTAAATATTAGTTAACATAGTTATCAAGTGATCTTTTTAGGGTATAGTAAGAATCAGGTTTATTGGTGTAAAAAGGAGTGTGTTATGAATAGGAAATTGTTATTCATTCTTATAGCAAGTATGATGATTTTTTCCCTGGCAGCTTGCACGGGAACATCTGAAGATTCAACACTGCCTCAGGGTGAAGAAATTTCTCAGGGGGCACCAGAGGATACAGACGCCGATACTGCAGAAGGCCACGATGATGATGGGGCAGCTACCATAAATGCGGCTGATATCTTCTCTCAGCGCTGTTCAGGATGTCATGGAGAAAACCGGGAAGGAGATAATGGGCCAGCCTTGCTTCCGGATGTCCTGACCAAAGATCCTTCAGTATATGTAAATACAGTAACAAACGGCTCTGGGCCTATGCCGGCTTGGGGAAACCGGCTATCAGCGGATGAAATCAACGCCCTGGTTGAGTTCATCATGAGTGATTCGAAGTAAACTCCTCAGAAATAAGGAACTATGACCCAAAAATTTCGTTAAACAAGTAGAATAGATATATAACCGGAAATAAACAAAAAGGAGCTCCAAATGACTGAAGAGATTATCAATGCCCCTTATGCTGATGTGGAAGTTAGCGACGATGATAAATTATGGGCCATGTTGGGCTGGATTCCCTGGCTAGGTGTAGTTCTAGCCATAATCGCATTATTAATTGAGCCACAGAAGGATCGACCATTTGTTCGTTTTCATGCTGTTCAATCCATCGGGGCCAATATCATCATCGGGATCTTGAGCGCGCTTTTAGTAGTAACCGTTTTATTATCATGCATCACCCCCATACTAGGCCTGGTTACAATTTACCCGGCCATCAAAGCCTATCAGGGAGAATGGTTTGAGATTCCTTGGCTGACCGAGTTCTGTAAAAAACAGGGTTGGATCTAGTCCATTACCCTTCAATAAAAGACCCCGGAGTGAACCTTCCTCCGGGGTTTTGTCTTTAAATGAAGCTTATTATTCCAGGATGAATTTCTGGTCGCCAAACCTCAGCTCATCCCCTACTCTGAGATGTTGGCCAGTATTGGGGTTTAGCTGGATGTTATTTACAAAAGTGCCGTTTTTGCTTCTCAGGTCTATCAGAGTCAGGGCGTTTCCCTCTAACCTGATCAAGGCATGTGTGCGGGAGCACTTTTTGCTATCAAGTAAAATTTCTGCTTGCTGGCTTCTCCCGGCGATCAAGATCTCTTTTGTGATATCCACAATCTCTCCATTTTCGTGCATCAGGCGCCAGCCTGTTTTCTTCTCCGGGATATGTTTCTTTTCTTCCGCTTCGCGTTCCGGCAAGGAAGATGTGAACGCCAAACCGATCCCCCTGACAATCATTTCTTCTGGATTCTGTGGATAGATCACTTTATCACCAAAACGGTCCTCGATACCTTTTAGTATTCCCGGTACTCTGATCCCGCCACCAAGTAGGATCACCCTACCAATAATATCTTCATCGATTTCCATTTCCTTAAGAGTGCGAGTCAATACATCCTGGAACGCTTGGTCCAGGGGCAGGCAAAGTTGAGCAAACTTACTTGGAGTTAATTTCTTGTTTTGCCGGAAAACCTGGCCATTATTCATCACCAGCGTCAGCGATTGCTGGCCCGTTAAGGCTGTTATCACTTCTGGCTCACCGAGGATCTCACGACTGAGCGATTCTTTGATCAGCTGCCCCCAAATCCTCAGCGTCATAAAAGCTGCTGGATCACCAGCCAAAACCTTGGCCGGGATCTTTAGCTCACTTGAAAGGCGCTGAGCCAGCAGGGCATCATATAATCCCCCGCCAAAGGGTTCCTCGTAGCGGTCAATATCAATTAACGCCCCAGTATCAGCGTTATATTTCCTGGCGTAGATCGTAGTATTACTTCCGCCCACATCGATAATCAGGTTGATTTTTTCCGAGTGGAATCGCTCCAATAGATCTTGATCCCTTAAGCCGAGTATCACGCCTTCTGATTCTGGAACAAACTGTACACTATCTACGATCGCTGGAGGAAAACATTCCAGTATGACATGATAAAAATCTTCAAATATCTTTCCGTCAAATTCAGTTCGCCAGCGGTCCGGGTAGGCAATCGAAAAGTGGATTTGATCATCAAGTGGACCAGAGTTATATTTTTCTTCCCGGATCTGCTCGATCAATGCTTTCAGTAAAAGCCGGGTATAGAGCAAAGCTTCAAAATGACTGTAGCGCTGTTGATGAGGGGACGGATTTTCGATCAGGTGATTTCCGATAGAGGGTTTGAAGAATTCCCTTACCCGGGTTCTAATCTCTGTGTCTTCTAGGAAATTCAGGGCTGTCTCGCCGATATCTTCCAGATCTGTCCCATCCGGTGTTAATGTGAGAACTGCGGGAAGCTTGCGATCAGAGAAATTGGCCAAGGGGGAAGATAAGGGGCTGGTGACATGCTGCGCCTTTGCACCATCATAATGGTACTCCATGCGGTACAGGCGCCAATTTACAGTCCCACAATCCAGCGCATATAAGGTAATCTTTCCATCCTGAGCCATTGCCATTAATTATATACGTCTTTTTATCACCTGGAAATGTGCTTTTCAATTCTGTACATGGTATTGATAGTGACCTACAGGATTGACAAAACCGATCCAAAATCCACCATGTTCTGGATTATGTACCGAGGAGAATATTGGGAATCCCTTATAATAGTCTCGAGGTTGATTTACAAATTATGAGGAGATAGTTCTATGATCGAAAATAAACAAGAAGACAATATCGGGACATCCACTCTGGATCCGGAACGGCAAAAACTAGCTAAAGAATATGCCAGTATCCGCCGCAATTATATGCTTCTGGATTTGCTCCTGGGTGCGATCCTGCTCTTGGCCTGGCTGGTATTGGGTTGGTCAACCTTGCTACGAGATTGGATCCATAGCTGGACCCAAATTCCCTGGATAGCAGTCTTGGTCTTTGGTTGTATTTTTGGTGCGGTGTTTACAATTCTGGATCTTCCACTCTCATATTACACAGGGTATGTCTTACCCCATCAGTATCAACAATCCAATCAGGACCTGAAAGGCTGGATTCTTGATCTGATCAAGAATCTTATGATCTCTGCTGTATTGGGTGGGATTCTACTCGAAATTGTCTACCTGGTCTTACGCTCAGCTCCAGAAAGCTGGTGGCTCTGGACCGCAGGTATTCTTCTGCTCTTTAATATCTTGCTGGCCAACCTGGCGCCCGTACTACTTTTCCCGATCTTCTATAAATTCACCCCTTTGGGGGAGGAATATCAAGGCCTGACAAAGCGGCTGCTAGATCTGGCAAAAAAAACTGGGACATATGTGGCCGGAGTATACCGTTTTGATATGAGCAAAAGAACTAAAGCCGCCAATGCCGGATTGACGGGATTGGGAAATACACGCCGGATCATCCTGGGAGATACTCTACTGGATGAATTCCAGGTCGATGAAATAGAAACTGTGCTTGCTCATGAATTGGGTCACCAAAAAAACCATGATATTCCATTAGGGATGGTATTTCAAACTATTCTCACTCTGGGGGGACTGTATCTGACTTCTCTGTGCCTGATCTGGGGAGTTTCGGTTCTTGGTTTTCGGTCCGTATCAGATATCGCTGCTTTACCTCTATTCGGCCTCTTTTTGGGCTTGTATGGATTATTAACTATGCCAATAAGTAATGGGTTCAGTCGTTGGAGAGAAAATCTGGCAGACGAATTTGCCCTCCAAGTGACGGGAAAAGCTGAAGCATACAAATCTGCTTTAACTCGTCTCAGCAACCAGAACCTGGCCGAAGTTGACCCTGAGCCCTGGGTGGAATTTCTGCTCCACTCCCACCCTGCTCTTAAGAAACGGATCGAAAGAGCAGAGTGTTTTCAGTTTTCAAAAGGGAAATCCTAATGAAGATCCACCACTTGAACTGCGGATCGCTGAAAGCCCCATTCATTGATGTAGAAACAATTGTATACTGCCTGTTGGTTGAGACCAGCAACGGGCCGGTATTGATAGATACAGGTTTTGGCACTCAGGATTATATAAATCCATCCCGGAAAATGCGATTCTTTTTACACTGGATGGGTGTTCCTTATGATCCAAAAGAGACAGCTGTATATCAAGTCCAGGCCTTGGGTTTTGAACCAGAAGATATCCAAAATATTATTCTCACTCATATGCATGTCGATCACGCCGGAGGTTTGGTTGATTTCCCTTGGGCCAATATCCATATCTATGAAACTGAATTCCAAGCCATACACAAACCCAAAGGGTATATGGAGGTCGCTTACATCCCGCAGCATTGGCAACATGATCCCCACTGGACCAGGCATGGAGAGTCGGTGATTGATTGGTTTGGTTTCAAAGCTGTCCCAATTTTGAATACACCTGAAGCTGATTTCCTGTTCATCCCTCTGCCCGGACACACGCGGGGGCACTGTGGCGTAGCTATCGGGAAACCCGGGAACTGGCTGCTGCACTGCGGAGATGCTGCTTCAACATTCTATGAAGGAGCCGATCTGCATAATCGGGGAAAAGAATCTTATAAGTTAAAATTTCTGCCAATCTGGCTTGCTGAAAGTATCATGGGGAGTTCAATTGAACCTTTGCGCTCATTACTCGAGGAACATGGTGACGAGGTCAAAGCGATGAGCTCTCACGATATATTCAGCTTCAGGGAATATAATTCCCTGTGATCAATAAGATAAGGAGAAAAAATGTATCTATCAGTTGGAGAAAAAGCGCCTGATTTCAACCTTCTAGATCAAAATAATCAGACCGTTTCCCTGGATTCTTTCCGGGGTCAACATGTTCTATTATATTTCTACCCCAAAGATGACACACCAGGCTGCACCACAGAAGCTTGTAATTTCCGGGACGATTACAGTAGTTATCAAAACGCCAAGGTTGTGATCCTAGGAGTCAGCCCGGACTCACCGACTTCCCACAAAAAATTTCAGGATAAATACCAGTTGCCTTTTACATTGCTAGCAGATGAGAACCACCAGGTATGTGATTTGTATAAGGTTTGGGGTCCTAAAAAGAGCTTCGGTAAGGAATACTATGGAGTTCACCGTACAACCTACCTGATCGATCCAGAAGGGATCATCCAGGAGGTATTCCAGAAAGTCTCTCCGGCCAAACACAGCGCCCAGGTTTTGGAAATAATAAGTTAATGGACGTAGTCCTTCCGAAAGGACTCTGTCCCTCATTAATGAGAGTATAGAATAAATTGTATAAATGGATTATCCTACTAAACCTACAGCAAAAGGAAAGTCCATGACACAGATAACGACAGCAAAAAGAAGATGCCTAGGGCAGAAGAAGTCGCCCGGGAAATGAGAAAAGCTACCTCAATCGATCATTTCTATGGCAAAGCCGGCATTTGTCCATCATCAAAAATCGAATGCCCCCAAACGATTTATTACCTTCATATGATGAAATTCATCATCGGCCGTGGTCATCCTTAGGTCTCCTAAGAGTGATACGGATAATTGGTTATATCTTCTTTTATCCTAAATACTCACTTGGTTTGGAAACCGAATCGAACAATAATCAAAAAATTCAATGAGTTGATAGTTAACGCAAATCTGGGGCTAGTGACCTAGCCCCAGATGAATACAATCCTGCTTTTCTCTAGCTATCTAGTCAATTATATTGACTTTGAAGATACTAGTATTGTCCTTATTCTCAATCACAAAAATGGCTCTATCATTCCAGTGATTGAAGTATTCAAGTTTTTCTTCTACAGTCACAGGTTCGTAGGCAGCCAGGGTTTTGCCCATCTTGATGGCACCAGGGTGGTGGATCGGTGTGACGAGGACCAGATTAAATTTTACGCCAACCGAGACGCCAGTATCAAGTCGAGTGAAGACCCATTCCATCATGGGTGGTGGCGTACCAGATTTTTCTTCCATGTAGACCATCTTGTTCTGGCGATTGAACACTGGATCGGCTTTGCCGAATTGCTGCCCGGCAAACCCAGTATGCGGGGCGGCTCCAGTTATGTAGGAGATGATTTCTCCAAATACACCAACTGGGAATTCTGCCTCTGAGCCAGGTGCGTTGACCCGGATCATGCCACGGACTGGGGTTTCTCCATCTGGGTAGAGGGCTTCCAATGCCAGCTGGGTGATGGTCCATGCGCCAGTGGTTGCGCCGCAGGAGTGTCCAGCCACTTGAACAACCTCATCGTAATAATATGGGATTGGCCCTTGGGATTGACCGAAGATTTGTGCATAGGGGTCAATCATCCAGATCGGTTCCTGGGTGGTGGTGTATTCTTGAGTCCATGCAAAGTCATCCGGGTTTGGACTTTCCACATCTTCTATGGCAATTCCGGTGGTAATTGGGGCTTCTTCATATACATTGACATAGAAGAAACCATCAAGTGTGTCAGCATTATCAAATACGAACCGTGCCCTGTCATTCCAGAAGAGATAGTATTCTGCGGCTTCCTCAGGGGTTGTGGCACCTTTGGCCATCTTTGCGCCCATTTCAAACTCATCTGTATCCTGGAAGGGTTGAACCGAGGTAATATTCATTGTTATGCCAACTTTGGCATCGTTATCCTTCCGGGTGAAGATCCATTCCATCTTTGGTGGGGGCGTATTCGTTGGTTCATCAGTATATGTCATCAGGTTCTGGCGGTTGAAAAGATCATTAGCTTTTCCAAACTCTGCTCCGAAAAATCCGGTTTTCGGTGAAGCGCCAGTGATGTAGGTAATCACTTCTCCAAAAACACCGACGGGGAATTGAGCCTCTGCGCCAGGGGCTTGTACCTCAATCTGACCACGGACTAGAATCTCACCGTAGGGATAGAGTACTTCCAGCGCTTTCCGGGTTAGTTCCCAGGCCCCGGCTGTGGCGGCAGATGAGTGACCGGCATGTTTGACAGCAATTTCGTAGACGTAGGGTACGTAACCGTTCGACTGACCAAAGATCTCGTAAAAAGGTTCTCGCATCATGATCGGGGGAACTTCAGTGATGTAGTCCTCGTCCCAGGAGAATTCTACCCTTAAAGCAGAATATTCATCCAGGATAAGCTCTGGTTCAGTTGCTTCGGCCGGCTCATCTGCTTCATCAGCAGATTCAGACTCCGGAGCTTGATCGGCAGCCTCTTCGGAATTCCCCGAATCCACTGCCGCGGAAGGATCCTCCTGTGCTTCGGGAGCACACGCCGATAGGACAAACACGGCGATCAGCAGGATTGAAAGTAGCGGAAATAGTTTTTTCATCAATCTTCTCCTTATAAATGATTAGTGGTTGATCAACTCAATAAATATTTACGAGCAGATATCATTTGCCTCTTTGTGAAGAGTATCACTAAGAATGATTGAAGTCTTTAACATAAGGCAAAGACTTTTTGGAACATATTTGTGATACTGTTCACAAAAGCATAAGTTTTTTTTACAATAATTTATAATAAGGAGATAGAGATGAAAGAAACCCCCCAGAAAAATCGTACGATCATGTCGATTGTCGCAATCGCGATTGGTTTGCTGATGATTACACTAATCCCATTCCTGATCCAAACTTCCCTTGGCCGAGTGCTAGAGAACATTACCGAGGTAGTTGCGAAAGGGGAAGGAAAATTCAGAAGCGGAATCAAGCTTTTTGATCTGTTCTACCCGACGTGGCGGGCGATTATTTTTGTCGCCGGCTCAACCCTGATTGTGGTTTCCGGAGCAATCCGCAAGGGCGAAGAATGGACCTTTCCACTAGCGATGAGCATGTTTTCGCTACCTGCGATTGGCGGATTCTTTATGTTCCTACCTTATGTCAGCTTCGTAGAGGGCTCCTTCCCGATCCCGATGGTGATATCATTTATCGGACTGGCTGGATATTGGGCCTTTATTTTCCTGCGCAAGGCTGAAAAAGCGACCAAATGGACACTTTTTGCCGCCCTCACGTTCATCGGGATGCTGGCGACCCACGCTTTTACCATTGGGATTGGCGCCCAACGTCAAATGATGGTCCGCCCCAATTATCCTTTTTACGATGATTTCAAGATGTGGCTGTTCTTATGGAATGGTGAGGTCAATTGGGTGGCGACAATTCTCCTGGTGATCTCCATCCCGCTTCTGGCAGTCAGTAAGAAGAGGGGTTGGTGGCTGGCTGTGATCGCAGCTTCTACCATTTTGATTCTCGACGCATTCACCTACATCTTCCGACATACAACTGGTGATTTCCTCTACGGCTCGCTTCTTGCGATCGGCGTTTTGTTCTTCACTGTTGTGCCTTACTTCAAAAACAATTTACTAGGGGAAGCCTCAGGGCCTCTAGGGGAATAGCTTAGCTATTCTTCTCATCCTTTGGGCGTGTTCTGTGATCAGATCGAAGAACGCGCCCTGCTTCTCCTTTTGCGCAGTTCGAGCACAAGATAAGGTTAAGTTTCGGTGAAAAGAATATTGGAGAAAGAAAATGAAAAAATTACAAAATAATCACAAACTTGGTATCGTTCTATCTTTCCTTGGTATCCTGACTGGATTGCTGGCATTGGTGATCCTGGCCGATATCTATTACCCCAATATCCTGGGGAAGCTGGAAGGCGCTCGACCAGATGAAGCTATCACCGTGCGAATTGTATTCGCATTACTGGCATGGCTCGGTGCGTCCGCTGGCGCTCTATGGGTTACCGTCTTATATGGTTTTATAAACAAAGCCGAGTGGGCCTGGTTCTATGGGCTGCTTGCTGCCACAGTCCAAATCCTCGCAGGGTTTTTCCCAATGATTCCTCCTGCCAGTATTGGTTTACCCACGCCTACGGTTTGGATTTTACTGCTTGGATTCGTGCTCTGGTTTGGGATGCTCTTAATCCGTGGAGTGGATCTCAAGATCATGGTGCTGTTGTTTGCTAGCGGTATGGCCTATGTGCTGACCTTTATTGATGGCGTTGGCGCAATTTCTCGTTATCAGACTGAGCCAGTTGGTTTTGTGCATGGCATGTATGGCGTTTCCCAAATGGTAAATTGGTGGGGAGCGGCCGCATGGGTGGTCTTTATCCTGGCTTTGACAAAACAGAAATCCTGGACGATCCCGGCGGGAATCTTTGCGGCTTCCATGTCGATCTTTGGCGGCTACCCGGTAGGACTCACCGATGTAGTCGCGGTTAAACAGGGAAGCTTTTCTATGTTTTTGGTGGCCCCTGTTCTCAGCACCGCCCTGTTGATCTACTTATTGCTGCCTGGGACAACCAAGATGATCAATGCTTGGATAAACAAAGAAATCTAAAAGGAAAAGCAAGGAAACCAAGTTCTTTAACCCTACCTCATTTAAATATAAAGCACCCAGTACCGGGTGCTTTATATTTAATTTTTGTTGGTTTCTTTATTATCCTACTGCAACTGGTTCATCCTCTTCCTCAACCAGGAAGGGTTTCCCGTAAATCTCGGGATCTCCCTTGGTCAAGATAATTTCACCATCATCCTCTTCCTCGCCAAGCTCAGCTTCTACCAGCACAATATCCCCATTGCTGAACTGACCGGAAAGGACCGCGTCTGATAGCGGATTTTCAATCT
The DNA here is from genome assembly GCA_964406305.1 of uncultured Anaerolineales bacterium. Lineage (GTDB taxonomy): Bacteria > Chloroflexota > Anaerolineae > Anaerolineales > UBA11858 > B10-G9. The sequence continues at coordinate 16,958 of CAYORF010000017.1, read as the reverse complement.
TTTCCTGGATCACGCGCCGCAGTGGGCGGGCACCCATCTCCGGGTTGTAGCCCATTTTCACCAACATATCGACACCCTCCGGGGTGATCTCCAGCTGGAGGTTCTTTTCTACCAATCGTTCGCGTAGTTTGTCCAACTCCAGATCCACGATCTCCTTGATATGATCCTTGCTCAGAGCGTGGAAGACTACCACGGAGTCAACACGGTTGATGAATTCGGGGCGGAAAGTACTCTTGAGGGATTTCAGCAATTTGCGCCGCATATCCTCGTAACCCCGTTTACGGGATTGTTCCTCATCTGAGGCCAGGTCAAATCCGATCGAGGCATTATTCTGGATCAGCTCCGCACCGATATTAGAGGTCATGATAATCATTGCATTACGGAAATCAACAGTTCTGCCTCTCGCGTCAGTAATATGCCCTTCTTCCATGATCTGCAGCAGCATATTATGGGCTTCCGGGTGAGCTTTTTCTATCTCGTCAAAAACTACAATCGAGTAAGGCCGTCTTCGAATTGCCTCTGTGAGCTGGCCAGCATCGTCATAACCAATATATCCAGGAGGCGCACCAACCAATCTGCTGACGCTGTGCTTTTCCATAAATTCCGACATGTCCAAATGGATCAGAGCATCTTCACTGCCAAATATGAATTTGGCCAGTGCTTTAGTAAGCTCGGTCTTTCCTACACCGGTCGGTCCCAGGAAGATAAATGATCCTACCGGGCGTTTGGGGTCTTTCAACCCTGCCCGAGAACGGCGAACTGCTTTGGCAATCTTCCCTATGGCTTCGTCCTGCCCAATGATCTGGTTATGTAATTCCTCTTCCATTTGCAACAGACGATCAGATTCTTCTTCAGCCAGTTCCATCACCGGGATTCCGGTCCACATGGACACGATCTCTGCAATATCCTCTATGTTCACTGTCGGGCTGCTGTCACGATCCCAGGCTGCTTTGAGTTCTTCTAGTTTTTCTTCTAAAGATTTTTCAAGCGTCTCTAGATCAGTGTATTGGGATTGTTCTTCATCCGTGGTTTTTAGTTCCTTGCGGACAGTTCGTAATTTATAAACGACCTCTTTGGCTTCATCACCGATCGGGTTTTTGAACATCCGAACCCGGGAAGAAGCCTCATCTATAAGATCTATTGCTTTATCAGGCAAGAAACGATCGGAAACATAACGGGCCGATAGGTCCGTAGCCGCTTCCAAAGCTTCATCAGATATTTTTAGCTGGTGATGTTCCTCATATGCAGGACGAATGCCCTGCAAGATTTCAATGGTTTCTTCCTTGCTTGGCTCCTCCACAGTAATGGGTTGGAAACGTCGTTCCAGAGCCGCATCGCTTTCAATGTGTTTGCGATACTCATCCAAAGTTGTGGCTCCCACTACCTGTAGTTCTCCACGAGAGAGAGCTGGTTTGAGAATATTGGCAGCATCCATGGCGGAGCCTGCAGATCCTGCCCCAACCAGCATATGGACTTCGTCAATAAAAAGTATGGCATCGGACTGTTTTAGTTCAGAGATCACCCTCTTGAGGCGCTCCTCGAACTGACCGCGGTACATGGTACCGGCAACAACCGATCCCAGGTCCAGCTGTAGTACCCTTTTGCCCAATAATGGCGCCGGGACCTCTCCATCGGCTATTCTTTGGGTTAGGCCTTCCACAATTGCAGTCTTGCCAACCCCGGGTTCACCGATCAAGGCCGGGTTATTCTTTGTACGGCGGGCCAGGATCTGGACCACTCGTTCAATTTCCTTTTCCCGTCCGATCACCGGATCCAGCTTCCCATCTTCTGCCAGGTCTGTCAGGTTTAAAGCAAGCTGGTCAACCATTGGAGTTGTGCTTTTTGACTTGGCACGTTTTGGTTTTCCAACCTGTCTGCGTTCCCGCTGGGTTTTCCCTTTATCTTTTTGTTCTTCCATCTCCCGCAGGGTCTGGCGTCGGATCTGTTCAGCTGATAATCCCAGCTGCTCTAAGACATCATTTGCGACGCCTTTTCCATAAGTAACCAGTCCAAGCAGAATATGCTCAACGCCAATATAGTGGTGGCTCAAATTCCGAGCTTCTTCTACAGCTAACTCAAGAACTCGCTGGGTTCCCCTGGATAACGCCAGGGCATCACCACTGTATTCTCCAAAACCCGTGATACTTTCAGTAATGGTTAAAACACTATCAATATCAAGGCCCAGATCGCGTAAAACCTGACCAGCTATACCTCCCTGGTCAAGCAGTAAACCCATCAATAAATGCTCGGTCCCAATTTGGGCGTGTTTCATCCGTTCAGCTTCTTTATGCGCTAAACTTAAAACTCGCCGAGCTCGTTGGGTAAATCTTTCCATGCTAGCCAAAAGACAACCTCCCGCAACCATCCAGGGAATCCCCGGACATTACCGTAAATGAATTAATCAAGCACTCCCCACTATTTTTAGTGTACACATTCTACCAAATTCCTTTTCAAAAACGCGGAAAGCGTGTTAATTTAATGTAAATTTTAATCAAGTCCCCCTCTAAACAAAAAAGCGCATCTTGTTAGATGCGCTTTCGTAATTTTTGTTTACTCCTCTTCAGGAGGAGCTTCTTCCTCTTCGGCTTCTTCTTCTGGTTCAGCCTCTTCTTCGGCTTCTTCTTCTGGTTCAGCCTCTTCTTCAGCTTCTTCTTCTGATTCGGCCTCTTCTTCGGCTTTCTCTTCCGGTTCAACCTCTTCTTCGGCTTCCTCTTCCGCTTCAGCCTCTTCTTCAGCTTCTTCTTCTAATTCAGCCTCTTCTTCGGCTTCTTCTTCTGGTTCAGCCTCTTCTTCAGCTTCCTCTTCCGATTCAACCTCTTCTATAACTGGCTCTTCTTCTGTAGTGACTTCAGCTTCAGGGGCTTCTTCAGCATCTTCTGAGCTGGCCAGTATCTCTTCCAGAGAACCTTCTCCGTTCAGTTCTTCCTGAATCTGTTCAAAGTCGATCGCGGCGTATTCATCAGAATCCACTTTTTCGAGGCTCAACCCGATTCGATGGCGTTCCATATCCAGGCTGATGACCCGCAGTGCCAGAGTTTCTCCAACGCTGACAACTTCTGAAGGATGTCCTACACGATCCATGCTCAATTCAGAAATATGGATCAATCCTTCTAGATCAGTGTTTTCAATCCGGGCAAAAGCACCAAAATCAGTTAAATTAGTAATCGTACCTTGAATAAGCTGTCCTTCTTTAATTTCTTCTGCTTTTTCGATCCAGGGATTATCCTGCAGTCTTCGCATTGATAAACCAATCCGGCGTTTCTCTTCGTCAATACTGATGACCTCTACCTCAAGCTCCTGTCCAACCTTCACCAGGTCGCTGGGGTGATCTACGTGGTCCCAGGAGAGTTCCGAGAGGTGAACGAGGCCGTCCACTCCCTGAATATTGACAAAAGCGCCAAAATCTGCCAGGCTGCTTACATATCCGGTTACTCGATCTCCCACTGCCAGATTGTCCAGCAATTGGTCTTTGATCGCTTCCCGGGTTTCGCCTATGGCATCCCGTTCGGATAGGATCAAGCGCTGGCGGGAACGATCAACCTCAATGACTTTGAGAGTGATTTCCTTACCAATGGCTTCGCTCCAGCGATCTTCAGGGGCACCGGTGTCTCCTTCACGGAAAACACTGACCAAAGAACCGGGCACAAACCCGCGCAGTTGGCCGACCGGCACCAACAAGCCACCTTTGTTATATCCTTCCACAAAGGTTGAGATAACGTCTCCGGATTCGAGGCTTTGCTCTACCTTTTCCCAGTCCTGTTCTTCTTGGGCTCTGGTGAAAGAAAGCACTACATGACCGTTGATATCCTCAGGTTCAAGGACATAAACAGTGATCTCTTCCCCAACCTTGAATTCTTCCAGGTTCCAGGGATTGATCTGCTCCAGCTCTCTACCAGCGATCAAACCGTCGGCTTTAGACTGAACGTCAATCAGGATCTCATTCGATGTGATGGCGGTAATCACGCCTTTGCGGATATCACCCTTTTCAGGGATGTTCCCAAGACCCAGACCTTCCTGGGCTAAAAGGGTTTCCATATCCATAATTTCTACAGGGGATGAACTATCGCTCATTACTTCTCCCCCTTCTTGTGACTTCATATCTTCCATAAGTAGGGCACGCTCCGTTTTAGAATGGAAATCATTATACAGTGCAAATATCAACTTGGCAACCTTTGTGGTAAGATACCGCTAAGCAAAAATATCACTAATATCTATGATGTTTTTGACGTTTATTAACAAAAAATGACTTTATTGTCTTTACGAGGATCAAATGACAGCAATCTATCCCTTTACAGCAGTGGTTGGCCAGGAACGCATGAAACGCGCCCTGGTCCTCAACGCCGTGAACCCCCGGATCGGAGGCGTATTGATTCGCGGAGAACGCGGAACCGCTAAGTCCACTGCCGCCCGGGCGCTGGCAGCTCTGCTGCCCACTGTGGAAACCTTTTCAGACTGCCGATTTGGATGTGATCCTAATCGACCTGTAACCTGGTGCACTGAATGCCGGGAAAAATCCAATAACGGCGAAAAGCGCAAGTGGGAAATGCTGCCAACTCCTTTTGTAAACCTGCCGGTATCTGCCACAGAAGACCGGGTCGTGGGTACGCTGGATATCGAAAAGGCCATTCAAAAAGGTGAGCGTCATTTTGAGCCCGGTGTACTGGCAGACGCCAACAGGGGTTTGCTGTATATTGACGAAGTCAATTTGCTAGACGACCATGTTGTAGATTTACTGCTCGACTCCGCCGCAATGGGAATGAATATTGTCGAACGGGAAGGCATTTCTTTCAGCCATCCATCCCGTTTTATCCTTGTTGGCACCATGAACCCGGAGGAAGGCGATCTGCGTCCGCAGTTGCTGGACCGCTTTGCTCTCTCTGTAGATATTCGTGGTATCCGGGAAACTCACGAAAGAGTTTTGATCATGGAGCGCCATCTGGCCTATGAAGAAGACCCTGAAATTTTCCGGGAGCAATGGCTCCCCAAAGAACAGGAAATATCCAAACAGATCACCGAGGCCAGGAAGCTCTTGCCCGATGTCCAGTATTCAACCAAAAACATGGTGGACATCGCCAATCTGAGCACTTCACTACAGGTAGATGGCCACCGATCCGACCTGGTTATCCTGAAAACCGCCCGGGCTCATGCCGCTTTTGAGGGAAGAAAGGCCATCTCAGGAAGAGATATTGCTCTTGCAGCCGAGCTTGCCTATCCACATCGAATTAAACGAGGTCCTTTCCAGCAATCAGAGATTTCTGCCGAGGAACTTGCAGAAAAGATTGAAGAACTAACCGGCGGTTCCGCAGAGGGCGAAAGTGAAGTTGGCGAGGGCGGCGAACAATCAAGTGCCGAAATTGGGGAAAACGGGGATAAAAAAAAACAGTCGTAAGTTCGGTTACTGATACCGCTCAAATGGAAGTGCCTGCAGACGCCGGCACTGGTGATGTATTCGATGGTACCCCATCTTCCTGGTGGGATGGCGGCAATCCGGTCAAGATCGGAGACACCATTGACCCGGAAAAAATTGATACACCACTGGACAAGAAACACCGCCGCTCCAGCGGCCGTAGATCCCAGACCAAAACAGAAACTAGACGGGGAAGATATATTCAGGCCAGGCCTGCTCACGGCAAGCTGTCTGATATCGCTTTTGATGCCACTATTCGAGCTGCAGCGCCCTTCCAGAAAGAACGCAAAACTCCTGACGACCAGGTAGCCTTTTTAATCCAAAAACAAGATCTCCAACGCAAGGTTAGAGTAAAACAGACTGCAAATTTAATCCTCTTTGTCGTGGATGCGTCCTGGTCTATGGCAGTAGCTGAAAGAATGAGTGCAGCCAAGGGAGCAGTGCTTTCCTTGTTAACAGATGCATATCAACGCCGAGATAAAGTTGGGATGATCGTATTTCAAAAGGACCGCGCCCAGTTAGTGCTGCCGCCAACCAATTCTGTCGAGTTAGCCCGCCGCTCACTGGCAGATATCCCAATTGGCGGGAAGACGCCTCTCTCTGCCGGGTTAAATCTAGCCTATGAAGTCATCAAACGCGAAGAGTTGGCCCATCCGGACATTCAATCCTTGATGATCTTGCTCACCGATGGTGTTGGCAACGTATCAATATCTCGGATGCCTCCCCAGGAAGAAGCTTACAAGATCGCTGAACAGATCGCCAGGGATGAAATTCCCAGCGTGGTGATCAACATGGAGCACAAAGAGTTTGACAAAGGTCTCGCCAGTGAAGTTGCCGAACATTTGAATGCCTCGTACTACTGCCTTTCTGATCTACAGGCAGATATTTTGCTCCAAGCCGTGAAAGAAGAAATCGGTCAATAAGTTTCTAATTACCCGAAGCTGGGGGAAGTTTCACTTTCTGTTATCATTGAAGGCATGATCCCGATTTCCCTGTCAATGGAAGGTTTTTTATCTTATAAAGAGCGGGTGGAAATTGATTTCACCAGCTTTGCCCTGGCCTGTATTACTGGCGAGAACGGCGCCGGAAAATCATCCATCCTGGACGGCATTACCTGGGCTTTATTTGGCAAGGCCAGAAAACACGATGAAACCGTGATCAATCTGGAATCCAAAAAAGCTGAAGTTTGTCTGGTTTTTCAATACGAGGGCAATCAATATAAAATTGTCCGATCCAATCCTCAGGGAAAAACAAAACAAGTAGAACTCTATATCGCGGATGATAAATCGGGGAAATCTGATCCTCTCTGGATACCGCTCACTGAAAGGACTTTGCGGGATACAGATCAGAAGATCATAGATATCCTGCGACTGGATTATGAGTCATTTACCAATGCCTCATTCCTGCTCCAGGGCAAGGCGGATCAATTCACTCAGCAAAACCCGGCTGCCAGGAAAAGAATCCTGTCTCAGATCCTGGGCTTAGAGATTTGGGAAGATTACCGCAACCGGGCTCTGCAAAAAAGACGTCTTGCTGAAAAAGATCTCAACCAGCTGGATGGGCGAATATCTGAAATCATAGCTGAATTAGGCGAAAAAGATGAACGCTTAAAACAATTGGAAGGACTGGAGGAAGAGTTATCCCGGGCTCAGGAAGCACGGAAAGAGTCTGAGAAACAGCTGGCGAGCCTTCAAGCCCTGGTTGCTTCACTCAATGATCAGGAAAAACTAGTTGATGCTTCAACCAACCAAGTGGGTAGTAAAGAGAAGTCGATCACCCAAACCAAAGAAAAGATTGATCAGCGAATCTCTGAAAAAGAAACCCATGAGAGTACTCTCTCGCAGGCTGACTCCATTCAGAAGTCTTTCAAGGATTGGGAAGAGGCCCAAAAATCTCTGGCGGATTGGGAAGTTGTGGCGGAGAAATACAGGGAAAGCGAGATCAAAAGACAGGAACCATTGTTGCAGATTGCAGCGGAGAAAGCCCGCCTTCTGCAGCTAAACAGCTCTTTAGAAAACCTCTTCCAGAATCTTCAATCCGATCTTGAAAAAATCCCTCAACTAAAGATCCAATTAAAAGAGGGGAAAGAAAAAATCAAAAAGAATGAGGCGTACCTGGAAACCAGGGAACAAAAGAAGAAATCCCTGGAAGATGCCCGGCAGGAACAGGCAGATGCGAAGGCCGAAAACCCTCGTTTGTTCAAGGACATGAAAGATTTGGAAAAAAGGATAGCGGAACTGGAGAAAACAGAAGGCGCACTATGCCCACTCTGCGGACAGGAACTATCCCCCGCTGAAAGAGAGTCGCTGGTTCAAAACCTCAAGGAAGAAGGCAAAGATCTGGGAGATCGCTACCGGCAGAATCAATCCACATTAAAAGAGGCCGATCAGGTTGTAAAGGATCTCCAGCTGCAAATCACTGAACTTAGCCTGGCCGAAAAGACTTTAAGGAAATTACGCCAGGAGATAGACCAGATCGAAAATCAAATCTCTATCCTGGAAAAAGAACATAAACTCTGGAAAAAAACTCATCAAAAAGAATTGGATGAGATTCTAAAGACCCTGGCAAACGAAACTTATGCGGAAAAAGCCCGCCAGGAACTTTTGGCTATCAACCAGAATCTGAAAGACATCGGATATGATGCCGCTGAACATGACCGTGTCAGAGAGATAAGCAGCCAAGGAGTTGCCATTCAAGAGAAAAAAGCTGGACTGGATAAGGCCGAAGCTGCATTAAAACCGTTGAATAGAGAAATTGATGATCTATTCTCCCAGTTTACATATGATGAGACCGAGCTCAAAACTCTGGGCAGCGATCTGAAAAAAGCGCGCCTGGCTCTTGATAAAGCGAAAGAAACTTCACCGGACACACGGGCTGCGGAGGATTCGCTGATCGAATGTAAAGAACAGGAAAAGATTCTAGAACGCAAGGTTGGCGCAGCTCAGCAAAAAGTTGCAGTCCTGGAAAAACAAAAACATCGTCAGGAAGAACTGGAAAACAAGCGCTATGAAATATCTCAGCGAGTTAAGCAATATCTTCAACTGGAAGCAGCTTTTGGGAAAGATGGTGTCCCGGCTTTGCTTATAGAACAGGCATTGCCAAATATTGAAACTAAAGCCAACCAGATCTTGGATAAATTAAGCAACGGAGGCATGTCAATTCAATTCCTGACGCTGCGGGAATATAAAGACACCAAAAGGGAAGATCTGCGAGAAACCCTAGAAATACAGATCCGGGATCAGTCCGGATTCAGGGATTACGAACTATATTCCGGCGGCGAATCCTTTCGGATCAACTTCGCAATCCGATTGGCTTTGTCACATGTTCTAGCCCAGCGAGCAGGAGCCAAGCTGCAAACCCTGGTTGTGGATGAAGGTTTTGGAAGCCAAGATTCCATCGGACGCCAGCGCCTGATCGAAGCCATAAATATGGTCCAAGATGATTTTGAGAAGATCCTTGTTATCACTCATGTAGAACAGATCAAAGAAGCGTTCGCAACCCAACTTCTGGTAGAAAAAACTCCCAGGGGTTCCATGGTGACTTTGGTATAATATCGCGCGGACACATCCTCTAGGTAATCATAGAGACACTGCATAATTGAGCATATGAATTTAGGCCCAAGGAGATTGGAATGGCAGAAGTTGAATATATCACTGAAAATGATTTTGAAACAAAGGTGTTGGGATCAGAGCTGCCAGTCCTAATTGACTTCACAGCTACCTGGTGTGGTCCCTGTAAAATGGTTTCTCCCCTGGTCGAAGAACTGGCCGGTGATTGGGTCGGGAAAGCCAATGTTTACAAAATGGACGTGGACTCAAACCCTAACCTGCCTGTCCAATATGGTGTAATGGGCATTCCTGCCTTGCTTTTATTTGTTAACGGAGACGTAGCCGCCCGGGTGGCTGGATTTAAACCCAAGAAACAGCTCCTAAAAGCGTTTGAATTCCACCTGTAAAAATAAATAGGCCACTGGAATTACTTTTTATTCCGGGAACAATAAGGATTAACGATTAATTAAAAAGATCCCGGAGACTTTGTGCCTCCGGGATCTTATGTTAAGTAATATTTTACAACCCAGCAGCTTTCTTGATCTCAACCGCTCGATCGGTATTCTCCCAGGACAAATCCAGATCATCACGACCGAAATGTCCATAAGCAGCTAGCTTCTGATAGATCGGTCGGCGCAGGTTCAGATCGCGAATAATGGCACCCGGGCGCAGATCGAAAAATTCATTTACCAGTTCACTGATCTTTTCATCAGAGATATTGCCTGTTCCAAAGGTTTCCACGTTTACGCTCAGTGGATGGGCTACACCGATCGCATAGGATACCTGGATCTCGCAGCGGCTCGCCAATCCGGCCGCGACAACATTTTTGGCCACCCAGCGGGCAGCATAGGCTCCGGAGCGGTCAACTTTCGTGGGATCCTTCCCGGAGAAAGCTCCACCGCCATGCCGTCCCATACCTCCATAGGTATCGACGATGATCTTGCGCCCCGTCAGACCGGCATCTCCCAATGGACCACCGGTGACAAAACGCCCGGTAGGATTGACAAGAATTTTCATCTTATCATCCACCATCTCTTCCGGCAGAATAGGTGTGATCACGTGTTTAATGATCAATTCCCGGATCTCCTCCTGGGATATTTCAGGGGCATGTTGAGTACTGATCAAAGCCGTATCCACCCGTACGGGTTTTCCGTATTGATATTCAATGGTCACTTGGCTTTTTCCATCCGGGCGGACCCAATCCAGGGTGCCGTCTTTACGAACTTCCGCCAGACGGCGGGAAAGTTTATGCGCCAAGTAGATCGGAGTTGGCATAAACGTCAGTGTTTCATCACAGGCATAACCGAACATCATGCCCTGGTCACCTGCACCAATGGATTCTACTTCAGCTTCTGTCACTTCCCCGGATTTGGATTCCAGGGCCTGGTCTACACCCATGGCGATGTCGCCAGACTGCTGGGAAATTGCTACCAGCACACCACAGGTTGCGCCATCAAATCCTTTTTTAGCCCGATCATATCCGATGCCGGTGACAACATCACGGGCCAATTTGTCAAAATTTATATCTGCCAGGGTCGTGATTTCACCCAACAGCATGACAAATCCGGTCTTGGTCGCCGTTTCACAGGCAACCCGCGATCTGGGATCCTGAGCGAGGCAGGCATCCAACACCGCATCGCTGATCTGATCACACATCTTGTCCGGGTGACCTTCTGTCACCGATTCTGACGTGAATAACAAACTGGGGATATTATTTAGTGTATTGTTCATATAACCTCCTGAGTTGGAATACTTCCCTTAACTAAAATTGCCCCTTCTGGTCTGCAGGAAAGGGCAACAACTCAATAGCGCCCTCTCATCTTCCAGAATCCACCTGTCGGAGTTAGCACCATCTGCAGCGCATAGCGCTGCCCGGTTGCCGAGGTATCAAAGGGCCGTTCCCTCCACCTCTCTGGATAAGAGTGCCTTCAAAGGCATATTTGTATGTACGGCGGATGATAACATGGCCCAATAAGCCTGTCAATTAACTTTTTTTCAGTTCTGGTGGGTGATTTCCTTTTCTAAAGGGGCAAAATCGCTTCCCCCGGGAGAGAGGGTATTTCTTATAGCTCAAAAAACGGTTTCATTGTATACTTACTGTACAATTTACGGTCGTTGCGACATAGTCATAATAGGAAGCCATTTATGAAGATTTCTGTCCTGCAAGAAAACCTTGCCCATGGGTTGAGCATCGTATCCCGGGCTGTCTCCCCCCGCAGCACCCTGCCTGTTTTATCCAATATCCTGGTTGCCACCGATGATGGCCGATTGCGCCTCTCCGCAACCAACCTTGAGCTGGGTATCACCTGCTGGATTGGGGCCAAGATAGAAGAAGAAGGCTCCACAACTGTACCTGCCCGGACGTTAACAGACCTGGTCAGCACTATCCCTCCGGCCAAAACCGATATCACCCTGCACGAGCCAACTCAAACGCTAAATATCAAGAGCGGATCCCTTAATACTGATATCAAATGCATTGATGCCCAGGAGTTTCCCCCGATGCCATCACCGGATATGGAAACAGGCATAGAGGTCAATGTGTCTGATTTTAAGGAAATGATCAAGCAGGTAGTGTTTGCCGCTTCTCATGATGAAGCCCGACCGATTCTGACAGGCGTACTCCTCACCGTGGAAGATAACACAATGACTCTGGCCGCAGCAGATGGTTTCCGGCTCTCGGTCAGGACAGCAAAACTCTCCACCCCCGTTCCTGCGCCGATCAAAGCTGTTATTCCAGCCCGAGCTCTTAGCGAGTTAGCCCGCATAAGTAATGATGGCAGCGAAGTGATCACCATGGCCCTTCCCCCTGATCGGGGACAGGTGATCTTCCGGACCAAGGACATTGAACTGATCTCCCAGCTGATCGAAGGCACATTCCCGGATTATCAACAGATCATCCCCAAGGAATATCAATCCCGCACCATTCTTTCCACCGCCTCCTTCCTGAAATCTTGTAAACAGGCGGAGATCTTCGCCCGGGAAGGGTCGCTCATCGCCCAGGTGAATATCCGCCCCGGAACAGAAGAAAATTCACCAGGCGAAGTAGAGATATCTGGGCAATCCGAAGAAACCGGATCCAGCCAGGCCGTAATGGACGCCACAATTGACGGAGATGACATTATCATTGCCTTCAACGTTCGATATTTGAGAGAAGTGCTTGATGTGATCCAGAGCCAAAATGTAGCCCTGGAAACTTCAAAATCCACCAGCCCCGGCGTGATCCGCCCGGTTGGCGATGACAATTTCCTGCACGTGATCATGCCCATGCACCTGGGAAATTAACAATTTCCTAATCCACTGTCAATCCAAAAAAGTCCCGGTTTCTTTTTAATAGAACCGGGACTTAATTTTTTAAGGTTCAGTAATGTATTTTTTAATATAAATGAATAATTTACCCTGTTAATAGTAGTAAAATGCAGAGTAAGACTTATTAGTTTACGGGAGCGGAAATGGAAAAGTTTGTTGCAGTAGCTGGCAATATCGGAGTGGGGAAAACCACATTAGTACAGAGTCTTTGTGACAATCTCGGCTGGACACCTTTTTTTGAACCCGAAAGTGATAATCCTTATTTACCAGATTTTTATAAAGATATGCAAACCTGGGCTTTTCACAGCCAGGTCTTTTTCTTAACCCGTCGACTGCGCGCGCATAAGAATCTTTGCGCCCATCCCGGATCAGTGATCCAGGATCGTAGCGTGTATGAAGACGCCAAGATCTTTGCCCACAATCTCTATCAGCAAAGACAAATGGGTGAAAGAGATTATCAAACATACCAGGAGCTCTACCAGGCCCTAGTAGAATTCCTACCACCTCCTGACCTGGTCTTATATATCAAAGCCTCAGTACCCACTTTACAGGAGCGCATCAAGCAACGCGGGAGAGACTACGAAGAAGAAATCGATCCGACTTATCTAGATCAGCTGAATGTTCTTTACGACCAATGGATCGAAAATTTTGACCTGTGCCCAGTATTGACTATACCTGGTGATAATCTCGATTTTGTCGCCAATAACGGTCATATGGATTTGATCATCAAAAAAGTACAAGAGAAATTGACCGGGAAAGAAGTTGTCGTTTTCACCGAGAAAGAGATGCTGGGAAATTAATAACAAAGAGATTGCGTCCTTAGAACAGATGGGGACGAAGTCCTTCCAAATGACTCCGTCCCTTAACAAAAAAACCGCCAGCTGTATAGTTGGCGGTTTTTGATTTAATCGTGTCGTCTATCAGACTACGCCGTAAGCAAGCATTGCCTTGGCAACCTTTAAGAAACCAGCAATATTTGCACCCATAACGTAGTTGCCGGGGTCTCCATAAGCTTCCGCTGCATCGAGGGCAGTTTTATGAATGCTCCGCATGATGCCGTGAAGTTTTTCATCCACCTCTTCCCGGGACCAGGCCAGGCGGGCGCTGTTCTGGCTCATTTCCAGACCAGATGTCGCCACACCGCCAGCATTGGCAGCTTTTCCTGGACCGTACATTAAATTGTTATCCTGGAAGATATCGACTGCTTCCTGAGTGGAAGGCATATTTGCGCCTTCAGAAACACAGATGACGCCATTGTCAACCAATGCCTGGGCATGGTCAGTGTGGATCTCATTCTGGGTTGCTGAGGGGAAGGCCAATTCAGCCTTGATGCCTTCTTGCTTGACTACATCCCAAACACTCATGTCCGGGAAATAAGGAACATCGTGAGCCTCGGCATATTCCTTGATGCGGCCGCGGCGGATGTTTTTCAGTTCCATGGCATACTTCAGTTTGTCTCTGTCAATTCCGCCCTCATCGATAATGGTTCCGGAGGAGTCGGACAGGGAAATGGGCTTGGCGCCCAGATCAAGAAGTTTTTCAATGGTGTACTGGGCCACATTGCCGGACCCACTGACGATGGCCGTTTTGGAGGCCATGTCCATATTGCGAACTTTGAGCATTTCACCGGCGAAATACACCGAGCCGTAGCCGGTAGCTTCTGGGCGGATCAAACTTCCTCCATATTCCAATCCCTTTCCGGTCAATATACCAGTATGCTCATTGCGGATTTTTTTATACATGCCATACATGTAGCCGATTTCCCGGCCGCCTACGCCAATATCTCCAGCAGGGACATCCGTGTCCGGACCGATATGGCGGTATAGTTCCCTCATAAAGGCATAACAGAAGCTCATCACTTCCCGATCGGTTTTGCCTTTGGGGTCAAAATCCGATCCACCTTTTCCGCCGCCCATGGGCAATGTGGTGAGAGAGTTCTTAAAAATCTGTTCAAAACCGAGGAATTTAATAATGCCCAGGTTTACTGATGGGTGGAATCGCAAGCCACCTTTGTATGGACCAATCGCATTATTAAACTGGACCCTGAAACCTCGGTTAACATGCACCTCTCCATCATCATCTACCCAGGGGACACGAAACATGATGACCCTATCGGGCTCTACAACACGTTCGTAGATCTTGGCCTGAACGAGTTCCGGGTGTTTCTCAACAGTTGGCTCCAGGGTATTTAATACCTCTTCTACCGCCTGATGGAATTCGGGCTGGGCAGGATCTTTTTCCTTGGTTTTGGCAATCACATCTCGAATTAGGGACACAATAAACCTCCTTGCACAATACTGTCACATGATTATCTGTTTGTCTGGACAACTCCAGCGCTTATATCATACAAGCCTTAGGCGCAACTGGTGTTGTCAATGGTTGTTTTTATGACGAATGTCAATCTAATTCAGTGATAAAGAAATAAATCTCCATCAATAAACTAGCTGCCGGCTATTTCCTTTTTTAATGCAAGTCCCAATCTTTTAATACCCTCGACAATAACTTCCGGAGGCGCATAAGAGAAATTCAAGCGCATCGCTTCATGGCCGCCATCAGCATTGGGATAAAAATTAATTCCCGGGACATAGGCCACTTTCTCTTTGAGCGCTTTCTCCCTCAGGAATTTATCTGTGTCTATTGATTCTGGAACGCGTGCCCACAAGAATAACCCTCCCTCCGGCTTGGTCCAGGAACACTCTTCCGGCCAGAATTCTGCCAGGGAATCCAGCATGGTATCGCGTCGTTTTTTATAAACTTTGCGAATCTTATCGATATGCGGTTTCAGTCTCCCGCGCTGGCATATGTCATTGGCGATGTACTGTACAAAAGTGCCGGTATGCAAGTCACAGCCCTGTTTGGCCTGGATCAATTTTTTCATCAGGGCTTCAGAGGCAACGATCCATCCCAGCCGCAACCCGGGCGCCATGGTTTTAGAGAAGGTACCCAGGTATATAGTCCGCTCCGGGATTAAATTACATATCGGTGGGATATGGTCTCCTTCAAATCGGAGCTGTCCGTAGGGGTCATCCTCTATAACGGCAAGATCCAATTTTACAGCGATCTCTGCCAGTTTGATTCTCCGCTCCATCGGTAGGGTTGTTCCGGCGGGATTATGAAAATTTGGTAGAACATAGATAAATGCTGGCGGTCGTCCGCTGTCCTTGAGCGCTTTTTCATAGGCACGCTCAATTTCATCAACCACCATACCGTGTTCATCCACTCGCATAGTATGGAACTTTGCCTGATAAGCTCCCCAGGCCTGGATTGCGCCCAGGTAGGTTGGCCGGCCCGATAAAACATAAGTTCCAGGATCAATGAAAATTCGTCCGACCAGATCTAAGGCCTGCTGGGAACCGTTAGTCAACAAGACATTCTCTGGAAGTGCAGGAATGCCATATTTATGCATAGAGGAAGCCAGGAATTCCTTCAGGGGATAATATCCTTCTGTCGCGCTATACTGCAGGGCCTGTTTACCCAATTTTTGCAGCACATAGGAGCAGGCTTCATCTACTTCTCGAATCGGGAACACTTCCGGTGCCGGAAGCCCTCCCGCAAAGGAAATCACTTCTGGATCCTGGGTGATTTTTAACAATTCCCTGATCGCTGAACTTTGCATAGATTTTGTGCGTTCAGCCAGATGGGATTCCCAATCTAATACTGGTATTTCACGGTTCAAATCGAGATTTTTACTCATAAACACCTCCCGAACTAATGCGATAAAAAAAGCCCGTTTCGATTTTCTTCCCTCGAAACAGGCCTGATACCTTAGGTGGGTTCACATAACAATAGTTGCAATAGGACCAACAACCTGATCAGTTGATCAGGTCGCCGAAGAGGTAATAAAATCAAGCTGCCTTTTTTTACCATCAATATTATCCTGTAAAAAAAGTCCTGGATCCGGACCGGTTTTTGCTTATTCAAATTGGATAGAACTACATCCTCATTATTGTGCCCGCATTTTACACTAGACTAAGTTTAAGTCATAGTGAGATAAATTATACCTGCTTCTATACCCTTCGGAATATATTTACACTCTCGATATGGAAGGTTTGCGGGAACATATCGAATAGCGTCGATTCCTGTAAGATATACCCCTGTTTCTGAAATCTAACGGCATCCCGGGCCAGCGTGGCCGGATCACAAGAAATATATGTGATCAACCCTGGATTCAGTGACACCACGCTATCTAGAACTTTTTTAGAGATTCCCGCTCGGGGAGGGTCCAACAATATGATATCAGGCGTGATATCAAGGAATGGCAGCACATTCTCTGCGGGAAGGTCATAAAAATCCACATTATCAATATCCGCCAGATTATACAAGAAGTCCTCTCCCGCCTTGGGATTGGATTCGATCCCAATAACTTTCCCCACCCTGGGAGCTAAAAACGCACTGAATAAACCCACACCGCAGTAAACGTCCAGGATCAGAGTGTCATCTTGCAGGGGAAGTTTCTCCAGGAGGAAATCCACGATCAGTTCTGCAACCCCGGTATTTACCTGGAAGAATGACCCAGCGGATACTACAAATGGGATATCTTTGATGGGGATGATAGTAAAGTCGTCGCCTGCCAGAACAATTTCTCCACCCGGCCCCTGGTGCACTGCTGATAGCGACAGGTCAACACTAAACTCGATTGGTTTGGGATCGCTGCTTTCGAGAACGATCAGGGTATCCTGCCCCTCTTCTCCCGATCT